>NZ_JBICTU010000023.1:0-175596 GCF_043197795.1 Sphaerisporangium sp. NPDC049003
CCCGCTACGACAAAGCCCCGGAAAGCTACGAGGCCGGACTCCACCTCCGAGGCTCGATCATGTGGCTGAAGCTCCTCACCTCAACCACATGATCCAAACTCCAAACAGCTCCTAGTCGGAGCATGCTCGTCCTGCGACCACTTTCATAGGCGCCCGGGGTGTCCGGGGCTGGCTTGTTGGCAAGGAGTAGCGTGCGCGGCTCGCGACCGCGCTGGCCGACACGCCTTCCCTCGGCGAGCACCTCCGGTCGGCGTGCTGCTCGCCCGTGACAACGTCACCCCTGGGCCGGGCGTCCTGTCTGTCGTGATACGGGACATGGTGAACGCTCTGCGCCGACGTCAGATGGCCACGGAGACGCGCGACCTGGATGGCTGGTCACTGGAAGACATCTACGCCCGCTACGGGCGCCAGGTACTCACTGAGTCGGAACACGACCCCGAGCTGGCGGCTCATCTGGCCACCGAGGCCGAGCACATCCGGCAGCGCCTGAAGCATCACCGGATCCGGGAACGCAGCCGGCCCGGGTACAGCTACCTGCTGGGCTGCGCCAACGCCGCTATGCAGACCATGTTCGACCCCGATACCGGGCCGCGCGTGTGCGGCCACAGCACCCCGGCAGTGCAGCTTGCCGCGGCCTGCCGGGTAGCCATCGCGTGGCACCTGCTGGCCCCCTGACAGGCCCTGCTGTTAACGATCTCTCGGTGAGGCTGCCCCCTACAGTCGCGTCCGGTCCGGCGACCCGGATCTGGCGCAGCCGTGGCAGCGGCTCCGCAGATACGCACCGCGCTGTTCGTACAGCGGCGGCGCGGTGCCGGTGAACGACGCACCACCACGGCGCGCCGGCGGCCCCAGCTATGACGTTCTCCGACTCTCCATGGCGCAGGCACAACACTCGAACGTGATCAGCCATGGCTTGACCCTAGGAGCCGCGGATCTGGTACGGCTCCCTGGATCACTTGGCCAATGAGCGATCAATCCCTTGGCCCGGAAAGGTCGCTGAGATCCGACGGGCGGCGGCATGGGTCTACCCGTGAGTTCTGGTGCCGCTGTGTAGCCGGATGATGACGGTTCAGCGAGTTTTGGTCGGGGCGTGGCGGTGGGACGCTCGATGCGCTTGGCGTCACAAGGGGCGCTGATGGCGCGGATGACCAAGGTGGAGAAGTACGCGGCGATCAGGCGGGACTCCCGGATGGAGGGCGGGCTCGTCGCAGCGGGGCCTTGGCGCGCAAGTACGCAGTTTCCCGCAGAACAGTGGCGGAGGCGTTGACGTCCGCATGGCCGGCACCGCGCAAGGCGATGACGCCGCGGAGGTCGCGGAGGTCGCGGAGAGTGCCCCGGTCGGGCGACTACCGTCGCCCCATGACCAAGTCACCCCTACCTCCCGCCGAGTACTACGCCAGCCTGCCGCACCATCTGGTCGGCGCAGGCGCGGTGCTCCGCGACAGCGACGGCCGCGTGCTGCTGGTCCAGCCCGCCTACCGCTCCGACACCTGGGAAATCCCGGGTGGCGCACTGGAGCACGGCGAGTACCCATGGGGGGCGGCTGTCCGCGAAGTGAAGGAGGAACTTGGCCTGAACCTTCCCCCGGGCCGGCTGCTGGCCATCGATATCGTCCCCGCCCAGAACGACGGACGGCCCGCGCTGATCAACTTCTTGTTCGACGGCGGCGTCCTCAGCCCGGCCGAGGCCGCCGTTGTCCACCCCTTCGACGAAGAACTGGCGGCCGTCGCCTGGTGCAACCGCCGGGAGTGGACCGCCCGCCTGGCCCCTCACCTGGCGCGCCGCATCGACGCCTGCATACAGGCCGCCGATTCAGGCCGCACCGTCTACCTGCAGTACGGCTGGCCGCCCGAAGACGGCCACGGATAACACCGCCGCATCTGTCCTGTTCGGTGTGGCGGATCAGTCCGCCGCACCGAAAGGACCCCACCCTGTGACTGCTCTGCTGAACGCTCCCCCCATCCACCTCGTCTGCTCCGTCCTCGGCGAGGAGGAGATCGCCGCAGCCGTCTCCGTCCTGCGCGGCGAGCCGACGCCCAACTGCGGCAGGGGCACCTCGAACACGCATGCGGTACAGCCCAGGCCCTCGACGTGATCGCGGAGATCAGTTCCCAGCGCGCCATCGGCCCCCTTCGTGAAATCGCCGCAGCGATGCGCGCACAGCAGCACATCCCTGTGGTCCGCGACCTTCGGGAGCGCATTGCCGTCGCAGGGTGACGACGAGCTCATCCTGATTGCCTGACATCCGGGTCGGCGGGATTACCCATCAGTGATGGCTGGGCCGGGTCAGGCGAGTAGGTGCAGAACCCGCGCGGCTTGGCGTTCCAGAGTGCCTGCTGGGTTGCGTGGTGTAGCCGGTCCGTCGGGGCCGAGCATGAGAAACCAGCCCAGTGCGAGCAATCGGCGAAAGTCCCGTACCCGCTCGGTTTCCCTCGGGGTCAGGTCGATACCGGCCAGTAGCTGATGTGCGTCGAGGGCGTCGTCGACGTGGGAGATGTGTTCGGCTACTTCGGCGAGTTCGAAGGCACGGTCACTGCGGCCGGAGTCTTCCCAGTCGATGAGCCGCACCTGGTGATCGTGGTCATCCCACAGGTAGTTGGCGTGGTTGCCGTCCGCCAGGCCGAGGACGGGCGGTAGGGGGTCGATGGTGAGCCTGTCCGGGCCGGTAGTGGCCAGCCACGCGGCTCCTGCCTGGAAGGCCTGCTGCGCGAGGGGGTCCTCGCCGAGGTCGGGTCGCTTGTCGGCCCAGGCGCGGACTTTGTCCACGGCTGCGGTGGGTCCCCACGCGGCGGGCTCGATCACCTCGACGACTCTGGCGGGGATCGCCTGGTGCAACCGGGTCAGAGCAGCGGCCATTGCGGCGGTCTGCTGGGCGGTCATGTGTCCACCACGTAGCACACGGCCGGGCAGCCTGGTCATCACGACCATTGGTGGGCAGGCCTCGCGCTCGGCTCGGACGGGCGCGGGTGCCAGGCCGGCCGCGTGCTCGGCCAGGAGCGTCAGCGCCGCCCATTCCCGGTGCGGTTCTCGCCGATCCCATGACTTGTACCGCTTGATCACGATGTCGTCGCGGATGTCGAGATTGTGGGTGCTGAATTGGCCGGCCGTCATGCGCTCGTTCCGCCCTTCTCCCCTCCTTTAGAGAGGAGATCCTCCAGGTTCGCATTCCCGCAGGGGAGTAAGGGCATCGAGACTACCGAAGCTCAAGGTCGTCATCGGGGCGGAAGACCGATCGAACTCGTGGCTCGTCTGTAGCCGGTCAGCGCGGCCGAAGATCGGGGCTAAGGAACAGGCCGCCTGTCTGTCCACGGGCGCGATCCGCGCGTGCCACGTATCGATGGCAGTCGGCGCTCGATCTCATCGCGGCGGGCGGGGTTCTCGCTGGCAACCCTGATGATGCAGCCTCCGTTCACACCGGTTCACTCCTCCAGCCCGTAGGACAAGTCCGCTCGCTGCGCGGCGATGACCATCAGCCGGTTGTACTTGGCGGCGCGTTCCCCGCGCGCGGGCGCGCCGATATTTGCGCCAGAACCACTTCTCAACCACATGACCCGCCACAGCTATCTGATCGGTGGAGGCACCCTGAGAATGGCTAGGGGCAGGAGCAGCCGAGGCGCTATAGGACGTCCTGCAGGCAGCGCCGGTCTGGGGTGATGGCATAACGCCGGCGCGCCGGCACTGCGGGCAAATCCAGGCCGATCTCCTCGGCGTAGAGGGCCAGGACCGGGGAGGCGTCCTGCTCCGACATGTGCGCGGGGGCGCTCTCCAGGCAGACCATCCCGATCTCGGCCGCGGGCTCGTACAACGTCTCGACCATGCGGCGGCCCTGCTGAACCTCGGTACGCTCATCGGCCGACGAGGGGAGCGGGGGCGGGTTGTGCACCTGGTCCACCGCACGGCGGAGCAGCGCGGCGACGTCATCGCCGGTCAGTTCCGTGCCCGTGCTCCGGGCCTGATCGACCCGCCCCTCACATCACGCAGCGCCCGCCCGGACAGTCCAAGGCCGTCTCCCGCAGAAGACACTCCCGCCACGGTGGTGGCCGCGGCAGCAGACGCCCGGCGGTGGCGGCGATGACCCGCTCGGCCAGCAGCGCCCTGCCTGTTCCACAGCGGCGATGGACTCGCGGATCTGCATGGTCAGCACACGGGCCCGCTCAGGATCAAGCAGAGCATCTGCCGGGACCGGTTCGTCCCGGATACGACCACCCACACCCTGGTTGTCCCCGCGAGCCTGCCGTTACCCTCCGGTCGCCACCAAACCGGGTGCGCGGGCAGCGCCGAGACGTTCGCGTCGTGAGCACTGTGCTGGTCAGTGAGATCTCCGGGCGGTCGACCAGCCGCTCCTTACCGGGTGGTGAGGGCCTGCTCCACCAGCTCTAGATGGGCGGTCCACCACTCCAGCAGGGCGCAGGCCGAGGCGAACAGGTGATCGCAGGAGGTGTCATGCCGTACGTAGTGCCAGTTCAACTGCCACAGATCGCACACCCGTTCCCACCACAGGAGGCGCAACGCGCTCAGCAACTGCTCCTCGCCGATCGCGACGACGCCGCGGTAGGCGCAGGTGAACGCCGCCGCCCGCTCCAGGTCCACAACCCCGGTGTCGGGGTCGGCGAACATCAGCGTCATCGAGCGGGCCAGCTCGTAGGCGTACGCGCGGCGGCGTCCCATGCGGTCCCAGTCGAGCACCGCCACCACCTGCCCCGAACGGTCCCACAGCAGGTTCAGGGGGTGGAAGTCGCCGTGCACGTACCCGGCCGGTTCCAGGGCGGCGCTGTCGTCGGGCCGCAGATGGCCCACGCTTTCCAGCAGCTCACGCCGCGCCGAAAGCTGTGCACGGGCTGCGCGGTCGAAGTCGTCCAGCCGGGGACGTTCGTCGATCAACGCCTGGTAGTGGTCAAGGTCGGCCTTGGCCTTGGCCGCTTCCGGCACCCGGTGAACGATCGGGCCGACCCCGTCGGGCAGCGCCTGGGCCAGGCCAGCGTGGACGGCTCCCAGCAGCTCGCCGACCTGGCGGCACTGGCGCAGGCTCCACCGGGCTCCCTCGATGTGCTCGCCGTCCACCCACGCGACAGCCGCGAACACCGCTTCATCCACGTGCAGCACTGTCTGCCCGGCGTTGGTCGTCAGCGGCGCGGGAACCGGCAGACCGGCCGCTGCCAGCGCCGCGGTGGCGCGGTGCTGAAACAGGGCCTGCTCGGCGCTGACGTCCAGAATCTGCTTGACCGCGACACTGCCCCCGCTGGTGTCGACGCGCCAATTGCGGTTCATCAGCCCTTCGGCGATCGGCGTGACCCGGATGGGAGCACCGACCCCGAAGTCCTCGCACACCCTGGCCAAAGTCCGCAAATCAGCGGAAGCGTCGGTGGTTGACGAGGTCACCGCATGTCCCCCCGGTCCGTCCTGGCTCACCGGCACGCTCCGTGCCTCCGTATTCTGCCAAGCCCCAGACAACTCGATGCGCTGCGGCGGCATGACGTTGCTGGCCCAGCGACTGCGGCGCGAGAACGTCCCGATCGACCAGATCGCCGCCGTTCTATTCGAGCGGTTCGACCTCACCTGTCCGCCCACGGCGATCCGCGCCGAGCGGAGCAAGCGCGCAGGACGAGGTCGCCCACCGCGTCGTCAGGCCGATGAGCCGCTGGGTTGACATCGGGGCGCCTTCTTCTCTCTGCCCGTTGATCACGTTGATCGCTCAGTAGGCTATGCCTCGTGCGTGATGAGGCGAACCTCGAATGGGAACAGCTCTCCGAGGGGCCGCCCGCGGGCTTCTTGAAGGTCAAGTCCCGGCTGTACCGCTACCCGGACGGCAAAGAGGACAAGTGGGACATCCTGCTGGGCGGGGCGACCGTGGCGATCCTCGCGCTGACGGACGACGACCAGGTCATCCTCGCCCGCCAGTTCAGGCCCGGCCCAGACCGCGTGCTCCTGGAGATGCCGGGCGGGAACGTGGCGGGCGCGGAGGACATCGTCGCTGCGGCCGTCCGCGAGCTCCGTGAGGAGACCGGCTACGAAGCCGAGAAGGCCGAGGTCGTCATGCAGACGTACCTGGCCTCCTACGCGACGCACCGGCGGCACGCGATCGTCGCCCGAGGCTGCAAGCTGGTCGGCGACCAGAAGCTCGACGACGCCGAGTTCGTCGACCCGGTCCTGATGCCGGTCGCCGACTTCATCGAGCACGTGCTGAGCGGTCAGCTGACCGACACCGACATGGCGCTGGCCGGCCTGGTCTCCGCCGGGTTCCTCAAGCCGACGGTGTGATCAGCGGGGCGTTCGTCTCTGCGATGACCCGCTCGGTGGTCACCGGGTCGCGGCCGAAGATCAGGGCTAGGGAACAGGCTGCCAATCCGTCCACGGGCGCGATCCGCGCGTGCCGCGTATCGATGCCAGTCGGCGCTCGATCTCATCGCGGCGGGCGGGGTTCTCGCTGGCAACCTGGGCCGCCATGGTGGTCAGGCGGAACTCTCGGATGTCCCGTAGGGTCTCGAATCCTTCCCAGGTGGTGACGTCGTACCCGTAGCTGCGGGTGAATGCCTGGTAGTCGTCGATCGTGATGCCGCCCAGCGTGAACCGCTTCACCGCTGTGGATGTCAGGTCCCACTCAGGCGGGCCAACGGAGCAACGCTCCAGGTCCAGCAGTACCGCGCGGCCGTCGCTGGTGCCCACCACGTTGCCCACCCACGCGTCACCATGCACGACGCAGTGGGGTAGGCCGGGTGGCAATTCGGCGTACCGGCCCTTCAGTTCGGTCAGATGGTCAAGCATCCACGTTCGGTCGTCCGGTGACAGCACCGATGCCCGGCCGATCCGTTCGGTCAGCCGTACAAACGGATCAATCGTTCCGAGCTCGAATCCGGTGGGGATCGGGAGGTCGTGCAGTCGGCGAAGCGCGCCAGCCACCTGCAGGGCGGTTCCGTGCTGGTGGGGTGGTAGTTCCCGCCACCACGTCACTGCCCGGCCGTCCACGTCGACGGGCTGCTCCACGCCGGAGATGGCCTGCACGGCGGGTATGCCAGAGGCTTCCAGCCAACGCGCTACGTTGACCTCTCGGGCGGCGACCTGCACCTGTCCGGGCCGGGTCACGCGGGCGATCATACCGGCGGGGAGCCGGAAGATGGCGTTCTCGCCGAGGCGGATGAGCTCGGCGTTGGCGGCGTCGATCCGGCTTCGACGGCTGGCTTCGTGGAGTGTGGCGCGTGCGGCCACCTCGGCCTCGCCCGTCACACCAGCACCGCGCCCTTGATGTGATGCCGCAGCTCGGCCACCGAGGTGATGTGCTCGTGTGCGGAGGCGAGTTGGTAGAGCTCCTTCATGTCATCAGCGGCGCGGCGGGACCGCACCGTGCCGCCGTCGGCGACGGCCCGCTCTCCGATCGCGGCCGCTTCACGCGGATCGCCGGTTGCCATGGTCAGGCTGGCCAGTTTGACTCCGCTGATCGCGCGTGAGCGGACGTAGGCCGCGGTGTGGCCTTGCACTGCGGCGGCCAACCGCTGAGTTGCCTCGCCGATGAAGTTTCCGCGCGTCGCCAAATCGTAGACCGCATGGCCGGTGTCGCCGGCGTGCTGGGCGGCGTCGTAATAGCGCATCCACGGGGGTTCCTCGTGAGGCCGTACGCGGCTGAACTCTTCATCGGCTGTTCCGACCGTGGTCAGCGTGTCTTGGATGCATCCTTGCTTGGCCAGAGCGCGGGCGCGGGCCGACAGCAGCATGGCACGCTCGGCGGGGGTAAGTCGTTCGGAGCGGACCAGGGCGAGCTCAACCAGGGTCAGGCCGCTGTCCGCGTCACCACACCAGATGGCCTGCCGCGCCATACTGGAGAGGATCTTGGCACGCAGGTGCCAGTTTCCGGCCTCCTCCGCACAGGCCAGTGCGAGTCGGAACATCCGCCGCGCGTCCTCGTGTGCGCAGCTGTCGAACGATGTGGCCGCCGCTGCGTGGCCGAGGTATCCCACGGCGGTGTACAGATCTGGTTGCAGGCTGTTGGGGCAGCGGGCCTGTTTCAGTAACGAAACGGCGTAGCGCAGTTGCGCGACGACGGCCTCCCGCACCAGGCTGCCGCCGTAGGTGTGGTCCCAGGCCTGGAACATGTCGGCGATCGTGCGGATCTCCTGGATGTCGGCCGCGCTGATCAGGGTCGGGAGGGGGGATGGCTGAGTTGGGATCGCCAGTTCGGTGAGCGGGGCGACGATGGCGGCAGCACCGATGCCAAGGGCCGTACGCAGAAACTCCTTACGCTCCACATCGTCCACGGTAGTCATGGGCGCGGCCGGGCGGCTAGAGAGGTGGGATCCTCCTGCACTGGTTCCCGTCGATGTGGCACCGATGGCCTCGTCGACTTCACGGACCTGCCTGGCGTGCTTGATGTGCTGAGGCATCGAAGTCGGGCAGTTGTCGTCGAGCTGCCGGTGGTCGATTCGGTCGAGTTCGGCTCGTGCCGGCGCGCTGTAGTGGAGATACTCGTCTTCAGTGAGTAGCCGCCGCGCGGTGGTCTGGTAGATCCGGGCAAGCATGTTCAGGTTCGAGATGCTGGGGCGGCGCCCCCCGGCCGGCCAGGACTCGAATTGGGAGATCCGGGACTTGGTCATGGTCGGCTCGCCAGGATTCAGCGCGTTGCACGCCTCAGCCACCTGCTGCTGGGTGAGGTTGTGCGCCCAGCGGAACGCGACGCGAGGCGAGGTGCCCGGATGGTCGCTCTCCCACACCGCGGTGATCTGCTCCCAGGTCAGCCCTCGGGTACGGAGTTCCTGTGCCCGGTGTCCACGATCGTGCGGTTTCGGATTCATTGTCGCCGTCCGCCCCTATTGCCTGTACCTGGTGGCGACCTCAGCGTTGCGTAAGCGTTTCGTGTTGTGAACCGTAACAGGTAACAAGACGCGGTGGTTATCCACGTTTGTGCAGTTCAGCGCCGATTCGGCTTGTTAACCAAATTGGATGTCGCCTTCAGTTTTTGATGAGGCCACCCTTGTGAACGTCGTCAAGGTCAAAAAGCGGCACATGTAGAGGCGATGCCGAATGCGGGCAGTGCGTTGGTTGCTGAGGCGGTGCGACGTCAGATGTCCCTTCGAGGGCGATGACGCCTTCCCGTTCGCAGAGCCTAGTGCGCCCTGGACGACGTTCCACCCCTGCCGTCGCTCTAGATGAAGGTTGATATGAGTCAAGCGGTAACCGCCCTCGTGGTGGGGTCCTTTGTGGTTGCGTTCCTGGCGCTGCTGCTTTGGGCGCGAGAGCGGCGGACCAGCACCTGGGCGCACAAGCGGGCGGACGAACTCAAGGCTGGCCTGCAGGCCTGGGAAGAAGAGCTTGGTTACCTGGTTTCCGATCGTCTTCCGCGACTGATGAATGCACTGCTGGTACAACGTGGGCCGGTTCCGGGTCTGCGTGATGAACGACTGCGTGGTACCCGATTCGCCGGGAACATCGAAGCCATCATGGGGTTGTTCGAGGCCGCAGCCGGTCGCTACCGCCAGCATGCCGATCACGCTGTTCGCGACACCTTGGGCGGCATCATCGGGCAGACGCAGGCCTTGATCGGTGAGCAGGAGGTCGCCTTACGTGCCATGCAGCACCGGCACGAGAACCCTGATGTGTTGCGGGACCTGCTTACCCTGGACCACCTCAATGCGCAGATGACCCGGAAAACGCAGGGCCTCGGCGTGCTGTGCGGGAAGTGGGTGGGGCGGCAACGGGACGCCTCCACTTTGACCGATGTGGTGCGCGGCGCGATCACCAAGATCGCTGATTACACCAGGGTGCGGTACGACGAGAACGACAAGGTCGCGGTGTCGGCGTCAGCGGTGGAGGCGGTTGTCTTGTCGCTGGCCGAGTTCCTGGAGAACGCCACGCGCAGGTCCGAGCCGAACGCACCGGTGCAGGTGCGCATGATGACGGCCTACAACGGCGTGGCCATCAATGTCGAGGACTCGGGTATCGGCATGACCGACCAGCAGGTGGAGCAGGGGCGCGAACTTCTCAGCGGCAGACGGCCGGTGGACATCACCCGGTTGGGCGACCCGCCACGGATCGGTTTCGCGGCCATCGCCGCGCTGGCCGGCAATTACGGCTTCTCCGCTCACCTGAACGGCCAGTCCTCCTCCGGCGGCCTGAGCGCGACGATCTTCGTTCCCTCTGCCTTACTGATCCCGGTGGAACAGCCCCTGCCACACGCGGGAGGCGCCGGGGCGGCCTCGGCGACGCCTGTTCCCATGAACGAGTCGGGATTGCCGCAGCGCCGCCGCAGGACCGGCGCACCCTCGGCGGCAGTGCATGTGGCCGATCAGCAGGATTCGCCGCGTCGCACTCCCCACGAGGTGGGTGACCGGCTGGGCGCATTCCAGAGCGGCACCCGCGCCGGCCGCCCGGTCGGTACTGAGTCCTCCGACAGCTACGACAGGTGACAGACATGGACACCAACGTGTTCAATCCCGATACGTTCAACCCTGACACTTTCAACTTCGGCAACGTCGATTTCTTGCTCGACCAGGCAGTGACTCGTGTCCCCCATATACGGGGGGTGATCCTGCTGACTTCCGACGGCCTGCTGCGGTCCCGCACCAAACAGACCATAGATCTGGAAACGGCGCAGCGGATGGCTGCGGCATGCACGGGGCTGCAGGCGACCAGCAGGGGCATGGCCGACTTCATCGCCACCGAGATGAACCCGGCGGGCGGCTGGCGGCAGACGATGGTGGAGTTCGACCATGGTTACGTCCTGGTCGTTTCCGCGGGCCAGGGCACTTACCTGGCGATCGCCACGGGCGGCCAGGCTGACCTGCGGCAAGTGGGGCAGTGGTCGCAGGAATTGGTGCAGTCGGTGGGCGATGTGCTCAGCGCTCCCACGCGCCCGGATGTCGGTAGCGTGTCGTGACAGTGCCTCGGCGCACCCGGCCACCGCTGGTCCGCCCCTACCTGGCGACCGGAGGGCGGACACGGGCCAGTCGCCCCGTGTTCGACGTACTGACGGTGCTGCATGCCCCGGGCTTGCCGGTCGACGGGCTAAATCCGGAGCACCGGCGGCTGGTGCAGCTGTGCGAGCGGGGCCCGATGCCGTTGTTCGAGGTGGCCAGCGCCATGGAACTGCCGATCGGCATCACCAAGGTCCTGGTGGCCGATCTGGTCGACAGCGGCCACGTACTGACCCGCCCGCCCGCCGCCAGGGCCACGCTCCCTAAGCGCGAGGTGTTGGAAAGAGTGATCGATGCACTCAAAGCCCTCTGACCGCGACTACCTCCTGCGCGGCGCCCAGTTGGCGAAGATCGTGGTCGCTGGGCCGTTCGGTGTCGGAAAGACCACATTCGTCTCCACGTTGTCGGAGGTCGCCCCGCTACGTACTGAGGAGCCGATGACACAGGCCAGCGTCGGCGTGGACGATCTGCGCGGCCGGCCAGGCAAGTCCACGACGACCGTCGGACTGGACTGGGGCCGGCTCACCATTGACGAGAACCTGGTGCTGTTCCTGTTCGGCGCCCCAGGACAGGAACGCTTCCGGCATATCTGGCAGGAGACCGCTCGCGGTGCCTGGGGGGCGCTGGTCTTGGCTGACACCCGGCATCTGGCGCAATCTTTTGAATCCCTCGCGCTGGTGGAGGAGATGGGACTGCCGCATGCGGTCGCGATCAACGCCTTCCCCGACTCCCCCCTCTACCCGCAAGCGAGCCTTCGCCAGGCGCTGGATCTGGATCCCTCGACACCGATGGTCACCTGTAACGCCTTGAACCGGCGTTCGGCTGCCCAGGCTCTGACCGTTCTGCTGCAGCACCTGATGACCCGTGAAGTATTGGAAATTACATGACGCACCCCCCGAGCTACCCTTCCGGCGAACAGCTCGCGCCGCCGCCCGGCTGCCCCGCTCATGCCGCAGGTCAAGCGCCCCCGCCTGATCCGACCGCCTTTCCCGCACCCGGCTACGTGCCGCTGTTCGGGGAGGACTTCTCCGCCGACCCGCAGCCCACCTATCGGCACTTGCGATCCATGGGGCCCATCGCGCCGGTCGAAATCGCCCCGCGGGTGTACGGGCTGATCACCACGACCTACGCCGCGGCGCTGCACCTGCTGCGCAGCACCCCCGGCCAGTTCGCCAAGAGCCCGCGGTATTGGCGGGCGCTCGCCAACGGCGAAGTACCCCGGGACAGTCCGGCACTGATGATGATGATGGACCGGAACAACGCACTGTGGAAAGACGGGCCTGCGCACGTCCGACTACGTAGCGCGATCACTGACGGCCTGGCTCGCATCGATCCGCACGACTTGCGAGCGGTCGCCGGCCGTTCCGCCGACACACTGATCGACGCCATCGCGCCGGTGGGCAGCGCTGATCTGGTGGGCGACTACGCGGCACGCCTGCCGATGGAGATCGTCCTGCAACTGTTCGGATGTCCCCCGCAGCTCGGAAGACGGATTGTCAGCAGCCTGGCCAAGCTCTTCGACACCGCACAGGACGCGGCGGCGGCCAACGCCGAACTCGAGCGCGCGTGCCTGGAGTTGACTCACCTCAAGCGCACAACCCCCGAGTCGGACATGACCTCGTGGCTGCTGGCACACCCGGCCGAACTCACCGACGCGGAGATGATCCAGCAGATCCTGCTCGTCATCGGCGCCAGCACCGAGCCGTGCACCAACCTGATCGGCAACGCTGTCAAACTCATGCTGACCGACGACCGCTTCGCCGGATCGGTCCTCGACGGCGCCCAGTCCGTCAGCAGAGCACTGGACTATGTCCTGTGGACCGATCCTCCGATGGCTAACTACAGTCCGCTGTACGCGCGCGAGGACCTCGTCTACCAAGGCCTGTTCATACCCGCGGGTGTCCCCATTCTCGTGTCGTTCGCTGCGGCGAACACCGATCCCGCCCTCCGCCTGGACGGCACTCACCTGGCCGGCAACGAAGCTCACTTGGCCTTCTCAGCCGGCGTCCACCGCTGTCCCGCACCCGACATCGCCCGGGTGATCGCTGAGGTAGCGGTCGAACGCGTGCTGGACCGGCTGCCGGGCCTCGACCTGGCCACCCCCGTCCACCAGCTCGGGCGGCGGCCCGGCACGTTCCACAGCGGTTGGTCCACACTGCCCGTCACCTTCCCATCTGTCGCGATGTCTGGAGACTCATGGACACCCAGCCCTCCTCCGCCTGCCCCCACCGTCTCGACGCCACCGGCAAGGACATCCACGCCGAAGCCCGGCTCCTCCGCGCCCAGGGCCCCGCGACGCCGGTGGAACTTCCCGGTGCAGTGGTGGCGTGGGCGGTGACCGATCCCGCCCTGATCAAAAGACTGCTCAGCGACCCCCGAGTGTCCAAAGACGCCCACCGGCACTGGCCGGCCTTCATCAACGGTGAGATACCGGAGAACTGGCCGCTGCGCCCCTGGGTGCAGGTCCACAACGCGCTCACCGCCTACGGCGACGAGCACACCCGGCTACGCCGCCTGCTGTCCGCCGCCTTCACCCCCCGCCGGACCGCCGCGCTGAAGCCCACGATCGAAAAGATCACCGACGATCTCCTCGCGCGACTCGCCGCCTCCCCTGCCGACAGCACCATCGACCTGCGCGCTCAGTTCGCCTACCTGCTGCCCCTGCTGGTCATCAGCGAACTGTTCGGCGTCCCCGAACAGGCACACGACGGGTTCCGCCGCACCGTCGGCGGCCTGTTCGCCACCAACCTCACCGAGGAACAGGCCGCAGCCAACGCCCGCGAGATCTACATGATGCTCGCCGACCTCATCGCCGCCAAGCGTCATGCTCCCGGCGACGACCTCACCAGCGCCCTGATCGCAGCCCCCGAAGACCGGGACGGCTCGAACTTGTCCGAACAGGAAATCCTCGACACGCTTCTCCTGTTCATCGGCGCCGGGCACGAGACGACGGTCAATCTCCTGGACCACGCCATCGTGAACCTGCTCAGCCACCCCGACCAGCTCGCCCTGGTCCGCACCGGCCAAGCCACCTGGGACGACGTGATAGACGAGACCCTCCGCAAGGAGGCACCGGTCGCCAACCTGATCATGCGCTTCGCCGTGGAAGACATCAACGACACAGCCAGTGGGCTGGTGTTCCACGCTGGTGATGCCATAGTGATCGGCTACGCCGCCGCCGGCCAGGACCCTGACCTGCACGGCCAAGACGCGGACCAGTTCGACATCCGGCGTCCCACCCGGCACCGCCATCTATCGTTCGGGCACGGCACCCACTTCTGCCTCGGAGCGCCCCTGGCCCGCCTGGAAGCGGAGATCGCCCTGCCCGCGCTGTTCGACCGCTTCCCCCGCCTCGCTCTCGCCAGTCCAGCGGACCAACTTCGTCCCCTTGAGTCCTTCATCTCCAACGGACACCGCGCCCTACCCGTCCTTCTCGGCCAGGCGACCGCCACCTGACCTGCTAGACCCGGCGAGAGCAGACCCGCGAAGTACGCTACGTCCCCGGGCGCACGAATACGGCATACGCAGCAGTCGCTACTGGACGAGGCGCGCGAGGACATCTTGGCGTTCACCGCTTCCCCAAGACGGTGTGGCGGCAGGTGTGGAGCAACAACCCGCAGGAGCGGCTGAACAAGGAGATCCGCAGGCGGACCGACGTTGTAGGCATCTTCCCCAACCGCGAGGCGATCATCCGGCTGGTCGGTGCCGTGCTGGCCGAGCAGAACGACGAGTGGACCGAGCAGCGTCGCTACATGGGCTTGGAGGTTCTTGCGTAGTGCCGCAAGGAAACCGACTCCGAAAATCGGACGAATGATGCTAAAGTGACTATTGAGGCGCTTGCTTCCTAATAGTCACCGGACTACGGGTGGCCTTCTCAAACACCACCTCTCTGGGCGTGGCCCTCGGCGATCCGTGCTGCCGCCTGAGCCTGCGTCTGAGCGGGCTGACCCCACCCGAGGACCCTGGCGGCGTCCCGCAGCGGCACCATGAACCGGCGGCAGGTATGCCCGGCAGTCCAGGTCGCGACTCGGATGACGCTCCGGCATCCGGCCCAAAGCCGCGCAGGACAGGCGTATATCTTGTTTCATATCTGGATAGTGAGTCCTGGCCGGGCGACGTCAACGGTGCCGGTGAATCTGGCTTGCACCCTAGTGGAAGCTTGCTCGCGGTCGAGTTCGGGTGCGAGATGGGTAAGCATCACGCCCGACACTTGCGCTGCTGTGGCGATGTCGCCGACGTCCTCTGCCGTGCAATGGTATGGCTGAGATTTACTTGCGCCTGCCTCGATCAAAAGCAGGTTTGCTCCTTGGGCTAGGTCGACCAGTTGAGGGCAGGGTCCTGAATCCGCAGAATAGGCGAATAGGCGGTCGCGATGCTGAGCTTGGAGAGCGAATGTAGGGACGCTGTGCTCGACTTGGTAGGCACGTAGCTCGACCGGTCCGACGCGGGTCAGATATCGGTCATGCAGCTCCAGCGGCGTGAAGACTTCGTCGAGTGCTCCGGGTTGGCCAAGCATCGCCTCGACCCGTTGACGCCAGCCTGGCGGGCCGAAAACCAGCGGCTGGGGAAGCGAAGGCGTATTGGCGTAGGCATTCCATGCTGACAGCAGGTCTGAGTAGTGGTCGGGATGAAGATGGCTAATCCAGATGGCGTTGATGTCTTGGAGTTGGACGTGTAGTTGGAGTTCGGCAAACGTGCCGGATCCGGCGTCGATCCAGATGGTGGATTTCTCGGCCCGAAGGAGGTACCCCGAGCATGGTTCATCAGGTCGCGGATAGGGAGTTTGGCATCCCAGAACGGTTAACGTCATGGGCGCGTCAGGTTGGATGTTCACGGGCCTTCCCGGTGTTCAAGAACTGGTGAGCCGACGGGCGGCGTTGTGTTCAGTAAAATCTCCTATTTGCGCAGCAAGCTCCTGGGCCGCGGATCTCGAACCAAGAGCTGGGGCCGCGAGCAACCGTTGGAGGACGTGCGTACGACGCACTACGCCGGCTAGCCGCATCTCTGGTGGCAGGCCGAGAACAGGCTGGACCAATTCCAGTGCACCGTCCAGGTCGCCGGAGCGCAAGTGAGCCATCGTCAAATCCAACCGGGTAACGGTGGTGTGCGCATACGAGGGGACGCCGGTCTCCGGTGGTGTCTCCTGTGCGAACAGCGTTAAGGCTCGTTCCAGGGATTCTTTGCTTTCGGGGAGGTTCAGCCACAGGTAAGCGCTTCCGGCGCACCTTTCCTGGTTACCCGGAGAGAAAGCGAGCATCCCCGCGTACTCGCCCTCATCATGCACGTGCTGGCGTGCCTCGCTGGCAGCATGAAGAGCGGCGCGGGTTCCCGGCTCATCACCAAGCCGGGCGCGGGCCCGTGCTTCGAGACTCCGCAGGCGCACCAATTCTACCCCCTGAGCACTATATTGGGTGCCGTGCTCGGCGAAGTGAATTGCGTCGTTGGTGCGCCCATCCCAAAACGCTATAAGGCTCCGGGTGGAGAGCACCCATGCGCGTAATTTATCGTGGCCCGCCAGTTCAGCACACAACCAGGCTGTACGGGCATGCGTGTCAGCGACATCGTAGTGCCCGAGATCACTGCTCGCATTGGCAAGCAGACCGCACGCTTGACCGGCGAGCGCATAGAGATGCCGCGTCTGCTCAGGGTATTGGCGGTCTTTGAGTAGCGAGAACGTGGTGTCACGAACCTCCGCCATCTCACCAATGAGAGGCACCAGCGGGTCTGTGAGATACCGCCGAGCCAGATAGGCGATGTCAGCGTCCAGTTGATCGAGATCAGTCTGCCCGATATTGGTTTGACCCACGATATGCGCGAGCCTCGCCGATTCACGCGCAACATCCACTAAGAATGCCCTTTCGAATCCTGCGACTGTAGTTGCAGTGACATCGAAGTGCAGCGCACCTCTGGCAGTGACGACAGTCGATGAGGCTCGCTCGTGAGTTGTCCCGGTGTCAGAGGTGAGCGTGTTGGCCTGCTCAGACAGCATCTCTTGCGGCCGGCTGTTGGCATCCAGATGCCGATAGTCGATCTGCTCGAGTTCCACCTGTGCTGTCCGGCCGTAGCGAAGGTATTCGTCATCGGTGAGCAGCCGTCGCGCCGTGGTCTGGTAAATCCGGGCCAGCATCTTCAAATTCATGACGCTGGGACGGCGACCCTTGACAGGCCATGATTCGAAGTTAGAGACCCGGCCCTTGGTCATGGTCACCTCGCCGGAGTCCAACTCGTTCCACAGCTCAGCGACCTGCTCCTGCGTGAGGTTGTGCGCCCATCGCAGAGCAACGCGAGGCGAGATCTCTGGGTAGTCGCTCTCCCACACCGCGGCGATCTGCTCCCAGGTGAAGCCATGGGCGCGTAATTCCTGAGCGCGGCGTCCGCGATCATGCGCATTTGGGGCCATTGAGGAACTTCGTCCTGTTTCCAGCGGTTGTGGCGGTAGTCATTTCAACCATAGGCGAGGTGTCAGTTGTAAACCTTAGCCGGTAACCCAGACAGGGGTTTCCCAGCGTAGTCCCAGGTCAGTGCCGGTACAGCTTGTTAACCATATTGGGAGTCGCTTCCCAGTCTTTGTGAGGCAATGCTGGTCAGACGTTGTCAAGGTCAACAAGCGGAACCCGCCGAGGCGATCGCAACGCCTGGCGGGCTCCTTGATCGCATGGAGCTGCGACCCGTGACCCACCTTAGATCCGCCCCGGCTCGCCGTCACGCAATAGGCGGGACCGGCGAGATATGACCGCGACGGCTGACACCTCGGGTAGCAATGTGGCAGTTGCTGCTCGCGTGTGGAATTTCCTGCTCGGGGGCAAGGACAACTACGAGTCGGACCGGATCGTGGCCCGCGAGCTGCTGGCTCTCATGCCCGATGCTGACACAACTGCTCTCAGCGGTCGCGCCTTCCTCGCCAAAGCGATCGAGTACATCGTGGCGGCGGGAGTCGAGCAGGTGGTCGATCTGGGATTCGGCCTGCCGATGCCGCCACGGCTGGAAAATACCCACGACGTAGCCCGGCGGATCAATCGGTCAGTCAGGGTCATCTACCTCGACACAGATCCGGTCGTACTGGCACACGGCCGCGCGCTGCTGCATCATCCCGGTGGCGCGATCGTCGATGCCGATATTCGGGATCCGAAGCACGTGCTCGACCTTCTGCGAGGCGAGCAGGTCGACTTCACCCGCCCGGTCGGCTTGGTCCTGACGTCGGTTCTGCACCACCTCAGCGACGATGAAGACCCGGCCGCGATCGTCGACGTCCTCCGCACGGCGCTGCCGGCGGGCAGCTTCTTAGTGATGTCCCATCTCTGTGTCGAGACGATGCAGAGCTATCGCGCGGCCGCTGCCACAGCCCTGTTCTCGAAACTGGGCGCCTTCCATCCCCGCTCGCTGAACCAGATCAGCAACCTGTTCGACGGTGCGGAACTTGTCGGCCCGGGCGTGGTGGAGGCGTCCGCCCACTGGCGACCAGGGGAGCGAAGCCAGGCGGACCATCCGCCGAAACGCGGCTGGCAGTTGATAGGCGGCGTTGCCCGCGTGCCAGATCATGACTGATCGACGAACGAAGGTGGATTCCATGGCCTCACTGCTGGGCGGAAGCGACATGAGCTCTCGGCCGCGTCCTAAAGTGGATCCGACCATTGCCAATGTCGCCCGGATGTATGACTACTACCTGGGCGGCAAGGATAACGGTCCCGCTGATCGTGAGGCGGCCGAGCGTGTGATCCAGACCTTTCCGCAGACACGTCAATTGGCGCGGGTCAATCGTGAGTTCCTCCAGAACGCGGTGGAGTTCCTGGCTGGTGACGCGGGCATCCGCCAGTTCTTCGACATCGGCAGTGGGCTCCCGACGGGCAGGAACGTGCATCAGGTAGCGCAGGGTATCGCCCCCGACGCGCGGGTTGTGTATGTGGACAAAGATCCGCTGGCACTGGTTCACGCTCGCGCGTTACTGGCAAGAAACGAGCATACTGTGGCGGTCGAAGGTGATCTCCGCAGGCCTGTGGACATCCTGGCTCGAGAAGAAGTTCGGCATATGATCGATCTCTCCGAGCCGATGGCCATTCTTCTTATTGCCGTGCTCCACTTCGTCAGGGACGATGAGGGTCCGTACGAGATCGTGAAGAGTTTGCTGGACGCGGCGGCTCCGGGATCTTATCTGGTCATATCGCATGCCGAGCGTGACAAGCGACTCAATGACGTAACCCGTGTCTACGATGCGGCAACCTTCCCTGTAGTGCTTCGCTCACATGAGGAAATCGGACGCTTTTTCTCCGGCCTGGAGATGGTCGACCCTCACGATGCGACGGTGCCGAGCTCGGACGCCGACGACCCGGAATCGGCCGCGTCGGGCGTGGTACGTCTGGGCACCTGGCGGGCGCAGTGGCCGATGTTCCACACCGACGAGCCGTTGCCGGCGTTCTGTGGACTGGGCCGCAAGAGGTGATCGTCGTCGTCCTGTCCGCTCAGCGTGTGCTCGCTTGTCGGGCAGTCGACCTGCGCTGGCGAGAGTCGGAGCGTCACTGTCTCCGCCATCGGTTCCGTCCGTCACGACGCAGGCGGGTAGCGGTATGCCGGTGACAGCTGTCCGGCGAGACGATTCATCCCGCACAAGCGACTTCGCGTTGGCGTCGAACTCCGGCGGCGTCGCACAGGAGCCGGCACCGGTGCCCTCAGCCGTGGCGACCCGTGGTGATGACGCCGGCGCTGGTACTGATGACCGGACCCGCCAGTTGGCTGCGCTGAGGAGCACCTATCCCGGATACCGGATCATCCACTACGTCAGGCGTGACGGCGCAGATGGCGGTTGGTGGGCGTTCAGGAACGATTCCCCGAATGAGCAGCAGCGCCTCAAGGGCGTCTACGCCTGTGTGGCGCGCAGCGACGCAGTGTCGCTGGGCACGGCTTTGGCCGAAGCGGATGCATTGCTGCAACTCACCAATGAGTTCCTGAAGCCGCCTATACGGCCAGGACCGGCCTGAGACTCGCCGCTCTGACCCTGCCAGCCGCGCCGACGCCAAAGGAAGTACCACGATGACCAACGTGCAGCAGCGGGTAGCAGGCCTTTCCCTGCCGGTCACTCCACCCTCTGCCGGGGCCGGATCTGCGGATGTGATCCTGCAGATCACTGGGTGGCCTGAGAAGTTTGCCGCGCTGGTGGCATTCACCCAGCTGCGGCTGCCCGATCATCTGGCCGACGGGCCATTGACGTTGCAGGAACTGGAGCAACGTGTGGGCGCTCATCCCCATCTGCTCGCTCGTGTGCTTCGCGTGCTCGAGCCGCTGGGCATGGTGGTTCAGATCGCAGCACAGACCTATGAGCTGGGCTCAAACGGGCAGACGCTACGTGCCGACGTGGCAGGCTCCATGCGCGACATGGTGCTCGCCGCCGCCGAGTGGCGGGAACCGCTGTCGCGGCTGACCGAGATTGTGCTGACCGGGCGGCCGGAGCCCTTCGTCGGACGGAAGGAAGCCGAGGGTGTCGCCGCCCTCCCCCGGCGCGGGAGGGGATTAGCTGGCGACAGGGCCGACGCGGCCCGGCTGTTGGCGTCGCATATCGCCAACATGTTCACCGGCGAGGGAACGTTGATGGATGTGAGCGGCGGGTCCGGCATCATCCTGGCTGAGGTGGTCGCACGAAATCCCGGATGGCGTGGGGTGCTTTTGGAACGGCCTGACCTCCTCCCGCAGGCGAAGACCTACCTGGCCGAACACGGCGTCCTGGACCTGTGCAGACTAGTCGAAGGCGATGTTATCGCGTCGGTGCCGGCCATAGCCGATACGTACTTGCTGTTCGGCGTCCTGCACGAATACCCCGACTCCCAAGCGGAGAAGATCCTGGCCAATGTGCGGGCCGCGATGGGTCCGGCGACCCGTCTGATCTGCGTCGACATGCTCCTGCCACCAGGCGGCTCAGACCCGCATCCGGGGCTTTCCTGGGACATGCGGACGCTGGTCAGCACCGATGGCGGACGTGAGCGCACAGGCGAGGAATACCTGGGCCTGCTGGAACGTGGCCTTGGTTTCGCTGCTTCGCCGAAGGTCATCCCACTTCCCCTCGGGTTGAGCCTGGTGGTGTCGGAAGCACCGGCCTAACCACCCGTCGCTGTCCTTCCCCCGTGCAGCTCTCCCGCTGGCGGGGCCGTGCTCCGTTTCCTCAGGCATTCCACCCGACCGGGACACGGTTCCTGCCGCCCCACGGCTGAGCCCCTGTTGGACCGGATAAGGCTCCACCTTCTCTCGGGCGTCTCCGCACCTCATGTCATCTGAAAGCGATCAACTCGCCCGGCCAACCAGCGGGGGCACTGTCTTTCAGCAGGACTCCAAGTCCAGGACACACAAGTGCTCACCCACCGGACGGCTACCAGCCACCGAGTCTGCCGCAAGGCGACTCGCCAACACTGATTAGGACTGTCAATGTCGGCATTCACCACCGCGTTCGCTCATTCGATGAGCGGGGATGCCGCCCGGGTGCCTACGGAGGGCGGGCGATCAGCGTACGGCGAGGTGTCTGGCGCCCCGGCGTCGCGCACCTACGGCGGCCTTGAGTCCGGGCAACGCCAGGCAGCACGACGAGCCCGGTTGATGGCGGCCGTGTTTCGCCTAGTTGCCGACCGCGGGCTAAGGCGTACCAGCGTCGGGGCGATCTGCAGGACCGCGCGTCTCTCCAATCGCGACTTCTACGCGACCTTCGCCGACCTGCACACGGCCGTGGAGACGGTGTACCAGGAGCGTGCCCGCCAAGCTCTGTCGGCGGCGGCTGAGGCCCTTCACCGGAGCTCCCCCGAACCGGGTTCGCGCATCGCCGCCGCGGTCCGGGCCTACCTGCGTTTTGTGCTGGCCGATGAGCGGCGGGTCCGCTTCCTGCATCCGCAGGAGTTGCCCACCGACACCGGTTTGATCACCCTGCGGCGGCGGTTCATGTCCGACCTCCTGCACCTGGCAGGGCCGCCGCCAGACCATCCGCGCCTGGCTGTGCCCCCTACCTCCCTGATGGTGTGCGCCCTGCTCGGTGCTATGGACACGCTGGTGAGCACGGCCGGGCTCCCTATCGGTCCTGCCGAGGTGAACCTGCGCATCGACACCGGGGCCGACATGGTGCAGAGGTGCCTGCTCGCCGGCGCTGAGCCTGCCCAACTGGACGCGACGCAATGAACAGGAGTTCGCCGGTGCAACACAAGCCGTCCGACGCTGCCAACGAACCTCCGAGCGCCGCACAGGCTGAAGGACTGCTGGTGCTCGCCGCAGCAGCCGACCTCATGGTGATGCCCGACCGTTGGCGCCTGGGGCCGGCGCAGGCCACCGTCTCTGCTCAGCAGCCGGCGTTCGCCACCGCGGCCGCGGCCCTGGACTGGCTCGAGCAGCAACTGCCCACCCTGCGTGCTGCCATCATCCGCGCCCATCAGCGCGGCCTGCACGAGCTCGCCTGGCAGCTGTGCGAGGCGATGTGGCCGCTGTTCCTCTTTCGACGGCACTACGACGATTGGGTGGCCACCCACGAGATCGGTGTCCAAGCCGCCCGCTCCGGCCGTACTCCGCGGGCCGTCCCGCGGATGATGGTGGCGTTGGCCTCGGCATATTGCAGCCTGCATCGCTTCGATGAAGCTGCCGCCCTGTGCGAGGAGGCCCTTCACCTGGAGCGGACCGGCGGCCACACCCTCGGCGAGGCTGCCGCCCTTCATGGCCTGGGCGTCGCCTATCTGGGGCTCAAGCGGCCTGAGCACGCCCTGGATCTGTTCGACCAAGCACGGCGCATCCACACCTACCTCGGGCGTAAGCGCGGTATTGCCCTGATAGCGCGGCGGATGGGTGAGGCCGAACGCATGGCAGGCCGTCCACAGCAGGCCACATTGCACCTGCATCAGGCCTACCGGTTGTTCAGCGAGCTCAACGATCTCTATAACGAGGCTCGTACGCTGACCGAGCTCGGCAGAACCCACGTGGCGCTGGGCCGGCCTCGATCGGCGCGAGCTCCGCTGGAGACCGCACTGGTGCTGGCCCTTCAGATGGGTGCCCTTCACCAGCAAGCCAGCGCCCAGATGCTCCTGGGCCAGGTGCTTCGAACCCTTGGTCATCACTTCGAGGCAGACAAGCATCTCGCTGAAGCACAGCAGGTGTTCGACGCGCTGGGTGCCCCCGAAGCGCAGAACGTCCAAGGGTCCGGGCCCGAGGAACCGACTTCGTAACCGGGCATGCCGCCCACCGTGACACCGCCGGGCAGCGGCACCGGATCCTGCGCCGCTGCGGACCCGGGTTCCCCGACCCGACCACAGCCACCGTGCGACCGCCTCACCACAGCGACAACCCACACCGACCACGTCAATCACCCAGGGAAGATCACCGGTGACATCCACCCCCCTCACACACCCCCCAACTCAACCCATCCTGGTGGCGCCGCGAACCGGACACCCCGAGCCCGCCAGTTCGCCGCGCCGGACTGGGATCGAACCGGCAGCACCGGACTCCCCGGCGGCGGATGAACACCCTCATCACCCCACCGATCCGTGGTTTCACCAGCTCGTCGCCGTGGATGCGATCGAACAAGCGCTCGGGCGCGGCGGCCGGGCCGTGGTGGCGTCGCCGTGCGGGTCGGGCAAGTCCAGGATCGGTGCCAAGGCTGCAGGCCGGTTGGCCCCGCTGGGGCGCGTGCTGGTGATGGTGCCGACCCTGGAGCTGGTCGGGCAGATGGTGCGCACCTTCGACAAGCACGGCGGTGTGGGGCTCGGCCGGGTGGTGGCGGTCTGCTCTGATGCCCGGGTGCTCGCAAGCAACGCCGCCTTGGATGTCGAGGGCGCACAGGTCACCACCGACCCGGCCGAGCTGGCGAGCGCGACGGCCGGTCCGGGACGGATGACGGTATTGGCGACCTACCAGAGCCTGCCGGTTCTGGCCGCGGCCCACGCCGGTCATGGACTGAAACCGTGGGATTTGGCCATCGCCGATGAGGCGCATCGCACAGCGGGGCGAGCCGGCCGAGCGTGGGCGGTTTTTCACGACGACAGCGCCGTACCGGCCAAGCGCCGCCTGTACATGACAGCCACCCCGAAGATCCTGGTCGGCGGTGAGGGCACTGACGAACTGGTCTCGATGGATGACGAGCAGATCTACGGCCCGACAGTGTTCGAGCTACCCACCTCCACAGCGATCACGCGTGGGTTGCTCGCCGACTACGAACTTGTCGTTCCCATAGTGACCGACACGCACGTCCACCAGCTGGCCGAGGAGCACGACCGTCATCTTCAACTGGCCCGAACCGCCGTCGACGCCAGGATGCTGGCGGCTCAGATCGCGGCGCTGCGCGCCGCGAAAGAGTTCGACATCCGGCGGATGATCACCTTCCACAACCGGGTGGACCAGGCCAAAGCGTGGTCGGCGACACTCCCCCAGGCATGGCAGCTGATGGATCCCGATCATCGTCCGGCAGCGGTATCGGCACGCCATATCCACGGCGGCCAGGACCTCGCGGTCCGCCGCGCGGTGCTGGACTACCTCGGCGAAAATCCCGGTCAGGCCGGCGGCGAAGAGCTGCGTGTGGTCTCCAACGCCAGGGTTCTCACCGAAGGAGTCGACGCACCCGGGGTGGATGCCATCCTGCTGGCCGCGCCCCGCAACAGCGTCATCGACACCGTGCAGGCGGTCGGGCGGGCACTACGCCTGGGAGGCCGGCCCGGCAAAGTCGCCCGCATCATCGTGCCGGTATTCCTTGGGCCGGGCGAGAATCCCGAAGCGGCCCTGGACGGTTCGGCGTACGCGCAGGTATGGCAGGTCCTGCGGGCGCTGCGCGCCCACGACAATCGCCTGGCCGACTACCTGGACATGACACGAGCCCGCATCGGCGCCCACGACACGCTTGCCCACCAAGACCACAGCGACCTTCAACGGTCAGGTCTGCGCGCCGGCTGGCTGTCGCTGTCGGGGGCCCCGGTGCCCGAAGGCTTCGCCTCAGCCATCCAGGTCCGCGCAGTTGAGGCAGCGTCATCCAGCTGGATGGCGTACTACGGCGCCGCCAAGGCCCACTTCGACACACACGGCAGCATCGACCTACCGGTCAGCCACGTGACCGCGACCGGCCTACGCCTGGGGCAGTGGCTACGTAACCAGCGCAAACTACGCGACAGCATGCCCAAGGAACGGGTCCGACTGCTCGACGACATCGCCATTGTGTGGACCAAGAAGGATCTGGCCCGGGAAAGATCATGGCGCAACGGCCTCGCCGCAGCCCAGGCATTCGCCGCTGACCACAACGGCTCCCTGCACGGTGTCCCCAAGAGCTTCACCCACAGCGGCGTCGAGCTGACCGCCTGGCTCACCCAACAACGCCGGCACCACCGCGACGGCACACTACCCGCGCGCTTCCACGACGCCTTAGCCGCTATCGACCCCACCTGGCACGACTCCGACGCGATCTGGGAACAGCACTACCAAGACGCCAACCGGTATTTCCAGCAGCACGGCGATCTGCGCCCCGAACCAGAACATCCCCCTGTCGAGGGCCGGGATCTGTTCGCCTGGCTCAAGACACAGCGTCGCCTCAAGAGCGGCGGATTCCTGGGCAGCGACCGTCAGACCCGGTTGGAAGCCATCGCAATGGCCTGGTCGATCCTCGACGATGACTGGAACCACGGGCTCGCCATCGCACGCGCCTACGCCGCCCAGCACAGGGACCTAGACGTCCCCGGCTCCCACGTCGAGCAAGACTTCCCGCTCGGATCATGGCTGAGCGGCCGTCGGAGCCGATCCGACCGGTTACCGCCCGGGCACCGAGAAGCCCTTGAGTCTCTGGATCCCGACTGGGCATCGGCCCGAAGCCAGCGTGAACGCTGGGATGCCCGTTATAAGGCTGCCGCCGCCTACGCCAAGCAGCACGGGCACCTGCCTACCAAACCGGGCGCCCAACACCCGGCCCCGCAAGGCGACGACTTTCGAACCTGGCTGCGAGAGCAACGCCAACTGGCCCGCCGCGGCACGCTCACGCCCGCCCGCCGCGCCGCACTGGATCAGCTCGACCCCAACTGGGCGTCAGGCCAATCCCGGCAAAGCCTCTGGGACCTCAACTTCGAAGCGGCCCTCGCCTACGTCAAGCAGCACGGCCGCCTGCCGTTCGGCAGGAAAGACCCCGTCCCTCAAGGGCACGATTTCCGACCCTGGTTAAGTCAACGGCGCCAGCTCGCCCGGGCAAACAAACTGGCGGCCAGGCGCCGGGCTGCCCTGGATGACCTGGACGCCGGCTGGCTAGCCGACAGCAGCGGCTCATCCCCACCACCCAGCACATGTTCACAACCCGTCTAACCGCCGACCCACCAGACGCCGCCGCCGGGGTACCGCGAGTCCACGATCGCTGTCACCCGAGCCATCGGCATATCAGGGGAAGAGCGGAGCACCTGCCCCTGGCCGAGCGGCTCGCCCGACCTGACGGGCTGAGACCCGGCCAGGCCGGCGGCCCTGGGGGCTACCTCCTCCCGGGCCGCCTATGAGCTCCTTGACACCACGTTCGCAGTTCCCCAACGAAGAAATCGAAATGACTGATAAACAACTTCGTCTTGCCGTTTTCTACGACGGCGGATGGTTCATCCACTTGTGGGGGTTCCTGGCGGACCACTCCAAGTGGAGAGCCAAACCGGCGTTCGCCGGCATCCATGACGTCATGCGGTGGTACCTCCACCGCGAACTCGGGCTGCCGCTTACACAGATCACCATGGACGAGGCTCATTACGTGCTGGGGCGGCCCACTGATTCCGCGTACCGGGAGGCCGACGCCTCGGGGCCGTTCCGCAGCATGTCGCGGGGCTGGGATGAGCTATTCCGGAACGAGGGCATCGTCCGCCACGAAGTTCTGGTTTCCGACTACAGCGGCAACCGAGAGGCGGGCGCGGACGTCGAACTGGCGCTTCTCGTCTACGAGAGGGCCATCGCAGGGTCACTGGACGCCGTCGTTCTGATCACCGGAGACGCGGACTTCCTCCCGCTGGTCCACCGGCTCCGCACCCTGGGTATCCGGGTCATCCTCCCTAGCAGTTTCACTGAGGCCGATGGCGGCAACCACAAGGTGAGGTCGGCACCCCTTCTTATCGAGGCCGCCGATCATACGCCTTCGTGGGAGTCTCTCCTGGACTCGGGCCTTGCGCCTGAGTACCGACTCAGATACCCGTTCATCGAACCGGTCAAGGGCGCAACAACCAAACGGGCCGACGACGGGTACAGCTACGGCACCGTCAACAAATGGAAGCCCGGCGCCGCATTCGGATTCATCACCGACACCCAGGGCACCAGTTGGTTCGTAGAGAGACAGGCCCTTCCTCCTGGCCTGAAATCTCTGCCCGTCGGTCAACAAGTCCGGTTCAACGGCCGCCCCCACCCGGCGCCCGGCAGGCCGTACCCGCAGGCCTACGCCGTCCAACCGGTGACGGTCGGATGAAAGCTGCCCCGCTCCCCTCCGGGGGAAGAGAGCGGGGCGCGCGACGCCTGGCCGCACACCACCCCGTGAACGCAACCACCCGGTCACGAGTTTGCGTCCCCATTCGCTCAGCATCGCCTGGTCGACGTCGACGTGAGCGGGGTTGAACTGGCCCCTCCCAGCGAGCCGTGGACCTTTCCCTGGCGGGACCTTTTGCTCTACTGGGAGTGGATGTAGATCTCGTCGAAGACTTCGGCGAGTTTGGTGAGGTCCTGGGTGATCCCCTTCTCGGGGTCGCTGGCGTCGAAGGTGACCGAGAGCCGGCCGAGCCCCTTGCGGGCCTGGAGGGCCGTCCACATGGTGTTGGTCGCCAGGCCCTGGTCCAGGAGCCGCCAGGTGGCGCCGTCCCAGCTCTGGCGGTGGGTCCAGAGCATGACCGTCTGCACGCCCGCCTGCAGGGGCAGGTCGACGCGCAGCTTGGCCGCCGCCTCCGCCTGCGCGGCGGTGAGCTTGTTGGCGCCGCTGTGGGCCAGGCCCACCTCCCTGGCGCCGATGTGGACGCGGGTGTCCCAGCCGCGGGCCCGCACGCCGATCCACTGGTTGCGCAGCGCCTTGTCCGGGGTGATCTTGTACTTGGCGTACTCGCTGGCGAACAGCCCGCTGGAGACGTTGACGTGGTCGACGTCGCCGGTGAGGACGTACTTCTCGACGTTGGCCCGGGTGATCAGCGGGTACTTGGTGCGGAGCGCGGCCTGGCAGGGCTCGGAGACCCCGCAGCCCATCTCGGGCACCACCACGTCGAGCGCGAGCTGCTTGCCCGCCGGCATCGCCGCCCGCAGGGCGGTGGAGGCGTCCTTGACGAACTTGCGGACGTCGGTGGCGGACTTGAAGCCCCAGTAGCCGAGGTCCTGGGCGAACTTCACGCCCACGACTCCTGGCCTGTTCGCCTGTGCGGCCATGGAGGCGACCGCGGCGTCGAACTGGTCCTTGCCTGCGGTCCACGCGGGGGCCAGCTCGCTCTCGATCCAGACCCGCATGCCGAGCTTGACGGCCGTGGCTGCGGCCTTGCCCGTGGCGTCGTCGGGCGCCGCGAGGGGCTGCTTGGACGCCGTGGGCGCCGCGCTCGGCTCGGGGGCCGCCGAGGCGGTGGGCTCGGGGGCGGTCGGCGCGGGCTCCTGCGCGCTGGCGCTGGGGGCGGGCTGCTCGTTGCCGTCGGGCACCGTCGAGCTCTCGACCAGCGGCGCCTGGCTGGCGTCGACCGGGGCGGTGCTGGGATCGGTCGGGTTCTGCGCCAGGGGCTCGCCCTGGTTCTGCGTGGTCCCGTCAGGCGTCGGCAGCGCGCTGGCGGTGGCCCGCCCGGAGTTCGCCGACGGAGCCGCCGACGCCCCCGATCGGTCACCTGAGCAGTCGAACTCGCCGCCGAGGCAGGCCTTGTCCGGCGGGTTGGTGACGTTGCCGCTGGTGTCCTTGCAGACGTACTTGCCGACGCTCTGGTCGTACTTGCACAGCACCTGGTCGGTGTCGGCGCAGCCCTGCATGCCGGGACCCTTGTTGGTCTTGTCCTTGCAGAACAGGACCGGGCCCGGATAGGGCACCGCTTCCTTCAGCTTCTCGCCGTCGTTGCGCGCCCAGAACCGGACGACGTCGAGGGCGTCCTTCGGCGTCTTCGCCATCCAGGAGCAGTACATGAACTCGGGGGTGCCGGTGCCCAGGATGTCGTCGCACTCACTGTTGGAGGCGGCCTCGGTCGCTCCAGGATCAGCCAGGGCCATGCCCGTGGGGATGCCGATGGTCAGCGTGAAGAGCACCGCGATGAGAGCGATGATCCACTCGCGTTTGCGAAGTCGGGGCATTGCGGTCTCTCCTGATCGCTACAAGGGTTTGGGGCAGGTCTTCATGTAGGTGATGGTGACGCCGGTGGTTCCGGAGCCTTTGGTGCCTTGGTTGTCGCCCGACCAGGAGATCGACATATACGTGGTCAAGGGCTTGCCGCAGTCGTCGGTGTGGCCCGGTCCGAGCTGGAGCGAGAAATTGATGGTCGAGCTCTGGCCGTCGCTGACGCTTCCGCTGCCAGGTGACGCGGTCACCTCCATGCCGCTCGCCTGCCAGGTGATCGACCCGGTCTGGCTGTGCACGGTCACCGATCCCTGCCGGCCGGTGCCCACGTTCACCGAGGTGGTGGACGCCGAGAACGACGGCGGAGGAGGTGGTGGTGGTGGTGGCGGGGGTGGGGGCGGGGGTGTGCTGGCCTGCGGGTGCGAGGTCTGCCGGGGGGACGACCGGGGCTGCGATGTCGTAGGTGGAGGCGGTGGGTTGTTCGGGCCGTTATTGGCCGATGGAGGGGCGTTGCGCTTGGGTTTGCCGGTGGGGTTGGTTGAGGGGTGCGATCGGTGGGACGGCGGCGGCGGCACGGAGCTGTTCGGCCGGTTGACCCCGCGCTCGTTGGTCTTCGGCGCGGCCGTGCCGCTGGGTGCACCGGGGTCCGCCGGCCCGCCGGTGCCCGATGGTGGGGGCGGGGGGTCGACCAGGGGCGGCAGCGGTTCGCCGGCCGTGACAGCGACCCTTCCTCCGGCCGCCTCCACGTCGATGGTCTTCCTGCTGTCGCTGGGATTGAACAGCAACGTCCAGATCACGGCTGCCGAAGTCACCGACACCAGGGTGACCAGGCCGATGCGACCCCACCGGATGCGGCTTTCGGGGTCGGCTGCCTCCGGGTCGGGTTCCCAGAAATCCGCGGGCGGCTGCTCCTGGTTGGGCTGCTCGGGGGTGAAGCCCTCCTCGACCGACAACGGGGCTTTGGAGAGCGGAGGGTCCTCCAGGACGTCGGGCTGCACGGGGAACCCGTCGGGGTGCCAGCTTTCGGGGCGGGTCTCAGTTGCGGTGACCGAGGTGTCCGCGCCGGCGGACAGCCGTTGCAACTCAGGTGGGCTTGGCAGGATGGGCATGCGTGACAGCAGTGTGGTGATGGATGCCTTCGACGGCGCGGCGTGGCAGTGCTTGCAGGAGCGCACGTGCCGGCTGATGTGGGCGCGCAGCAGCCGCGTCGGCGACTCCACCCACGACGTCACCAGGTCGGCCAGTAGCGAGCACGTGGGGCTCGGGCTCCTGGTGTTCATGACAGCGGCCAGCCACTGCTCGGCATCGCGCCTGCCCAGGCGTGCGGCTGTCTCCACCGTGCCCACTGGGACGTCCAGTACCCGGGCGACTTCATCGGGCGTCAGGCCGTGGCGCAGTGTCAGATCGAGGATCTCGCGCTCGCGCGGCTCCAGGCAGGCCAGCACTTCTCTCGCCAGCTCGGGGGTCCCGCTGCTTCTCTGATGGGCGTGGGAGCCGGTGTGGGTGACGCCGGCGAGCCTGGCCTGGCATTCGGCACGGGCCAGGGAGTACAGCCAGGCCCGCAGCCGCCTGGCGTCATGCAACCGGTCGGTGTGGGCTACGGCCCCGTGAAGGGCGCCCACCGTCGCCGGCAGAGCATCGTCGTCATGCAGCAGGGAACGACAGTAGTCGTAGAGATGATCACCGTACTCGCGGTACAGGTGCTCCAGTACGGCGGGATCGTCTCTCAACACGCAGATCAGCACTCCTGGGGTTCGGATCGGCATAAGGGCATCGCAGCTTGCCGTCAGGTCGGGTTCGATCGTTGTTCTGGGTCGGGCCGGGTGGCCGCACGGATCGCGGCCTTGCGGGCCACGATGGTGTCCTGAGCGGTGATGCGTGCGGCTTCGGCGTCGAGCATGTCCGCGAGCTTGTTGTCGCTGCGGACCCATCCCTTCTCGAAATGGATCCACCAGGTGTCCTGGTAGCGGACGACGTATGCGATGGTCTGGCCGAGCGGCGACACCAGGCCCTGGTCGAAGGCCCGGTTCATCTCCGCATGACTGATGATCACGGGTTGTGTGCCCGGTTCGGCGGTGGACGGCTGCTCTGCGGGGCGCTTGGGGAGCGACATGGTTTGGGTGCTCCTTCTACTGGCGCAGCTCGGGACCGTCGAGGCCGAGCGTTCGATCGGGTTGCTTGAGGACAGGCGCTGGGTGTTCTTGTGTGAGGCCGCGTTCGTGGTGCAGGGTCCGGTGCCCGGCGGGCTCGTGCGCGATTGCCCCGGTGTTCGCGGTGAGCCGGGCGGTTCCGGCGGCGATTTCGGCGCGGGCGTGGTCGGCCAGCAGGTCGCGTCCGATCTCAATCGCGGCACCGGCCTCGACTACGGTGACCGCCAGGCGAGCAACGTAGCCGGGAGCCGAGGGCCTGGTGTCGGACCGGCTCTCGGTGGTCTCGCCGGTCAGGGTAGGCTCGGTGGATCGAGCGCGGGCGAGTTCCCAGCAGAGCGTGAGTTCCTGCACCGGCTCGCCGTAGTCGTCGACCGCGACGATGGCTTCGTAGATACTGCGCCGGTCGGGGCTGGTGAACACCTCAGGATCGAGCCAGGCGGCCACCTCGTGGAGATGTTCGGGATGCTGGATCAGATCGGCCAGAAGTGCTTCCTCGCGCAGGGTCCGCAGGTCCTGGCGCGGGGCCTCCACCGCCAGATCATCGGTGAGGCTGGTCTCGAAGTGGACCGCGTTGGAGCGCAGGGCGTCCGACAGCAGCGCGAGGTGGTCCAGTTCCGGGTCCAGGCCGCGGACCGTTCCGGCGGCTTCGACCAGGCGGTCGGCGTGGCCGAGGAGTTCGCGACGCAGCGCGGCTTCTTGGATCATGCGGCCGTAGACGGCGACGGAGGAGACATCGGGGCTGGACAGAGCAAGCTCAGCGAGCCGAGCCTCGTCGATACCGGGCCGGTCGGCTTGGAAGGTGATCCGCTCGGCCATCGTCACGCCCCAAATGCCGGGTTCGTTCGCCCGGACGTCGAGGAACGCCGCGAAGATGGCCTGATGATCAGCGTGGGCGAAGTGCCGGGGAAGCAGGTAGGGCACGTCGTTGATGAGGCTCGGATCGTAGATCAGCGCTCCAAGGAGCACTTGTTCGGTCCGGTGGACGAGATTAGGCATGGCGTGGGAGCTTCCTATCGTTATGCGACCTCCTAGAAGGCAGGCTCCAGGTCGCGGCGCCGCTGGTCGTTCTGATCGCGGCGCGGGCGTGACTGGCCGCCAGTGGCGCTGCGGTCTGCTCTGCGTTGAGTAGACGCAGGGTCTGAGGGCCGGCCTGCCGAACGGTGTGGACTTGTGATGCCGGTCCGAGCGCCGAGGTCGGCCGACCACCGGGTTGCATTTCAGCCGACGTGAGATCAGCCACCAGCGCTCCGGCGGCCTCGGCGTGAGCCTGAAGTACCGCTGCGGCTTGGGAGGTGAAGGGCGACATCAGGCGATTCCTTTCGCCGCCCAGCCGGCGGGCTTCAACGCGCGGCGGCGGTCAACGCTGCGGTCTGCGAGCGCCAGGGCGGCGGATCGTTCGTTGAGGCGACGGTCGAGCTTGGGGTCCATGATCCGCAGCCAGCCACCTTCACCGGGCGCCCACCAGGAGCCGTCGTGGTGGAGGTAGTCGGTGACGGTCTTGCCCAGGGGGACGGCCGCCTCCTGCTCCCGGTGAGTGCTCATGGTGGCGACTGTCAGGAACAGGTAGCTGTCGGGACGGCCTTTTGGGGACTCATCGGCTTTAAGTAGGCTGGCGGGAATGCCCGCGGCGGGATCGGCGGTCGCCCAGCGTTGTTGGAGGGCGGCATCCTCGGCGGCCAGACCATCGGCTCCACGGTGCCCGGCGCGGCAGCCGGCGGCGTAGAAGGTGATAGCCGCGTGCATGGTCTGACGCAGCTCGGCGTGCCAGTAACGTGCGGCCTGCCCCGACGGCTGCTCGGCGTCGTAGATCTCTTCGCGCCAGGCTTTGAGCGCCCACAGCTCTTCGATCAAACCGGGATGCTGCGCCCAGCAGCGCGGCAAGCGTTCCTCGACGCCGAGTTCGTAGCGATCGTGCAGCCAGGTCACCCAGGCCCGCAACTCAGTCCAGTTTGCCTTGCGTTCGTCGAGCTCCATCCGGTGCCACTCGATCAGGCGCCGGGTGGGCTTGGCCGTGTGGCGGTCCCGACGCTTGCTCACGTGCTGGTCGCGGTAGCCCTTGTTCAGCGAAGATTTGAGCAGGATGGGCACGTGGGGCTTGACGGACTGCTTAGGCGTCTCGGTCATCGTCGGCTCCCTCCTTCCCCTTGGTGGTGTTCGTGGTGGTGGTGTTGGGTGTGCTGGTGGTCAGATCCGGATCGGCGATCATCTGGGTGGCCGCGGCGACCGAGCGGGCGTAGGCGTCGCGGTCTGGGCCTTCGTAGTGCCGGGTCATTCGCACCAGCACCGCGGGGGTGGTGGCGTGGATGACCAGCGCCTCGCGCCGTTCTTCGGACAAGGTCCGGATCGCCTCGGGCGCAAGGGTCTTGCGATCATGCAGCGTGGACTGGACGGTGTGCCCGGTGCTGCCGCGCTGATGAGTAGTGAGGAGCTCGCGGTACTCGCCGGCCAGCGCGGACAGGTCCCGCAGTTCGTCACCGGACAGACCGCCGAGGGCGATCTTGACGGTGGAGGCGCCCCAGAGCATGGCGGCGCCTTCGCGGCCCCATCGGTTCTCGGCTTGGGCCATGTTCTGGAGCACGGCGACGATGAACATTCCCGATCCGCCCGCGTACGACATCAGCGCGGGAAGGTGCGGGAGCGGGACGACGTTGGCGACCTCATCGCAGATCAGGCCGAGGGGTGGGTCGAGCCGGCCGCCGGGTGAGGCGTCGGCGAGCTTCTTGGCGGTCTCGGTGAGTTCGTCGACGAACGCCGAGATCAGTGGCGCCAGGTCGGTCGCCTGCTTTTCGGAGACCAGCAGGTAGATCGTGCCGCAGGCTTTGAGGAAGGCTTCCAGGTCGATGCCTTCCCCCGCCGCCGGTGTGAAGGTGGCGCGGGCGGTGGGAGCCAGCAGCGGCGCCACCGCTGTCTGCACGGTGGTCCACAGGTTGGAGCGGGTGCCCTCGGGTGAGCGGTAGGCGGCATCGAGCATCGCGGCGGTGCCCGGCGCGGCGCCGGGGTGGTCGCGGAGGATCTTCACGGGCTGGTCGAGGCGTTCATCGAGCGCCCATCGCAGGACGTCGTCCATGGAGCCGCCGGACAGGGCGGCGGCGTGCAGCCAGCCCGCGAGCAGGTTCGTGGCGGTCATGCCGAAGTAGGCGGCGTTGCCGGAGTCCTGGTTGGTGCCGGTCTTACCGACCGTGACCATGACGTCGGCGCGAGTGCGGGCCTTTTCGAAGTTCTCGCAACCGGAGCTCGGTGACCAGCGCACCAGGTCGGGCCAATGGATCATCCCAGTGGGTGCCATCACCAGTACGGGACGGTCGCCTTGCGCGCGCAAAAGCGCGGTGGCCTCGACGACGTCCTTGCGGACCGAGGTGACCAGGGCAGGACCTGGCCAGCGGTGCAGCCACGGGATGATGACCATGCTGGTCTTGCCTTGGCGGGGCGCGGAAATCAACAGGACCGATGACTCGGAGCTGAGGGCCAGCGGCATCCCGCCGGAGGCGGTGCGGCCCAACCGGACCCCGACGTCGTCCACCGTGTAGTCGGTGCCTGCGACGCTCGGGCGGACGACCGGGCCCCGGGTGATGACCGCCTTCTCCGACATCGACCGGGCGAGTTGGCGGCGGGAGGCGAACCCGCGCTGGGAGCGCCGGCTGCTGATCCGCCGGATACCGAGGACGGCTGCGGTCGTGATGCCGGTGAGGGTGATCAGGGCTGAGAGCAGGAAGCCTGGCCAGCCCGGCAGGGAGTCACGTGCTGAGGCCGGCCAGGCTTGCTTGGGGTCCGGCAGGTGGTGGGGAAGCCGCGCCAGGACCGATAGGCACTCGCCGAGGCTGGTGTCCGGCCAGGAGAAGGCGAACACCAGCCCGGCGATCTGCCCGGTCAACCAGACCCCACCCACCAGGGCGGCGATGCACGCCAGCCCACCGAACAGCAGATAGTCGGCAGGGCCGTCGAACACTCCGCGGCCGGCGATGGTCTCGTTTCGTGCCATGTCAGACGGCCATGCGTTCGTTGGTCCAGTAGAGCCGGCGCTCCGAAGGGGTGAGGACGACTTGGACGACGTGACTGGCGGTGCGGCCGATCTTCCAGATCGCCCGGCCGAGCTGCTCGCCCGACCAGGACGCGATGTGCGCGCACTCGGTGTCGGTGAGCCCGATCGCATCCCGGGTCATCGCCAAGGGGGCGGTGTCCTGTCGCAGGCAGATTCGCACGTCGCAGCTCGCGATCAGGTTCTTGGCGATCGTGACCTCTTGTGAGCCTTCCGGTCCCACCGCCTCGAAGTCGGCGAGCCGGTGGGTGGCCAGGACCTGGATGGTGCCCTGCGCGCGGGACAGGCGAAGGTCGGAGTCGACTTTGCGGATCATGGCGGGGACGCGCATGGCCCGCCACAGCTCGTCGCGGACGACCAGGCGGACGGGCCCGCCGGGTTCGTCGATGGCGGCCTGGCCCCAGGAGGAGACGCAGGCGAGCGTCATGGCCACGGTCTCATCCCCGCGGCCGTTGATCCGGGACAGATCGACGGTCTGGATCGGGGCGTTGAAGTCGAGTTGCACGCTGGTCGGCCCGTCGAACAGCCCGGACAGGGAGTCGCGGACCATGTTGCCCAGGGCGTCGGTTACCCGCCGGATCATCTCCCGCAGCTCCCCGACGTCCTGGCCCCGTACCCGCAGTTCGGTCGCCATCTCCGCAAGCGGGTCGCGTAGGAGCTGCCAGACCTGCGGGATGGTCGGGTCTTTCAGGGTGGTAGCCCCGGTGGCTTGCCCCGAGGCGTGCTTGATCGCCAGGCTGACCGCCGCTTCCTCGGTCGGGGTGAGGTCGCCGCCCAGTCGCATGACCAGCAGTGAGGACAGCAGGGTGATGCGGCGGCGGTGGATCTCCTCCAGTCGCTCGCGGAGCTGCTCGGTGCCGGTGGGCAGGTTCTCACCGAGCGGCCCGGCATCCAGGGGGTTGAGCCGGGTTGCGAGGCCTGGCCCGAGTTCGACCGGCGAGACGCCGAACGCCCGCGCCAGGGGCGCGTACTCGTTCTTGATGTCGCCGAGCACAAAGGTCTTGACGCCGTACGCGCTCAACCTGGTGATGAGGGCTTTGATCGTGGCGGACTTGCCCGCGCCGGGCACTCCCGTGATCAGCATGTTGGGGTTGGAGACCAGGCCCCGGTGCAGCCATTCGATGGGATGACAGGCAAAAGCCCCGCCCGACAGGCAGTCGACGCCGACGTAGACGCCGACCGGCGGCATGCTCGCCCCATACAGCCACGGGTACAGGCCCTGCACCTGGCCGGTGCTCCCCCGGAATACGGGGATCGCCGGGAAACGGGGGGCACGCCCACCGAACGGGCGGGCGTGCCCGCGCCGAGGCGCAAGCGCATCCTGGCGGCGGCGCTCGACCTTCCCGGCCCGGTTGTCGCCAGACTTGCCCGGTGGGGCGGCAGGAGTGCCCAGAACATCGGCAAGGTCGAAAGCGGGCAGAGCAGTGCTGTTCTTCTTGCGCAGGCCCATACTCAGAACCTCTTCCGGGGCAGGCCCATGCCGAGCGGCAGCGCACCGAGCGCGAACCCGATGTCCTGGGCCATCCACATGCGGCGGACGGAGATCCGCGCTGCCGCCGCGTCGGCTTCCAAGGCCGCGCAGGCGTCATCCAGCTCGGCCGCGTCGGTGACGGTGACCGTGACGTAGGCCGAGAAGCGGACCAGGCCGTGACCGGCCGCGCGTTCACGGTCCTGGGCGCGGGCACGGTCAAGGGCGGCCTGCTCGTGCTCGGGGACGATCTGGCCGGTGCGCTGCCGCATCTTGATCGCGACATCGCGGGCGGTACGCTCCCGCATGACCTCCTGTTCGGCCTTGCGCGGGCCGAGGGGCTCCACATGCAAGGAGAAAGCACGACGGTGGTCGCTCTCCCCCAGCAAAGGCGCCAGCGCGGTGGAGTAGACCTGGTTTCGCGGCCAGTCGTGGACCACGTAGCTGACCGAGTGAGCGCCGTCGTGGGCGTAGGAGCCGGGCTTGGCCTCGGCCGCGGCCGGTCCCGCCAGAGCCGGGTCCACCCCCGGCACACCGTTGTGGTGGACGCCCACTGTGGCAGCGGCCATCGCCCCCGCACGCTGGTCGGCCAGGACACGAGCCGAGTGCGGGTCGAACGCGGTCCGCAGCACTTCGGCCAGATCCCGCGGATCGAGCCAGCCTTCCACCTGCAGATCGGCACCGCTGATAGCCGAGGTGAGCGACTTCAGCTGGCGAACCAGCACAGCGGCGGCTCCCGCCGCACCACCGCCGGCGGCCCTGATCTGCGACGCCGCCCTCTTGTGGTCCATGGTGAACGCCAAGAACGCCTCACGCTGCGAGGTCGCCAACGTCGAGGTCGCCAAAAGCATCGCGGTGATCTCCCGCGCAAGAGGCGGCGCCTCCTCGGTCAGGTGGTCGGCGTGCCATCGGCGCAACGCCGCCCCCGATTCGGGGACCAGCCGCTGAAGCGCCTGCACCCGGACGATCGGGCTGCCCTCGGTGCACAGGCCCGACAGCAACCCGCCCCATCCCGCGACCCGTAGATCCCGACGCGAGGAGTCGACCAGCCCGATCCCCGGGAAACCGATCCTGGCGACCGCGGTGAAGGTCCGCTCGTACCTGTTGTGCGCCACCGCGATCGTGACGCCGTTACCGAACGCGGCCTCCAAGATGGTCAGCGGAGCCAAAATCCCGGGCAGATCCATCGGGGCAGGCGCACCAGGGCGGGTCCTAGACCGCGGGGCGAACGCCGCGCTGACGAACTTGTTGTGGTCTCGCGACCGCAGCAGCCCATAGGAGACAGCGGCCACGATCCACTCATCCACCGTCCGGCCGGCGATCCGGACGAACGCCAACGCGACCAGCAGACCAGCGACCGGCCAGCACACCAACCCCTTCCTGACGTCGGAGACAGCCAGCGGCCACGCGGCGGAAAGCACACCAGCGGCGAGCAACGCTGCCCGCTGACCACTGACCCCGAAAATGAACGCGACCTTCTCCTCCTGCCAGCCGAAATACGTCCGCGACGAAGGCGTCCCGCTACCGGTACCGGTGATCACGCCCCACCCCCCTCAGGTTCAAAGCGGTCGTTGACAGCGCGCGGCTTCGGCTGCGGCGCCGCCGCAACCTCGCCGGCAGCAGGCTGATCCGAAACGGCAGACTGATCCGGCAGGGCAGGGCGGACCTGTCCGGGTGAGCCTTGTTCGGGTGAGTTCTGTTCGGCTGGCGGTTCCGCTGCGGGTGACTGCTGTGCGGGTGGCTCGGCCGGCGACGCTTCCACTGGATCTCGCCCCTCCCCCGGTGCGCTTGTCCCGGCCACGGGAGCGGGGGGCGTGCCGGCTGGGCTGTCATCGCCGGCGTCAGAGGATCGGCCGTACGGGCGCCGGTAACGACCGTGTCCGGCGTAGGGCGGTACTCCCGCCGCGTAGCCAGCGGGTCGCCCGCCCATTCCCCCATGGTTCGCCATCTGGTCCATGCCGCCGCTGAGACTGTTGATCGCCTTCTGCGCTGCCTGGAGGGCCGCGACGGCGACCGCTGCGGGACCGGCCCCGGCCGCCGCTGAACCTCCCACGCCCCCGGCCGCTGACGCACCACCGCCGGACTGAGCGAAGGCGGCCATGGTCCGGGCCTCGGACGCCTGGCTGAACTCATCAGGATCGATACCGGTCGGCACGCCCCCGGCCGAGCCCCCGCCGCTCGCCCTTCCAGCTGCAAAACCGACAAGGCTTCCAAGTCCTGCGCTGCCACCTACCGCGACGCTGGCGAAGGAGAAGAAACGGGCAATGGCCGGCCAGGCGAAGACCGCCAGGATCAGCACGAGCATCCCCGCCAAAAGGGATTGGATGTCCTCGCTCTTGCCGGTCATCCCGAATCCCAGGGCGAAGACCAGCGCGATCACCGGCTTGAGGATGATCAGTTGCCCGGTGGCCACCGCGAACTTGGTCCACCAGGACTTGGTGGCATCCGACACCAGCCCGGCCGCCGCGATCGGCGAGGTCGCCACCAAGACGACGATCGCCGCGTTACGCAGAAGCAGCTGGAACCAGAGCACCAACGTGAGCAGTATCCCGACCACGGCCAACAACAGAATGAGGGCACCTTGGGAGGCCGCAGTTGGGTCCCACTGAATCACACGGGCGATCCTCGCGGTGAGAGCCTTGGTGCTACCGAAACTTCCCACGACGATGATGTTGGTCAGTTCGTCAGCGGCTCTGAGGGCTGTCCCGGCGATGACCAGGGTCAGCAGGAACGCCAATGCGGCCTTACCCACGCCGATCAGCCCTTGCACCACAGCGGAGCCGTCGTGCGTAATCGCCGTTCTGATGACCTGACCCAGCAGGAGCAAAACAGCGATCACCGCGGCGAGCATGATGGAGATCTGATAGACGCTGCGGACCCCTGGCGAGGTCAGATCGACCGGCGGGATGGCGACGAACGCTTTTCCGAAGCTCTCCAGCAGGAGGTTCGCCGCCGACACGAAACTCTGGACTACCCCGTTGAAGGCACTGTTGGTGACGCTGGTGACGGCCCCGCCGATGAGGTCGCCGGCACAGCCGACCGGATCAAATGCGGGGCACGCCATGGGAGACCTCCTCTGCTGTCAAACGGGGATGATCAGTAACGGACCTGGGGCTCATCGCGAAGCCAGCGGCTGCCATCCCATGGCGGCCGCCTCCTCCGACCCGGGCATTGCCTCAAGGCCTGAGTAGTCCGCGCTGAGCGTGGGGGCGGGCATCTTCCAGTCGCCGGCGGCCCAGTGCATCTGCAAGGGGAAGACCCCGATGCGGTTTTTGGACTCCTGGTCCGGCAGCGTGATCTGGAGGTAGCCGAGCAGCAGGACGGTCACCGAGTCAGTCCTGATCTGCCGAATCTGGTATGCCACCGGGGTGAGCAGCATCGACGCTCCGTCGGGAACTGGTCCACTGGTCGGCAGGCCCAGGCGCTCGCGGCTGTTGATCGGCCCCTCGGACAGTTCGGCGACGGCGTTCGGCCACGCCGGATCGGCGACGACCGAGCCGATCTGCGACGCACGAACTGGGTCGAGCGTCGAGGCGATCTGGCCCCAGTACTGCACTGCGGCGGAGACCGCACCGAGCATCGAGTGCGGGTAACCCACCGAGACCTCATGCACCATCCGAGTTCCCGGCAAAAGTTGCAACGGCGGCGGATGCTCACCGAAGTCAATCAGCTTGCCGTTCTGGTCGATACCGGTCACCGACCCGGGCCCTACCGCAGCCGCTGGGACACGGTAGTTCGGGGGATGCTTTGGCATCAGGGCTGTCTGGACCACCAGGCCGACGGCCACGAACGTGACCAGTCCAAGCACGATCAGGCGCACGTAGAACAGGACCGGGCGGCGACGCTGCAGGAAGGTGTTGCTCATGTCGTGTTCGCACCGCCCCCTTAGGAAGCGGCTCCGAAGACCGTGTTGACCATGGGAATCGCGATCGCCGTGACCACGACCCCGCCCAGGCTCCACACCAGGGCCCGTTTGCCCTTGTCAGCATGGTCCGGCCGGTTGGACAGGGCGCCGACGGCCATCAACCCGCCGGAGACGACGGCCGCGACCGCACAAGCGATCAGCGCGCCCCACTTGGCGTACGCCAGCAGCAGGCTGATGCCTTTGCTTCCTGCGGTCGGGTCCTGCGGCGCGGGGTTATCGATGTCACCCGCCAGCACCTGGACCGCGGCATGGACACCATCATGCAGGTACAACAAAAGAGACATATCGGACTCCTCGGGGGTGCGTGGCCCACCCGCCCATCAGGTGTACGAGCGGCCTCGATCAACAGGGGGGAGAGGGGATCTGACGATGCTTGTCAGCTAAACGACCTGGGAACGGTTATAAGGTGCCCGACAGATGACTGTCAACCCCAGCAAACAGATTGCCTGGACCCATGCCCGCATTTGCTCTGCCACAGCAAACACTGCATCATGGATCAGTACTCGATCTTGCGCTGACGGAGGGCTACGTCTGACATGACCGACAGCCGACCGGGTGTGCTCGCGCAGCGGCTCGACCATTTGTTCAAGACCGTCCACCCCAAGGGACGCCGGCCGTACTCGCTCCGCGAGGCCGCCAAGCAGATCAACGACGAGGCAGGCAAGCCGATCATCTCCGCCGCCTATCTGTCGCAACTGCGCACGGGAGAGAAGACCAGGCCCAGCCACGAACGGCTGGCGGCCATCGCCCGCTTCTTCGGCGTCGAGGTGACCTACTTCACCGACGACCAGGTGGCCGAGCGCACCGACAGCCAGTTGGCGTTGGTCAACGCGATCCGCGACAGCGGCGTGCGGCAACTCGCCCTGCGAGCATCCGGCCTCTCCCCCGAAACCCTCGCAGCGATCTTGAACATGGTCGAGCAGGCCAGGAAGATCGAGGGCTTGGCGGACGACGACCCCACGCAATGAAGACGCACCAGTAGCCCCATCACTCACCCCTCCCCCAAAGATCTACCTTTCTCCACATCCCCGCCCCCTCAGGCGTTTCCAGTCAAACCGCCCCCGACCTGCCGAAAAACACCGTAAACGTCCTTTACTCTCCCTTTACTGGGAGAGGGTGGATTGCCCGCGATCATGCCGCCGGGCAGGTGTGACGGCCACCCTCCCCACGGATCGGGGAGAGTTCGGGTTGGACGATCTGAAGCGCCTTCGGCCGCTGTGCGAGCAACATCTGCGCGAACTGACCATCCCCGACCCCTTCGAGATCACCGCGTTCTGTCACTCGGTGTCCGAGCGTCGCGGCAAGCCGATGGTCCTCACCCCGACCCAGATGACGTCCACCGCGCAGTCCTGCCCCTACGGCCTGTGGATCGGCCTCGACCATGTCGATCACATCGTCTACGAGCAGGACACAAGTCCCCTGCATCGCGACGCGATCATCCTGCACGAGATCTCCCACATGCTGCTCGGCCACCCTTCCGACGTGAGCGACCTGCTCGACCTGGCCGGGATGCTGCCTGATGTGAATCCCGCCAAAGTCCGGCACTGGCTGAGCCGGCGGATCAACAACACCGACAACGAAGTCCAGGCCGAGCTCCTCTCATTGCTGATCTTGGAGCGGGCAAGCCCGCCACGGCCACGCCCGCAAAGGCGAGCGACCCGGCTCGGCCAGGCTTCGCGGCGCCTCAGGCAGACGACCTCGCGCCCGAGATGAAGATCCTCGCCACCGCTGGAAGCCACCTTCCATCGATCAGCACTGCGCTCGCTGCCCAATGGGACTATCGCAGCCTCAACGCGCTCCGCCCGCTGTGGGAGCAACTCACCGGCGCGGCGCCACACGTCATCCTCGGCACGCCACCCAGCCGGTTCACCGACCTGACCTCGTTCGCCGATCTGCGTGTCAGACTGCTGCGTCGCACGATCGAGATCCGCGACGCGCAGCTCGCCCTGCGCGGCTACGTGACCGACGAGAACTATCGCCGGCTCCGAGACCAACTGATCAATCAGGGCGTGACGGGAGAACAGTTCGACGCGGCACTGGAGGCCGCCTGGCTCACCGCCGCAGTGACGGCCCGACACCGCGGCGGGCCCTTTGCACCGGTGGCTCCCCGACCGGTACACGGGGGCAGCGACGTGCACAGCGAGGCCCGCTGGCTCCGCCGCGTCGACGCGGCCCGCCGCTCCAAGACCGTCACGACCGCCTTGTCCAAGCTCAACGAGCATAAAGCGGCACGGCAGGCATGACCACGCGCGACAGACACCACAGCAAGCGGAACAACCCTCAACCAGGCACATCGCGTTTGCTGTAGTTGACGGCGATCTGGGGTGGCCACTACGGTCTTCTCACCTCGTTTGCTCTCAGCAAACAAGCGCGGGACTGTGTGGCCCACGCCGACCCGGCACCTCCAGGAGACACCAGGGACACCATGCCCACGATCATCCCTGTTCCCCGCGACACAATCCGCCCGTGAGCGGCAAACTCGTCGGTGCCGCGGTCGCGGCCGTCGCCGTACCGCTCACGCTGGTTGTGGGCATCGGGCTCGGCTCAGCTGCCGGAACCGCGCCCACTTCACCCCAGGCGAACGTGGACCCCTCATGCTTGAGCGCCACCGGTTCTGGCATGGACACCGGCCGCGGCGAAATCCTCAACGACAGCCAAGCCCGGAACGCTCAGATCATCTACCAGGTCTCCATCGAGCTTGAGCTTCCGGCCCGAGCGGCGGTCATCGCCATCGCGACATCAATGCAGGAAGACCGGCTCCGCAACTCCACAACCCCTAACGACCGCGACAGCCTGGGACTCTTCCAGCAGCGGCCGTCCCAAGGCTGGGGCACTCCGCAGCAGCTGATCGATCCGGTCCACGCCTCCAAGAAGTTCTACGCGGCGCTGGTCAAGGTACCGAACTGGCAGACAATCCCCCTGACGCAAGCCGCACAGGCCGTCCAGAGGTCCGGCACTCCCGACGCCTACGCGCAGTGGGAGCCGTTCGCCACGAAAATCGTCACCGCCTTCGCAGAGAAGGCGGCCACCTGCCCCACCGTCGCCCCACCCAGCGACCTCGGCGCGGCGATCCTCGCCCAAGCGCAGAAGTGGAACGGGATGGCCTACCAGTACGGCGGCGGCGACCAGAACGGGCCCTCGGTGGGAACGAACTCCAACGGGAGCGGCCAACCGGGCTTTGACTGCTCAGGCCTGACCGTCTGGGCCGTCTACCAGGCGACCAACGGCAAGGTCCTACTCCCCCGGACCGCCGCCACGCAGTTCCAGGACCGCCGATGGAAGCACGTCCCCTACGATCAGCTCCAGGTGGGCGACCTGGTCTTCTGGCCAGGCTCCTCGGGCACCGGCAGCGCCCCGTCCCATGTAGGTATCTACGCAGGCGACCAGCGCTTCTTCAACGCACCCTTCACCGGCGCCAACCTGCGCTTCGACTCCATGGCACCAGGAACCTACCGGCAAAAGACCTTCATCGCGGGCGCCCGCATCACCGGCTAGGATGTACTCATGTAAACGCCGCCCTGTTGCCGAGTACTGGAGTCTATGGCCAGTTCGGCAGGGGGCTCGTCACCAACCGTCCGCCCAAGGGAAGGGAAGGACCCGTGAGCGCCACGCCTTCCAAACCCGGCCCGCTTGCAGACCGGCTTGAGCACCTGTTCCAAACCGTCTACCCCAAGGGCGGCAAGCCGTACACCAACGTAGAGGTCGCCGAAGCGATCAACGCCGCCGCCGACGACAAGGTGATCTCACAAGCCTACGTCTGGCAACTCCGCAAGGGCATCAAAGACAACCCCACCAAACGGCACCTCGCCGCACTCGCGGCCTTCTTCGGCGTCTCAGTGCTGTACTTCTTCGACGACGAGAGCGAAGACGGCACCACAGCCCCGGCGACCAAGGTCGAGCTGGCGCTCAGAGACGATGCGGTCAAGGAAGTCGCGCTGCGGGCGGCCGGCCTGTCCGACGAAACCCTGAAGACCATCCAAGACATGATCGACCGCGCACGCACCCTCGAAGGACTTCCCGCGGTCGACGTGCAGGGGAAGGGCTGAGCGCAAGAGTTGGCGAGCTCAAAGATCTACCTAGTCACATGAGAACGCAAGGTATGCCGACGCGTGGCATTGATTGCTCTCTCCAGCGTCGCCTGTTCTACTGCACTCCCCTACAAAGTCGCCTTCGTCCAGCTCGAAGCAACACGCGCCCTTGACGGGTCATATATATGAGTATATTTTTCTCATAGAGATACACGTGAGTGCATTCGCGAGCTTGAAGGTGGGCAGCTTGAGCAAAGACTCCTTCGACGGCGCCGAGTTCGTGAGCCTGCGGCTCATCGACGTCGACCAACTGTGTGGCCTCTGGGGCGTCAAGAAGAGCTGGGTGTACGACCAGGTCGAGGCGGGAAGGCTTCCCGTCGTTCGCCTCGGCAAGCAGCTACGGTTCCGCGAGACCGACCTCGCTGGCTACCTCGCCGAGGCAGTCGTCTAGCTACTTGCTCCTGAAGAAGTCCGTCGTGGTAAGGGCTTTCGGCCTTGGCGATCACATCGTTGAGTGGCTTGGCCGGCGGAGAATGATGCCAGTGTCATTCCCCGCCGGAGGTGGTGGCCGGTGCTACGGGTCGCAGAACAGCAGATCCCGTTATGGGAGACGCAGTTGCCGGTGGAGGTGACGCGGCTGCCGCAGGAGTTGGCCCTGGTCGATGCCTATCTGGATGACGAGCGGTTCATCGCGCCATGGCGAGGGGTGTTTCATGCCCGGCTGGGCCGTCCGTCGGTGCCCGTCACCTGCCTGCTGCGGATGCTGTATCTCAAACATCGCTACCAGCTGGGCTATGAGTCGCTGTGCCGGGAGGTCGCCGACTCCATCAGCTGGCGTCGCTTTTGCCGGATGGCCGGGTGCCGCACTCCACCACGTTGATCAAACTGGTCCGGCGAGCCGGACCCGAGGTGTTCGACGATCTCAATGCTGCGCTGGTCGGCAAGCTCACCGAGGACAAACTGCTGCGATGCCGCAAGCTGCGTATCGACACCACCGTGGTCGAGGCCGACATCGACCACCCCACCGACGCCGACCTGCTGGAACACGGAGTGCGTAAGCTGAGTGGGCTGGTACGGCGCATCAAGGCGGCGGGCGCGGCGACCCGGACCCCCTTTCGAAACCGGAGCCGGTCGGCCGGACGGCGGCTCAAGCAGATCAGCCGTACCCTGCGACGGCGCACAGGCCAGGCCTTGGGCGAGATCGATCGGCTCACCGGGCAGATCGCCGACATCGCGGCCACGACGCTGGCGCAGGTGGCACCGGTGCTCCGCAACGCCCGCCGCGCCTTATCCCAGCGGTCCTCAGGACAACTCACCCGTCTGATCAACGATCTTGATCAGACGGTGGCAGGCATGGAGCGGCTGCTGGCTTCGACCGCTCAGCGACTGGCCGGCAACCGCACCATCCCCGACCGGATGGTGTCGCTGGCCGACCCCGATGCCCGGCCCATCCGCAAAGGAAAGCCCCAGCACCCGACCCAGTTTGGCTACACCATGCTGCTCGCCGAAGACGAACGCGGCTTCATCTGCTTGCACCAGGTGAACAAGGGCAACCCCGGCGATGCCCCCCAACTGGTCCCGGCCGTCGAACACGTCGTGCAACGGACCGGCAAGGTCCCCGCGACCGTGGTCGGTGACCGCGGATTCGGTACCGCCGCAGGCGACAAAGCCCTGGTCGACCTCGGCGTCAAACACCTCGGCCTGCAACGCGGCGGCACCCTCAGTAAGACCCGCCGCGATCACGAACGGACCCGCCCGTTCCGGCGAATGCGCAACTGGCGTGTCGGCATCGAAGCCCGTATCAGCCACCTCAAGCGAGGATTCGGGCTCCGCCGCACCCGCCTACGCCGCCTCGAAGGCGCCCAGATCTGGGCCGGACTCGGAATCTTCGCCTACAACCTCCAGCGGATGACCGTGATCACCCGATGACCACCGGCTGGAACCGACTGGAGAGTGTAAATCGGGTCGGCAAGCAGCCCCCCCGCCCCACAGGCCGGCCATCGGCCCCCTGCCCAAAGCTTCAACGACCATTTTTCAGGAGCAAGTAGCTAGTACATCGCCCCGTTGGTGGTCATGGCGTTGCCTTTCTCGGTGTTGGCGACCCGCCAGCGGCAAGCCGATATGAGCACGGTGGGAACGTTGCGCTGTGACTGATCCCTCTGGGGGTTAACGATCTTCGACGGCTCATCAGCGCACGTCAGTGGGCATGCGATGGGGCGTCGACGTGTGCGACAGGTATCGCGGACGTGCTTGACCGATGGGCGGCGCGGCCGGTGAGCTCATCAGCTTTCTTCGGATGGATCGAGGCTCACGACGGCGTGGAACATGGGTCACGCTGGGAAGTGCCGGAGCAGGAAGCGCGCGGTGGCCGTGACCATCTGCATCCGCCAGCGCGCTTCATCGGCGTCTGTCTGTCCCGGGTGTGGGCCGTTGGTCTGGATCATCTGCCAGAGACCTCTCAGCATGGCACCGCCATCGCGTTCCCGAATGCGGTTGCCGTTGATCATGTGGTTGATGGCCTCGCTCCCGGTGTTCGCCCTCGTGGGTCGCGCAAAGCCCGTGTGATCCACGGCCAGCCGGGTGACGAGGTCCTCAAGGGTGGTTCGCAGGTCGCCGTTGGCCGACGCGTACTTGGAGTTGGTCAGGCCGTGCACGGCGTCGCGGTAGTGCTCCAGCACGGTGGTGTAGCCGCGACTGGCGAGGTCTGCTTCAAGAGCGCTGATCTCGAGGCCGAGGGGTGCGGGTGTCGCATCCGTGGGTGCGAGCCTGTAGCAGCCGATCTCCCGCTCCTCCCAATCGCCGGCGATCACGACTCCTTCCCATCTGAGGTCGTAGCCATCAGCGAGCAAAGCTTCGCTCAGGGCACCAAGCAGAGCTCCGCTCGGATCATCGACCCAACCGGGCAATTGGGGTCCCTTCGTGGTGAGCGTCTTCTCAAGGATCAATCGAGCGAACGCGAGGAGGGCTCGGCGGGCCTCAATGTTGCCTTCAAGGGCTATTTCGCGAGCGCCGTTCACCCAGTAACGCATCAATCCCTGGGTGGTCTGGATGTTGCCTCTGTAGTAACGGTCCGGCCTGAAATCTTGCCGTTGAAGATCGGCACGCATCAGCAGGGTCTCGACCTCGAGGACTCCAAATCTCTCAGCTTGGTCAGCGATCTCGATCAACAGGCCCAAAGTGGGGTTCGACAGCGTCGTCATAGTGCTAAGCGTCGTGGATCAGACGTGATCACGACACACGGTTTTCGCATAGCGCGACATGCCTGTGACGTCGCAGGCTCCGGAGACGGTGGCACCCGATGAGCTCCACGACGAAGATCGAGAGCTCGCCGGGTTCTTCGGCGTGAGCGTGCATGAGGACGTGCTGCGTGAGCCGATGCGGTGGCGGAAGCCGCGCAAGGTGTTCGTGAACTCGATGAGTGCTGGTTCTCCCGTTGTGGCGATGTGGAGAGCCCGGGCTTTTGTGGAGTTGGTGGTGGCCGGGTCTTTGGCGGACCCGGCCACCAGCGTTTAGCCCCTCAAGTGGCGCAATCTCCCGGCTGGCCTCGAAGTTCTTCTCGCCGCAGGGAAGCCGTAGGCCAAATCAGACCAGGGTTACCGACCCGGCCACTCGGGCAGCCTTGTTATCGAAGTCCTGTCGCATCAGCGTCAACACGTGACCGCGGCCAGCCTTGAACTGCTGGCGATGAAGGGCCCCAACGCCTGCTCGGCGATGAGGGTTCGTGGCTGGTGTAGCCGGAGCATCCGTGAGACCACGCGTAGGGCACGCGGAGCCGGTGTGGCGGAAGCCGTCAGCATCTGGTCGGCCAAGTGCGGCTTGGTGACGGTGCCCTGCTGAGCGTGGTGCAGGTCGTGGCACGGAGCATGCAGCGACTCGCACTTGTTCAACTGGCGGGCGAGGCACCTACTCCAACCGGCAACTCGGCCCTCCACCAAACGCCACGGATCATCGAGGTCGCCCGTGGTTCCAACAGATCGTCTAACACGCCGTTAGAAGTACGCAGGCGCGGCACTCATATCAGCAGGTCGGACGGGGGACTTAAGGGGCGACTTGACATCAAGCCCTCTTGCACCCAAAGCAGGCGCGCTACCAAGCTGCGCTACACCCCGGAACGTCGGGTCGCTCGCGCACTCGCAATCTCCGGTACGCTTACGTCCTGACGACCGGATGAAGTCTAGACCAGACGGAGACCGGCTCGCGCGGACGTAGCTCAATGGTAGAGCCCCAGTCTTCCAAACTGGCTACGCGGGTTCGATTCCCGTCGTCCGCTCTCGCGATAAAGGCCCAGGTAGAGGACATGATCCTCAGCCCGGGCCTTAACTCTTTCACGACTTACTTTTGGTGTCGTGCCCGTCGCGTGCCTGTCCCCTTTCGGGCCTACGCGGGATATGGCCCGGATGCCTGCGTCGGAGACGTAGGCCGCGCGGACTCTGACGGGGTCGGGGTCGGTTGCCAGTCGGAAGTAGCCGATGCGGGCGCCGAGCATGTAGTCGGATGAGATCTGGTCGGTCAGAGCGCTCCGGTCGCGTGGGCCGTCGTCTAGAACCATGTCGACCTGTTCGGACTCATCGAGCCGGAGCGCGATCTTGTCGGGGAGCAGGTTGCGGATGTTCATGAGCCCCAGCGCCGCACCGCCGCCGACCAGACTCCCGCTTGAGCTGCTGAACGGCCTTGGCCAGATCCCCCGCGCACAAGTTCCGCGTTCCAATCGACCCGCTCCAGGGTGCTCGACACGACGTACCTCTTTGCCGCGCTGATCGTCTGGGCGAAGGGTTCCATCCAATCGGGTCTCGCTCCCGTCGGCGCCGGCGGCCGCCACGCTGCCTCCAGCATTTCGTAAGTCACGCGGCGGAAGAGGAGCGCATCGGCCTGGTTGCGGTTCCCGACGTGGTGACGATGCAAGTCTTCGTCCGCGGGGATCGCACGATGATCGCAGCACCCGTCCAATGTGACGTTGATGGAGTAGCGAAGGGGCCGCATTTCGCAAGAGTACTGCCGAAGGGGTAGACCGGCGGTGTGTCACTTAAAGCATGATCTCTTGTATTTCGGGGTGGGATGGTGGCTGCGGCTGGGGCCTTGGAGATAGCGGGTGAGCAGCGGGTTGAGCTGGAGCGGCTTGCTCGTTCGCACACCGCGCCGACTCGGGATGTGCGCCAGGTCAAGGCGACCTGGGCCTCGGTTTTCCCCCAGCCTCGTTTTCTGTTTCTTTCGCCGGCGCGTCCTTGTGAAGCGGGCGCGTGAGACCTCAGATGTGCTCCATGACGATCACCGCCGTGGTGCCCGGTTCGAGAGCCCTGTAGATGTGCGCCGTGTCGCCGGGGAAGACGACATAGTCTCCCGGGCCGAGCTCGACAGGCTCCTCGGCCGGGCCCGCCAGCGCGCGGCCGGTGGCGAGCACAACGTGTTCGATCGTGCCGGGCATGTGCGGATCGGAGACCCGGGGCTCGCCCGGCTGGGCCACGATCCGGTAGAGGTCCCGCCGGGCGTTCGGCGGGCAGGAGGCGAGCAGCGTGGCCGCGTAGTTGGCCTGCTCCGAGTGGATGACCGGCCCCTCCCCCGCACGGATCACCCGCACGTCGGGCTTCGGAGGGTCGACCAGCCGGCTGAACGGCACGCCGAGCGCGGCGCCGATCGCCCACAGGGTCTCGACGCTGGGGTTGCCGGCGCCCGATTCGAGCTGGGACAGCGTGGATTTGGCTATGCCCGCCCGCCTGGCCAGCTCGGTCAGGGAGACCCCGGCGCGGTCGCGCTCGCGGCGGATCGACGCCGCGATCAGAGAGATCAGGTCGTGGTTCCCGCCATCACCGGGTGAGCCCTTACCCAAGATGTTCGCTCCATAGGTCGTTTCGTTCGCTTTGACGAACAACTGGCTATAGTGTTCATTTTACTGGACGAATGTTCGCCAGCACGAACAAGGAGGAACGGCCACCATGAAGCATCTCGGCATCCTGGCCCACAGCGCGGAAGGGGCCGCGCTCTGCTTCCGCACCTTCTGCCAGGAGGGATTCCGCCGGCTGGGTCCCCACGACCACCCCGACGTGACCGTCGACCTCATCGCCATGGCCCGCAGCATGCCCGCATGGGACGCGGGAGACCACGGCTCGATCAGGGCCACACTGTCGGTGAGCGTGGAGCGGCTCGACCGTGCGGGCGCGGACTTCTTCGTCTGCCCGGACAACACCGCCCACATGGCCCTCGAACTACAGGGAGAGGACCTCGCCCTGCCAGGCCTGCACATCGCCGAGGTGGTCGCCGCTCGCGCCGCGCGCGACGGCCGTACGCGCGTCGGCGTGCTGGGGACCGGATACCTGATGGACGGCCCGGTCTATCCCAGGGCGCTCGCCGGACGAGGGATCGCCGCCGAGGTTCCGGAAGCGGGCGATCGGCGCGTCGTCAACGAGATCATCTTCGAGGAGCTGGTGAACGGCGTGTTCACCGAGGCCGCGCGCCAGGCGTACGTCCGCGTCATCGAGAAGCTGGCAGCGCGCGGCTGCGACGCGGTGGCCCTGGCGTGTACGGAGATCCCGCTGCTGGTGACGCCCGAGTCCTCCCCGCTTCCCACGTTGGACTCGACCCGCCTTCTGGCTCGCGCCGCGTTCGACGTCGCCGCCGGCCGTCAGCCGATGCCGGTCTGGCGCGGCGGCCCGATCAGAGGCTGACGGCACCCCGCCCGGGACTTCAGAGGATCTTGGCGGCGTCCGTGTCGGCGCCATATCCCCTGGGCAGGGGGAGGCCATGGATGCGGAAATGGAAGAGTTCGACGTCATCGTCGTGGGTCTCGGGCCGGGCGGCGAGGACGTCGCCGAGCGCCTGGCGGAGGCGGGTCTGGCCGTCGCCGGGGTGGAGGCCAACCTCGTGGGCGGTGAGTGCCCCTACTGGGGATGCGTCCCGTCCAAAATGATGATCCGGGCGGCCGACCTGCTCGCCGAGGGCAGGCGGATCCCCGGAATGGCGGGCGAGGCGGCCGTCTCGCCCGACTGGGCCCCCGTGGCCCGTCGCATCCGTGAGGAGGCGACCGACGGCTGGAACGACAAGGTGGCCGCCGATCGGTTCACCGGCAAGGGCGGCACCCTGGTACGGGGCCGTGGCCGGATCACCGGGCCGAAGGAGGTCACGGTCGACGGCACGCGCGTGCTGCGCGCCCGCCGCGGCACAGTGATCTCCACGGGATCCCAGGCCTCCATCCCGCCCATCGCGGGCCTCGCGGGCACGCCGTACTGGACCAACCACGAGGCGATCGAGGCCGAGCAGGTGCCCGAGTCGCTCATCGTGCTGGGCGGCGGTGCGATCGGGGCCGAACTGGCGCAGGTGTTCGCCCGTTTCGGGGCCGAGGTCACCGTGATCGAGGCCGCCGAGCGGATCCTCGGCCCGGAGGAGCCTGAGGCGTGCGAGCTGGTCGCGAGGGTCTTCGCCGGCGAGGGCGTGACGGTCCGTACGGGCACCAAGGTCACGCGGGTGGACCACCACGGGTCCGCCTTCACGGTGATGACCGAGGACGGCAGCCACCGGGCCGAGAAGCTGCTGGTCGCCACCGGGCGCCGGTCCGACCTCGCCGCGCTCGGCGTCGGCGCGATCGGCCTCGACGAGTCCGCGCACGCGATCGAGGTCGACGAGCACATGCGCGCCGCCGAAGGCGTCTGGGCGCTCGGCGACGTGACGGGCAAGGGCGCCTTCACCCACATGGCGACGTACCAGGCGAAGATCGCGCTGGCCGACATCCTGGGTGAGCCGGGTCCGGCGGCCTCCTATCACGCCGTCCCGAGGGTGACCTTCACCGATCCCGAGGTGGCGGCGGTGGGGATGACCGAGCACCAGGCGCGCGAGAAGGGCATCTCCGTACGAACGGCGTCCACGCGGCTCTCCTCGTCCGCCCGAGGCTGGATCCACGGGGCCGAGGGCTTCGTCAAGCTGGTGGCGGACGAGCGGGTGCTGGTCGGCGCGACGAGCGCGGGGCCGTACGCGGGCGAGATGCTGAGCATGCTGACGCTGGCCGTGCACGCGCGGATGCCGATCGAGCGGCTCAAGACCATGATCTACGCCTATCCGACGTTCCACCGGGCGATCGAGGACACCCTCCGGCAGCTCGACTGACCCTTCGTGTCCTCACCGGCGCGGTGCCGCGAACCCGCCCTTTCCTCCCCCTGACGGGATCTTCCGGGCGGGTTAACGTCGGGACGACGACGCGGGAGGGGCATGATGACGATGGACATACGGGAGGCCTACCGGCGGGCCCTCGACTCTGCCGGCTCGCAGGTACACCAGGTGACGGCGGGCCAGTGGCGGCTCCCCACCGCGTGCGGAGGCTGGGACGTGCACACCCTGGTCGACCACCTGGTGGGCGAGACCCTCTGGGCACCTGAGCTGCTGGCGGGCAGAACCGTCGCGGAGGTGGGCGACCTTTTCGAGGGCGACCTGCTCGGCGACGACCCGGTGAAGGCGTTCGACGTCGCGGCCACCGCCGTGGTGCGGGCGATGGAGCCGGACGACCTGCTGGCGCGGACGGTTCATCTGTCGTTCGGCGACGTCCCCGCCGGGGAGTACATCACCGAACTGTTCGCGGACACGCTGATCCACACCTGGGACATGGCCACGGCGATCGGCGGGGACGACCGCCTGGATCCCGAGCTGGTCGAGGTGTGCGCGGAGTGGTTCGCCGGGGCGGAAGAGGCCTACCGGCTGGCCGGGGTGATAGAAGAACGCCCGCCGTCACCCGAGGACGCCGACCCGCAGACACGCCTGCTCGCCGCGTGGGGGCGCGGCGGCTGAGACGGCGCACCCTCGTCCTGATCTCACCACCCCTCGACTCCGGACGACAGGAACGGTCAGCGGGAGACCGGCCGCTTGCCGTGGTTGGCCTTCTTCTTCCTGCGGGCCTTGCCCTTGCGCGCGCGTCTTCCCATCTCGCGGTCCCCTTTCCGTGCGGCTCGTCCACCCACACTGCTCCCGGTCGCGGAGCCGTACAAGGCCCAAACGTCAAAGACGCGCACCGCGTCACGTCATACCCGCGGCGTCCCCGTTGTGAGCTCTCCGCCATCAATTCTCAACATTGGACCGTTAGTAACGTGCGATAATTTGTTGGAATCTGTTGAAGAGGAGAGCACGATGCTGGCCCAGCAACGGCAGCAGGCGATCCTCGAGCGCGTTCGCAGGAACGGCGCGGCACGGGTCGCCGACCTGGTCCGCGAGCTCGGGGTGTCCGATATGACCATCCGCCGCGACCTGGAGGTCCTGGCCGAGCGCGGGCTGATCGAGAAGGTGCACGGCGGCGCCACGGCCACGGGCGCCGGGTCCACCGAGGAGCCGGGGTTCGCGGCCAAGTCCGTGCGCCAGCAGGCCGAGAAGGAGGCCATCGCGCGCCGGGCCGCCGAGCTCGTACGCCCCGGCACCGCCGTGGCGCTGTCGGCGGGCACGACCACGTGGACGCTCGCCCACCATCTGGCCGACATCCCCGAGCTGACCGTCATCACCAACTCGGTGCAGGTCGCCGACGTCTTCCACCGGTCGGGTCGTCCCGACCAGACCGTGGTGCTCACCGGAGGAGTGCGCACTCCGTCGGACGCGCTGGTGGGCCCGGTCGCCGTGGCCGCCATCCGCCGGCTGAACGTCGACACGCTCATGCTCGGCGTGCACGGCATGAATTCCCGGGCGGGGTTCACGACTCCCAACCTGCTGGAGGCCGAGACGAACCGCGAGCTGGTCGCCGCCGCGCAGCAGCTCGTCGTGCTCGCCGACCACACCAAGTGGGGCACGGTGGGCATCAGCACGATCGCCAAGCTCGACGAGGCCCACGTCGTGATCAGCGACACCGGCCTGCCCGAGGAGGCCAGGTCGACGCTGTCCGACCAGGTCGGCACCCTGATCCTGACCGACCCCGCCGGTGCCCCGCAGGTGGTGGCCCAGTGAAGCGCACGGCCACCCGCCTCGCCGACGGCCGCGAGCTGATCTACTTCGACCGCCGCGACGACGCCGACCGCGGCGCGCCCGACACCCGTGAGCTGCCGCCGCGCCCTCCGGCGTCCGAGCTGCGCCACGACCCGGTCATGGACGAGTGGGTCGCGGTCGCCGGTCACCGGCAGAGCCGTACGTTCCTGCCTCCCGCCGCCGAGTGCCCCCTGTGCCCCTCGGCTCCGGGCCGGCCGACCGAGATCCCGTCCGCCGAGTACGACGTCGCCGTCTTCGAGAACCGGTTCCCGTCCTTCAGCTTCCACACGGGCGACTACGAGCAGGTGGGCGGACTGAGCGAGGTACGGCCCGGCCTCGGCCGCTGCGAGGTGGTGTGCTTCACCTCCGAGCACGGGTCGTCGTTCGCGACGCTCTCCCCCGACCAGGTCGACCTGGTCCTCACGGCCTGGGCCGACCGTACCTCCGAACTCTCGGCGCTGCCCGGCGTGGAGCAGGTGTTCTGCTTCGAGAACCGGGGCGCCGAGATCGGCATCACACTGTCCCACCCGCACGGGCAGATCTACGCCTATCCCTACGTGACGCCCCGCACCCGGCAGATGCTGGCCTCCGCCGAGCGCTACCGGGACCGCACGGGTGGCAACCTGTTCGCCGACGTGCTGGAGGCCGAGCGCAAGGACGAGACGCGCCTGGTGGCGGCGAACGACTACTGGACGGCGTTCGTCCCGGCCGCGGCCCGGTGGCCGTTCGAGGTGAACGTCTACCTGAACCGCCAGGTCCCCGACCTGTGCTCGCTGGACGCCGAGGAGCGCGCGGCGTTCGGCCCTCTCTACACCGAGGTGCTCAGGCGGCTCGACGGCCTGTTCGGCGTGCCGATGCCCTACGTCGCGGCCTGGCACCAGGCCCCGGTCCGCACAGGGCGCGACCTGGCCTACCTGCACCTCCAGCTGTTCACCATCCGGAGGGCCAAGGAGAAGCTGAAGTACCTGGCCGGTTCGGAGTCCGCGATGGGCGCCTTCGTGAACGACGTCCTCCCCGAGGAGGCGGCCCGGCTGCTCCGGTCCCAGGATGACCTCGGGTGATTTCCACCTCAAAGTCGCCATAATCAGGTCTTTACCACTACCATCCATCGCACACCGGCCGCATCGGCCGGTGCGCCTAATCCCAGGTGTCCCGCCTGGGAACCGGGGACCCAATGGTTCTTGGGGTGAATCCACTTCGTGGTAGGGCGACTCCGGCCCGAACCCGTCAGCTAACCCGGTCGGCAGATGGAGAGGAGTGGGCTCTGCCCCCGACTTCGGGCCGCTACGTCTACGTGGCCGCCAGCGTTCTGACCGCGGCCGGGCTCTTGCTCGGCCAGACGACGGCGGGAAACGCCGCCCCGAAACCCTCAGAGAAACAGCTCAAGTCGCAGCTTGCCGACCTCGGCAAGAAGGTCGACAAACTGATCGGCGAGTACAACGCCAAGCGCGTCGCCGTCGCCAAGGCCAAGGCGGCCGAGAAGTCGGCACGCGAGCGCCTGCGGAACGCCGAGACCGACCTCAAGGCGGCGCAGGAACAGGTCGGCGACATCGCCCAGCTCCGCTACCAGGCGGGCGGCCTCGGCATGGTGGGCGAGCTCATGTCACCGGGCTACGGTGACGCCGCCATGCTCCAGCAGCTCCAGGCCGAGCAGTCGGCCAAGCTGGTGGGCTTCACCTCGGCCAGGGACGCCCGCAAGAAGGCCGCCGACGACGCGGCCGATCTGACCAAGCAGCTCCGCGACGACGTCGTGGAGGTGACCGCCCAGCGCAAGGACGCCGAGAAGCTGATCGGGCAGATCAAGGACAAGCTCGACCAGCTCGTCCCGACCGCGCCGGGCAAGCGGGCGAACGGGTCATGGGCTCCCGAGCTCCCCACCGGCGGCGACAACATCACCCCGAGGACGCGGCTGATGCGCGCCGAGGTGAAGGACCACTTCTCCCTGAGCTTCCCGGTCGGCTGCTACCGCGCGGAGAACGACGGCGGTGAGCACCCGCTGGGCCGGGCGTGCGACTTCATGCTGAGCTCCGGCGGCGCGATGCCCTCGGCCGCGGAGGCCGCGCTGGGCGACCAGGTCGCCGCCTGGGTCATCAAGAACGGCCGCAAGCTGGGTGTGAAGTACGTGATCTACAAGCAGCGGATCTACAACCTGGGATTCCCCGGCTGGCGGGCCATGTCGAACCGCGGCGGCGTCACCGCGAACCACTTCGACCACGTGCACGTCTCGATGTACTAGCCACTCCCGGCCCGGCCCGGCTCGGCTGAAGGCCGGCCGGGGCGGGGCGGGGCGGCCGGTCAGCCCGCCAGGCGGATCGGGTTGACGATGTCGGCGTAGATGAGCAGGGTGCCCATCACGAGGAGCACGGCCGCCATGGCGTAGGTCAGGGGCAGGGCCTTGGCGATGTCCACGTACCCGGGAGCCGGACGCCGGCGGACCCGGGCGTACCCCCGCTTGAGGCCCTCCCAGAGCGCGCCCGCGATCTGGCCGCCGTCAAGGGGCATCAGCGGGATGAGGTTGAACAGGCCCACTGCGAGGTTCACTCCGGCGAGAAGCTGGAGCAGCCCGGAGATCTTGTTCTCGACCGGGACGGGGGCCGCGGCGATCTCGCCGCCGATGCGGCCCGCGCCGACGACGCTCATCGGGCTGTTGAGATCGCGCTCACCCCCGCCGAAGGCGGCGTGCCAGACCCCGACGAGCTTCTCGGGGAACCTTCCGAGAGCCTGGGCACTGCGTTTGGTCACGTCCCACATGACGCCGGCGACGTAACCGGGGCCCTGCTTCTCAAGGACGACGGTGGCGCTGACGCCCAGGTAGCCGACGGCCTTGTCGATCTTCGCCGGGTCGTCGATCGACGGGCGGTCCTGCGCGATCAGGTTCGCGTTGAGCGTCATGGGCTTGCCGCCGCGCTCGATGCCGATGGCGATGGGCCCGGCGCCGTGCATCCGGATGATCTTCGTCGCCTCCTCCCACGAGGCCACCTGCTTCCCGCCGACAGCGACGATCTTGTCGTTCACCCGCAGCCCGGCGGCCGCGGCGGGGCTCCGCGGGTGCGAGGGAGTGCACTTCTGGCCCTTCGCCTGCTCGGCCTGGGTCATGACGCACTCGGGGATCCCGGCCACGATCGGCTTGGTGACCTGGACGCCGAACCCCATGATCACCACGGCGAACAGGGCGAAGGCCAGCACGAAGTTCATGGCGGGCCCGCCCGACATGATGATGGCCTTCTGCCACCAGGGCTTGCGGTAGAAGACCCGCTCGCCGTCACCTGGCCCGACCTCCTCCAGGGACGCCTGGCGGGTGGTCTCGATGAGCCCCTGCCACGGCCCCGTGGACATGCCGCGCAGCTTGGTGGGATCGGCGTCGGGCTTCGGAGGCAGCATGCCGATCATGCGGATGTAGCCGCCGAGCGGAATCCACTTCATGCCATATTCGGTCTCGCCGCGGCGCCGCGACCACATGGTGGGCCCGAAACCCACCATGTACTGCGTGACCTTGACCCCGAAGATCTTGGCCGGGACGAGGTGCCCCAGCTCGTGCAGGCCGATGGACAGGGCCATCCCCAGGAAGAAGATGAGAAACCCGGCCACGATGAGCCAGCTCATAGGTGCTACCCCCACCTGCGGAGAAGATGCCTTCTGTTTACATTGCCCCGTCTGAGAGTAACCGAACTCGGCGGCGACTCCGGCCGGGCCGTGAAATCACCTGTCAACGACCAACCGTAGGAGTGACTTGCGCGAGGTGGACCGAATCGGGAGACTGCATTGACGGTAAGCAATCATGTAGACACCGTGGGATATGAAAGGGCGAAGCGCGATTTGCCCGATCTGTTCCAAGGCCACCCAAGGGAGCACCTTGATACGCATCCTGGTTGCCGAGCATCTCCCGCTGGTTCGCCGAGGGCTGGTGGCATCACTGAACGGAGAGAAGGATCTCATGGTGATCGCCGACGTCGCCTCAGGCGAATACATCGTGCCGGCAGCTCTGGAGCTCAGCCCGGATGCGGCGGTGATCGACGTGGACCTTCCCGACGTCGACGGCCTCACCGCGGCGGCCCGCCTGCACGAGAAGGCCCCTGGCTGCAAGGTGCTCCTGTTGTCCGCGCAGCCCAATCCCGGGCAGGTGCGGCGGGCCTTCGCCGCGCACGCGCTCGGCTTCCTCAGCATCGACGTGGCGCCGGAGCATCTCGCGGACGGCATCAGGCGGGTCGCCGCCGGGCGCAAGGCCGTGGACTCCGACCTCGCCATCGCGGCGTTGACCTCGGCGGACAACCCTCTGACCCCTCGCGAGCTGGACGTGCTCCGCATCGCGGCGCAGGGTGCGGCCTCCAAGGAGATCGCCGCGAAGCTCTATCTGTCGGTGGGAACGGTCCGAAACCACCTGTCGCGCGTCATCTGCAAGACCGGTGCGCGCAACCGGGCCGACGCCGTGCGCATCGCGGCCGAGGCGGGCTGGTTGTGACGGCGGAGCCCTACGGGCGCCAGATGAGGATCAGGGCGCAGTCGTCGTTGTGCCCGGCCGACATGGAGTTGACCAGGGGCCGTGCGCCGTCGTAGAAGCCCGAGGGCACGAGCCTCTCGGCCTCGCCGAGGAGCCGGTCGAGCCCCGAGTCGATGTCGCGGCCGGGCTGCTCGATCAGGCCGTCGGTGTAGAGCATGAGCGCGTCGCCCTTGTGGAGCACTCCGCTGTCGGGCTCGCAGTGCAGGTCGGGGACGACGCCCAGCACCACGCCCTTGGCCGCCGACACCTGCCAGGTGCCGGTGCCCGCGTCGAACTTGACCACGGGCGGGTGACCGGCCGAGGTGATGTCGTAGGCCCCGGTGGACAGGTCGAGGCGCAGGTGGACGGCCGTGACGAAGCCCTCCCCCTCGGGCTGGCGGTGGAGATAGGCGTTGCAGGCCGGCAGGAACGAGTCGACCGATCCGAGCAGCCCTCCGAAGGTGCCGGAGAGCATGAGCGCGCGGGTGCCGGCGTCCACCCCCTTGCCCGAGACGTCGACCAGCGCGATCTCCAGGATGTCGCCGTGACGCATGGAGACCAGGAAGTCGCCGCCGAACGAGGAGCCGCCCGCCTGCTTGAGCACGACGCGCGAGCCCCAGTCTTTGGTGGGCAGCCGCGGCAGCTCTCCCTGCCTCTTCAGCCGGTCTCTGAGCTCCAGGAGCATGACGTCGCCGCGCAGGCCCTGCACGCCGAGCTTCCCGCGGGTGCGGGCCATCAGGACCGCCAGGACCGTGGTGAACCCGATGGTCACGAGGAACCCCGCGCCCACGGACCCGACGCCGAGCACGACGGCGATGTAGCCGAGGGCGACGCCGACGGCGCCGGCGAGGACGACCAGGCTGCGCAGCCTGAGCTGAAGGCCGCCCACCAGGATGACGAGGATGAACAGGCTCGGGGAGAACCACTCGGTCGACACCCTCGCGGCGAGGCCGCCGAGCAGGAGGGTGAGCACACTCAGGGTGATGAGGAGATTCCGGTCACGCGCCAGCGGTCCCCTGCGGAGGAATCGCACGATCCGCACCAGGAACGGGATGCGTACCAGGATCGCGCGGAGCCGTGGGGGGATCAGCGGCGCCGGACGGGAAGTCATGATGCACCCGACTCTATCTGCCCGTCTGCACTTTAGGCAGCCGACTTGACCAAGACCTTGATCATTAAACGGGGATATTAGGTGGCCGATCCGGTTTGCCCGGCCATAACGTTAATCGGGTGAACACGGAACCAAGCCCGCAGCTCAACCCGGTCATCCGCCCGATCAAGAACTCAGAGTGGGACCAATGGATCGTGATCGACGAGGAGGCGTTCGCGATGGACGCCACGGAGCCCCGCGCCGGGCAGTTCAGGGCCCTCGTCGAGTGGGACAGGTCTCTCGGCGCCTACGACGGCGACCTGCTCGTCGGCAGCACCATGGGGCTGAGCTTCACCATGACCGTCCCGGGCGGCCGGCGGCCGGTGTGCGGCGTGACGGGCGTCGCGGTGCTGGCCTCCCACCGCCGCCGGGGCGTCCTGTCCTCGCTGATGCGGCGCCAGCTGGCCGATCTCCACGAGAGCGGCGAGGCGGTCGCGGTGCTGTACGCCTCCGAGGGCGCGATCTACGGCCGGTACGGCTACGGCAGGGCCTCCGACAACCTGGTCCTCCGCATCCCCAAGCGGGGTTCCGAGTTCGTGCCGTACGCGCCGGCCGACCCCTCGCTCAGGTTGCGCGTCGTACGGCCCGCCGCGGCGCGGGCCGACATCGAGAAGGTGTTCGACAGCGTCGTGACCACGCGCCCCGGCCTGTACGCCCGTTCCCCGGAGCGGTGGGACGCGATGCTGGACGACGACGAGAGCAGCCGCTACGGAGCCACCACGCTGCGCTGCGTGATCGCGGAGGACGACGCGGGACCAAGGGGATACGCCCTCTTCCGGCTCAAGGCCGACTACACCGACCACGACGTGGCCGACGGCGAGGTTCGGCTGAGAGACCTGTTCGGCCTCGACCCCGCGGCATACGCCCTGCTGTGGAGGCACGTGCTCGACCGCGACCTGTGCTCCCGGGTGTACGCGTCCAACCGCCCGGCCGACGATCCGATCATGCACCTGCTCGCCGAGCCCCGCATGCTGAACGCGGCCTTTGTCGACGAGATGTGGGTGCGCGTGGTGGACGCCGGCAGGGCGCTGCCCGACCGGGCCTACTCCGCGCCCGTGGACGTGGTCCTCGACGTCGCGGACACCGTGTGCCCCTGGAACGCGGGACGATGGCGGCTGTCGGCCGACGCCACCGGGGCGACCTGCGCCCGTACGAACGACCCGGCGGACGTCGAACTCCCGGTCAGCGTGCTGGGCGCGGCCTACCTCGGTGGGCGGACACTCGGGGCCTACGAGGCGGCCGGCGTCATCCGCGAGACCCGTCCGGGCGCGGTACGGGCCCTTTCGGCGGCGATGTCGTGGGAGACCAAGCCGTGGGGCGGTCTCATCTTCTGATCGGATACTAGGATCCGGGCATGGCACTGCAGAGCTTGCAGATCACGGCGATCACGGCGATGCGGGCGCGAGACGTCTCGCGCCCGGCTCCCGACCACCAGGACGCCGCCGACAGGCGGCCCCTGCGTGACGAGGCCCCCCGCAAGGCGGATCCCGCACGCAGGCCCGAGCCCCAGCGAAAGCCCGAACCCCAGCGCAAGGCGGACCCCCGCCGAAGGAACGGCTAGGCCCTACACCAGGGCCTTCGCCGGCACACCTTGGCTCAAACCGGCAGGGGCGGGAGCGCGCCGGTGGTCTCGTACGCGAAGATCTGGGCGATGCGGCGCCTGTGCCTCTCGTCGCCCGAGAACTCGGTGCCGAGGAAGACCTCGACGAGGCGTGTGGCCTCCTCCAAGGAGTGCATGCGCGCGCCGAGGCTGATGACGTTGGCGTCGTTGTGCATGCGCGCGAGCGAGGCGGTCTCCTCGCTCCAGGCCAGGGCCGCGCGGATGCCGCGCACCTTGTTGGCGGCGATCTGCTCGCCGTTCCCCGAGCCGCCGATCACGACGCCGAAGCTGCCCGGGTCGTTGGAGACGGCCTCGGCGGCGCGGAGGACGAAGGTGGGGTAGTCGTCCTCGGCGTCGTAGACGAAGGCTCCGTCGTCGACGGCCTCGTGGCCGTGGTCCTTGAGCCAGGAGACCAGGTGGTTCTTGAGTTCGTAGCCGGCGTGATCGGCGGCGATGTAGACGCGCACGGGCTCATTGTCGCAGCCGCGCGCACCACTGGTCCATCGGGCCTCGCCGCACGCCGTTGATCTTCGGAGTCGGCGGTGTCACCGGCGCGTATTCCGTTACAGTAATGGGCGGCTAGCCAGATGAACCCTTACAGGAGAGCTTCATGCGTGAGATCCGCGTGATCGGTGACCCGGTCCTGCGCACCCCCACCGAGCCGGTCACGGAATTCGACCGGGATCTGCGCCGCCTGATCGACGAGATGATGGACGCGATGTACGCGGCCGACGGTGTCGGGCTGGCGGCTCCCCAGATCGGGGTGTCCAAGAAGCTCTTCGTGTACGACGCCAGCGGGCGCAAGGGCCACGTCATCAACCCCGAGCTGATCGTGGACGACGCCGAGGAGGTCCTCGACGAGGAGGGCTGCCTGTCGGTTCCCGGCCGCGACACCGGCAAGCCGCTGTACGCCAGGACGCCCCGGGCGGCGGGCGTCACCGTGCGCGGGTTCGACCGGCTCGGGCGCCCGGTGAAGGTGAAGGCACGGGGGCTGCTGGCCCGCTGCTTCCAGCACGAGTACGACCACCTCGACGGCGTCCTCTACGTCGACCGCCTGGCGAAGGACGCCGCACGGAAGATCCTGCTGCAGGCTCCCTGAGCCCGCCTCACACCGCGATCGGCCCGTTGTGCGTGAATAACCCTCGCCAGACCGCGTTCGGGCGACCAGCAGGGGTTTCAGCCCCTCTGGCGTCTAGCTCACGCCTCCGGCGGTCGGTTCGAGGCCGCCCGCGGGGCGCGGCGGGGCCTGCGGCCTCACCGGGCCCCGGCGGCGCGACCGCAGCAGGGGCCGCAGCGCGAGGCCGAGACCGACGAGCAGCAGGGCGGCGACGACGACCCACTCGTTGGACCCGCCGGGGCCGTACACGTGGCCGAGCCTGCCGGTGTCGAACGACGGGGACGTCGCCCCCGGCGTGAACGTGCCCCGCTCGCTCCCGTAGAACGCGATGCCCTCACGGACGGCCCTGCCGTCGCCTGACCGGAACGTGCCGACCCAGTTGCACTGCTCGTGACCGGGATGCTCGATGCAGTCGAGCCGCTGCGCGGTGAAGGTGCCCCGGACCCCGTCGCCGGTGAGGGCCGCGAGGGCGGGCCCGGCGTTCTGCACGGCGAGCAGGATGAGGAGCAGCCCGCCGAGCGCCAGCGCGATGTCGAACGCGCTGACCCGGCGAACCGGCGTACCAGACGGCTTCATGGGGGGCACCCGCCCTTCGGATCACATCTGCAGGGACTTGACCTCGAGATACTCCTCCAGCCCGAACTCTCCGAGCTCGCGCCCGTTCCCGGACTGCTTGTAGCCGCCGAACGGGGCCGAGGGGTTGAACCGGCCGCCGTTGATCGCGACCTGGCCGGTGCGCAGCCTGCGCGCCACGGCCACCGCGCCCTCCTCGGTGGCCGCCCACACCGCGCCCGCCAGACCGTACGGCGTGCCGTTGGCGATCTCCACGGCCTCGTCGACCGAGGTGTAGTGGATGATCGACAGGACGGGACCGAAGATCTCCTCCTGCTCGATCACCATGCCGGGGGCGACCCCGGCGAAGACGGTGGGCTCGACGTAGTAGCCGCGTTCGAGCGGCCGGTCGGCGCCGCCCGCCACCAGGCGCGCGCCCTCCTCCTGGCCGCGGTTGATGTAGTGGACCACCCGGTCGCGCTGGGCGGCCGAGACCAGGGGGCCGAGGCGCGTGGCCGCGTCGAAGGGGTCGCCGACGGTGTAGGCGGACGCTGCGGCCACCGCCTGCCTGACGGCGTCGTCGTACTGGTCACGGTGGACGAGCATGCGGGTCCAGGCCGAGCACGTCTGGCCGGAGTTGACGAAGGCGTTGGCCACGCCGGACTTCACGGCCGCGCCCAGGTCGGCGTCCGGGAGGATGACGTTGGCGGACTTGCCGCCGAGCTCCAGCGCGACGCGCTTCACCGTGCGGGCGGCGAGCTCCGAGACCCGCCGGCCGGCCCGGGTCGACCCGGTGAAGGACACCATGTCGACGTCAGGGTGGGCGGCGATCGCCTCGCCGACGACGGGCCCGTGCCCGCTGACCATGTTGAACACGCCGGCCGGCAGGCCCGCCTCGTGCAGGATCTCGGCCAGCGCGTAGGCCGCGAGCGGGGCGACCTCGCTCGGCTTGAGCACGACCGTGCAGCCGGCGGCGAGCGCGGGGGCGACCTTGCACACGACCTGGTGCAGCGGGTAGTTCCACGGGGTGACGGCGCCCACGACGCCGACCGGCTCCCGCAGGATCAGGGAGTTTCCGACGCGCCTTTCCGACCCGCCGTGCTCCTCGGCCAGCCGCGCGAAGTCGGCGAGCACCCCGGCGGGCATCAGCGTCTGCACCTTCAGGGCCAGGGGGTACGGCGCGCCCATGTCGACGGCGATGATCCGCGCGACCTCCTCGGCGCGGGCCCTCAGCAGGTCGGCGGCCGACCGGAGGATCTTGGCGCGCTCGGCGGGCGACGTGCGAGACCACTCGGGGAACGCCTCGCGCGCCGCGGAGACGGCCCTGCCGACGTCCTCCACCGAGCCGGCGGGCACCCGGTCGACGACCTCTTCCGTCGCGGGATTGACCACGTCGATGCCCTCACCCGACGACGAGGGCACCCAGGCTCCTTGCACGTATAGGTGACGCATACCCCTCAATCCCTGCGCGCGCGGTGCCCGGCGGCGGTTCGCGCCGCCGGGCGGTGTCCGTCCACCGCCCGGCGGGTGCGCGTCCAGCGGATGGGGTGCCGCGCGGTCGCCAACATCCTGTCGCCTTCCCCACCGACGGTACGGTCAAGCTAGAAGTACGGCTTGAGTTGACCATGGGTGTCCACAAGGTCGCAACCCTCTGGAAGACGGCCGGATCGCGGCTCGGCCGATCAGTCGAAGACGGGTTCGCGGGTGCGCGAGCGCTTCAGCTCGAAGAAGCCGTCGGTGCCCGCGACCAGGAGCACGCCGTCCCAGAGCTTGCCGGCGTCCTCGCCCCTGGGGGCGGGGGAGATCACCGGGCCGAAGAAGGCCACGCCGTCGACGGCGATGACCGGAGTGCCGACCTCCTGGCCGACCAGCTCGATGCCCTTGTTGTGCGACCGGCGCACGGCCTCGTCGAACTCGGTGGAGTCGACGGCGTCCACCAGCTGGGGGTCGAGCCCGGCGGCCTCGAGGCCCTCCGCGAGCACCTCGCGGAGGGCGAGCGCCGTGTCGAACTCCTCGCCGGGCTCGCTCGGCCTGAGACGGCCCTGGATGTGGATGCGAAGGCCCAGCTCGGTGTAGAGGGGGCCGAGGACGTCGGTGCCGTACTTGTCGGCGGCCGCCTGGAGCACGCGTACCGGCCCCATCGCGTTCTTGAGGATCTCGCGGTAAGAGTCCGGGATGTCCTTGTCCTCGTTGAGCACGGCGAGGCTCATGATGTGCCAGCGCGGTTCGACGGGCCGTACGGCCCGCACCTCCAGCAGCCAGCGCGAGGTCATCCACGCCCATGGGCAGAACGGGTCGAACCAGAAGTCCACCGGGGTTCGTTCAGTCATGGCCAGCTTCCCTGATCGTGGTTTCGAAGTGGTTCCAATGCCACGGCAGCCACAACCGGCGTCGCGGCGATTTCTATTCCTTTGTATTCCGGTAGGAATCAAGGAATAGATCGTCCCCTCCTGGGGTCCCCCCTCATCCGTCTCGCGGGCCGCCGCTCCCCCTGTTCCGGTGCCGCATCAGGGCGCCCGACGTGGCAGGATTCATGCATCCCTCTCGCGAAGGGGCGGGGGAGAGTCGTGATGAGGAGCGGATGTGGCAGGCAACCTGACCCGTGACGAAGCCCGGGAGCGGGCCCGACTGCTGAAGGTGGACTCCTACGCGGTCGAGCTGGACCTCACCGAAGGCGACGAGCGGTTCGAGAGCATCACTACGGTCCGCTTCTCCTGCAGTGAGCCCGGGGCGAGCACGTTCATCGACCTGGCCGAGGCGAGGGTCCGCAAGGCCGTCCTGAACGGCGCGGAGATCGACGTGACCGCCTACGACCCGGAGAAGGGCCGTCTGCCCCTTTCGGGCCTGTGGGCGAGCAACGAGCTCCAGATCGATGCCGACTGCACCTACATGCGCAGCGGCGAGGGCCTGCACCGGTTCGTCGACCCCGTCGACCAGAAGATCTACCTGCACTCGCAGTTCGAGACGGCCGACGCCCACCGCATGTACGCCTGTTTCGACCAGCCCGACCTCAAGGCCTCCTTCGAGCTGACGACGCTCGTGCCGTCCGACTGGGAGGTCGTCTCCAACGCCGCTCCCGACTCCGTCGAGGAGCTGGAGGAGCACCACGGGCGCCACGGCACGCTCCAGACGGCCAAGCGCTGGCACTTCCCCCCCACCCCGGTCATGTCGACGTACATCACGGCCCTGGTCGCCGGGCCGTACGCCGTGGTGCGCGACGAGCACGACGGCATCCCCCTCGGCGTCTTCTGCCGTGCCTCCCTGGCCGAGCACCTCGACGCCGACAACGTCATCGAGGTCACCAAGCAGGGCTTCGACTTCTTCCACCGGGTCTTCGGCGTCCGCTACCCGTTCGGCAAGTACGACCAGCTGTTCGTGCCGGAGTTCAACGCGGGCGCGATGGAGAACGCCGGAGCGGTGACCCTGCTGGAGGACTACATCTTCCGCTCGCGCGTCACCGACGCCGTGGTGGAGCGCCGCGCCGAGACGATCCTGCACGAGATGGCGCACATGTGGTTCGGCGACCTGGTCACCATGCGCTGGTGGGACGACCTGTGGCTGAACGAGTCGTTCGCGACGTACATGTCGGTCCTGTGCCAGTCCGAGGCCACCCGCTGGGGCCAGACGGCGTGGACCACGTTCGCCAACGTGGAGAAGTCCTGGGCCTACCGGCAGGACCAGCTGCCCTCCACCCACCCGATCGCCGCCGACATCCCCGACATGCAGGCCGTCGAGGTCAACTTCGACGGCATCACCTACGCCAAGGGCGCCGCCGTCCTCAAGCAGCTCGTGGCGTACGTCGGGCTCGACAACTTCCTGGCCGGCGTCCGCGACTACTTCGGTGAGCACGCCTGGGGCAACACCGAGCTGAAGGACCTGCTGACGGCCCTTGAGCGCACCTCCGGCCGCGACCTGTCGTCGTGGTCGAAGGAGTGGCTGGAGACCGCGTGGGTCAACACGCTGCGCCCGTCGTTCAGCGTCGACCCGCAGGGCCGGTTCCTCAACTTCGAGGTCCTGCAGGAGGCCCCGGCCGACTACCCGACCCTGCGGTCCCACCGCGTCGCCATCGGCCTCTACTCCCGGGTCGAGGGCGCCCTGGTCCGTGTGAAGCGCGTCGAGCTCGACGTCGTCGGCGCCCGCACCCCGGTCCAGGAGCTGGTCGGCGAGGTCCAGCCCGACCTGGTCCTGATCAACGACGACGACCTGACCTACGCCAAGATCCGCCTCGACGAGCGCTCCCTGCGCACCCTGGTCGAGGGCGGCATCGCCGGCTTCACCGAGTCGCTGCCGCGCGCCCTGTGCTGGTCGGCCGCGTGGGACATGACGCGCGACGCCGAGATGGCGACGCGCGACTACGTCCGGCTGGTCACCGCCGGGATCCACTCCGTCACCGACATGACGGTGCTGCAGACGGTGATCCGCCAGGCGCGCCACTCCGCGCAGCAGTACGCCGACCCGGCCTGGCGCGACACCGGCCTCGCCGAGCTGTCGGCGGCCCTGCGCGGCCTGATCGCCTCCGCGGAGCCCGGCTCCGACCACCAGCTGGCCTACGTCAACGCCTTCACCGCGGGCGCCACCTCCCCCGGCGACCTGGCGTTCGTCCAGGGCATCCTCGACGGCGCCTCCGTTCCCGAGGGCCTGACCGTGGACGCCGACCTGCGCTGGACGCTGATCCACGCGCTGGTGTCGGGCGGGGTGTTCTCCGCCGACGACATCGCGGCCGAGCTGCGGCGCGACCCGACGGCCACCGGCGAGCGGTCGGCGGCCCTGTGCCAGGCGGCGATCCCCACCGCCGAGAGCAAGGCCCAGGCGTGGGCCTCGATCACCGGGGGCACGCTGAGCGGCGCGGTCCTGCGCTCGACCGTCGTCGGGTTCATGGACCCGAACCACGTCGAGCTGCTCCAGCCGTACGGCGAGCGCTTCTTCGAGGAGGTCGGCCGCATCTACAAGAGCTGGACCTCCGACAGCGCCCAGCGCTTCGCGACCGGGTGCTACCCCGCGCTGCTGATCGACACGAGCACCGTGGCGAGGACGCAGGACTACATCTCCTCCTCCGAGCCTCCGCACGCGCTGCGCCGCCTCCTGCTGGAGGGCGCCGACAGCATCAGCCGGGCCCTGCGCGCCAGGGCCAAGGACGCCTCGGCCGCCTGAGGTCCTTCCGCCACACCCCGCAGGCCGGCCCGTGCCCCACGGGCCCGGGCCCGGCCTGCCCGCCCGAGGAACACCCTCCTTGAGGCCCGGCCCGCCCGATGTCCAAGTCCGGTTGGACGTCAGGCGGGCCGGTCGGCTTCAACGGCGTTGTAAGCGCGTTGCAACCAGCACGCGGTGCTATTGGGCCAGAACCCGGCAGCATCCGTTTACAGCAGGCCACGGCAGGTCTACTGTGCGCGCTGTCACCGTACGTCAGGGAGGCCCCCCTTGATCACCCTCGTCGTCGTCGGCATCCTCGCCCTCGTCCTCATCTTCGTCGTCGTCACGACCTACAACGGGCTGATCCGCAGGCGCGGGGCGGTGGACAACGCCTGGGCGCAGATCGACGTGCAGCTCAAGCGCCGCCACGATCTGATCCCGAACCTCGTCGAGACCGTGAAGGGGTACGCCTCCCACGAGCGCCAGACCCTCGAAGCGGTGGTCGCCGCCCGGCGGCAGGCGGTGTCGGCCCAGGGCCCGCACGACCAGGCCGCCGCGGAGAACATGCTCTCGGGCGCCCTGAAGAACCTGTTCGCCCTCTCGGAGGCCTACCCCGACCTGAAGGCCAACCAGAACTTCGCCGCGCTGCAGGAGGAGCTCGCGAGCAGCGAGAACCGCATCGCCTACTCCCGGCAGTACTACAACGACGCCGTGCTCGCCTACAACAACGGCATCCAGACGGTCCCCGCCAACATCGTGGCCGGCATGACCGGATTCCAGCAGCGCGAGTACTTCCAGGCGCCGGGCGAGGAGCGCGGCCCGGTCCAGGTCCGCTTCTAACCCCGCCCCTGCGATGATCTACATACTCGTCGTCGTGGCCGCCCTCGGCCTCTGGCTGCTCCTGCTGGCGACGCTGGCCTTCTCCACGCGCAGCCCCGACATCGAGCCGGGGCCGCCCACCAGCGAGCTACGCGACGAGTCGCCCGCGCTGGTCGACCTGATCACCGGCAACTGGCGTCTGTGCGACGAGGCCGCCTCGGCGACCCTGCTCGACCTGGCCGCGAAGGGCGCGGTCCAGATCGAGGAGATCGGCCCCGAGCTGTCCCTCGTGCGGCTCCGCGAGCCCCGCACGGCGCTCACGGCGTACGAGAAGCTGGTCCACGACCATGTGCGGTCCCTCGCCACCGACGGGGTCGTGGCCACCGGCGCACTGGCCGAGGGCGCGAGGAACCTCGGCCGCTGGTGGAAGAGCTTCCGCAGGAAAGTGATCGTGGAGGCGCGTGAGAAGGGCCTGTCGCGGCCCCGCTGGAGCAGGTCCCAGGCGGCACTGCTCACGGTCGCCGCGGCGGTGCCGGCCCTCGCCCTCGGCGTCGCGGTGGCCGCGACGGCGGACACCGGCCACAAGGACGGGGGGTTCGGGGCGGCCATCGTCGGCTTCGCGCTGCTCACCTCGCTGCTGGGAAGGCTGAACGGCGAGCGCGGCACGGCAGAGGGGGCCAGGGTCGCGGGCTACTGGATGGGGGTGCGCGCCCACCTGGCCGCCAACCAGGGGTTCGCCGAGCAGCCCGCCGCGGCCGTCACCATCTGGGGGCGGCACCTCGCCTACGCCGCCGCTCTCGGCCTGGCGAGACGGGCGGTGACCAGCCTGCCGATCAGCGTCCCCGCCGACGACAAACGGGCCTGGTCCGACTACGGCGGCATGTGGCACGTCGTCAACGTCCGCTATCCACGGCGCATCATGTGGGGCCGTCCGCCCTGGCCCACGATCGGGCGCGGCCTGGTCGCCGGGCTCGCGAGCGGGTTCTGGCTCTGGTTGCTCGGCATCATCGCCCACGCCGTTCTCGGCTGGCCGGAGCCGCTGGTCATGCCCGTGGCCTACCTGGGCGCCGCCGTCGCGGCCGCGGTGCCCATCGCCTTCGCCATCGCCGACCTGACCACCAAGACGGAGGTGGAGGGTCAGATCGTACGGCTGCGGGCGATCCAGGTCGGCACCAGCGGCAACGACCAGCCCAAGTACGCCTACTGGGTGGCGCTGGACGACGGTCACCTGCGTGACGTCAAGGCCTTCGGCATCGAGGAGGCCAAGTGGAGCCCGCTGGCCGAGGGCGACCGGGTCAGGGCGCGCGTCGGGCGGAGGCTCGGCTGGATCCACGAGATCGAGATCCTCGACCGCTCGCGGCACCGCGACGCGTCCTCCTACGACGACACCGGCGAGTTGCTCCTCAACGTCCCCGAGAACCTCGGCGAGGTGCCGGTCCTCCGCCGCTCCCCCCTGGCTCCGGCCGCGGGGACGGGCGGCGGCGCGCTCGCGGTGTCCGGCGAGGGCACCGACCACGGCGGCCCGGCGGGTGCGGCCTCCGGCGGCGGGGGCGCGGACGGCCGTACGGCCGCTCTGGTCACGCCCGGCGACCTGCGACGGGCGCTCGGCATCACGGTCGGCCCCGCCGGGCCGTACCGGGAGACGCTGCCCACGCCCCCCTGGCTGGCCGTGCGGTCGTGCCGCTACGAGACGACCGGCGGGACCCCGGTGACCGTGGACGTGCACGCGGCGTCCGGCGCGCGGGGCGGCTACCTGATGGTCCTCGGGCACCTGCTGACCCGTGTGGAGGGGCGCCAGCTCTCCGGGGTGGGCACCGGCGCCATGCTGTACCCGGGGGTGGTCTCGGCGCGGACGAGCGAGGGCACGTTCGCGATCCACGTGCACTCCCCCGCCGGCCCGCCGCCCGAGGACGCGCTCGTCGACCTGGCCCTCACCGCGGCGGCACGCATGGAAGGCGGATCACCGGTCGCGTGAGAGGGTTACCAGGTGAAATCGCCCCTCGATCTTCTCACCGAGCTCGCCCGGCGGTACGCCTTCGGCGATCTTGGAGCCCTGGCTCCCAAGGTCGTGCCGGAGGCCGTGCTGATCCCGGCGCTCTGCGAGTTCGGCCAGCGGCTGCTCACGCTCGACGCCGAGGACTTCGCCGCCGAGGTCGACGCGAAGACCGTCCCCAGCGCCCTGAGACGCCGCGCGCGTGACTGCCACATGCCCCAGACGCCCCGCGAGCAGCCGCGAGGCGCCCTCGCCTCCCTCAGGCCCGCCTACGGGCTGCTGCTGGAGGTCATCCAGGTCCGCTGGGAGCGGCGCGAGCTCAGCTCGGTGATGGCGGCCCTGCACATCGCGGGCGAGTATCTTCCGCTGCTGGCCTTCGAGCCGGTGCTCGGGCACGCCGGCGACCCGGCGCGCTGGCCCGAGGGATTGCGCGCCGAGGGCAGCCGGTTCGGCGTGATCGGCGACCGCGAGTGCGACCACACCAAGAGCGAGAGGTCGGCGGCCGAGCGAACGCTGCGGGTCGCCCACGAGCCGCCCGAGGGCTGGCGGGCCTACTTCGACCGCCAGCACAGCCAGCTCGCCGGGGCGATGGCGACGTGCGTCGCCAAGTGCCGCAGGCCGTGCACGGCCATGGACTGGATCGCCGCCGAGGCCCTCGAGAGCCTCGCCCTGCGGTGCAAGGTCGCGCTCGCGTTCGCCGACACCCCGCTGGTACGGCTGCGTCACGCCGCGCCGGTGGGTCACGGTTTCGGCGTGCCCTCGCCGGAGGAGGTGCTCGAGGCCTGGGCCCGGAGCCGGGCGCACCTCGACAAGAACGGCATCGGTCACCATGCCACGCGCGACGACGGTTTCCCCCTGCCGGGCCTGCCCAGTCTGTTCTCGGCGGTCGCGGGCGCGACGATCGAGCCCTCGACGCTGCTGGCGGACGTCGCCGCCCGGCTGGTCGAGCTGATCGAGGGCCCGGTGGCGCGCGGCGTCGCGTCGTAAACCGCCGGTCACCAGACGGCGGGCCGCCGATCGCCCCAGAACCCGCCGACCGCCGCCTCGACCTGGGCCGAGACCGAGATGAGCGTGGCCTCGTCGCCGAACCGCCCGGCGAGCATCACGCCGATCGGCAGGCCCTCATCGGTCCAGTGCAGGGGAAGGTTGACGGCGGGCTGGCCGCTGACGTTGTAGATCGCGGCGAACGGCGCGAACCGCTCCATGCGGTGGAAGGTCTCCTCGGGGTCCTCGACGTCCTCGAACCAGCCGACGGGCACCGGCGGCAAGGTCACGGTGGGGCTGAGGACCGCGTCGTACTCGTTCATCACCAGGAAGCCGAATCGCGTCGCCGTCTGCAGCGTCGCCTGGGCCTGGAGGAACTCCGGAGCCGTGGTCGCGAAGCCCCGCGCACGCAGCCACCTGGTCAGGGGGCGCAGCTTCGGCTCCAGCGAGGGGTCCACCGGGTGCATGCAGGAGAAGCAGAACCACAGCTTCTCGAACTCGCTCACGATGGAGGGGTCGAACGGCGGCGGCATGTCGACGACCTCGTGACCGAGCGACTCCAGCAGCGCCGAGGCCTTCTCGTAGGCCTCAAGGACGTCCGGATGCACCTCCGAGCCCGGCACCACGGGCGTGGCGTTCCTGCCGATCCTGAGGCGGCCCGGCTCGCGCGTGACCGCCTCGGTGAAGCCGACCGGCGACGGCGGCGCGACGTACAGGTCGCCGGGCTGGTTGTGGGCCATGACCTCAAGGAGCGCGGCGGCGTCCGCCACCGTGCGCGCGATGGGCCCGTTGGTCGACAGCCCCGCAAGGTCGGGGACGATCGGCGCGAAGGAGATGCGCCCCCGGGTCGGCTTGATGCCGTACAGGCCGCAGACGGAGGCGGGGATGCGGATGGAGCCCGCACCGTCGCTGCCGTGCGCGGCGGGGGCCAGGCCGGCCGCGACCGCGGCCGCCGCTCCCCCGCTCGAACCTCCCGCCGACCGGGTGAGGTCCCAGGGCGTGCGGGAGGGGGGCGACACGTAGGTCTCGGTGTAGCAGGGAAGGCCGAACTCGGGGGTCGCGGTCTTGCCGATCATGATCGTGCCGGCGTCCCGCAGCCGCTCGACCACGCTGTCGTCGACGGGCGCGACGAAGCCCTCGTAGGTGGAGGAGCCGAAGTGGATGGGAACGTCCTTGACGAGGTTCAGGTCCTTGATCGGGATGGGCACTCCGAGCAGCGGGGGAAGATCGGCTCCGCCCTCCAGGGCGAGGGCCTCGGCCCTGCGCGCCTCGTCGAGCGCCCGGTCGGCGGTCAGCGTGACGAACGCTCCGACCTCGGGATCGATCCGCTCGACGCGCTCCAGATAGTGCTTGGTGATCTCCACCGGAGACAGCTCCAGGGATCGCACGGCCGCCGCCTGCTCCAGGGCTGTAAGATCGTGTATGTGCGCCACGCTTCCGCACAGTAGGGCCTTTGAGCAACGGTTATCTAGAGAGAAAAGAGTTAGATACCCGGCTTTTCGCCTTACAATGCGGGAAGAGACGGCCACAAAAATGTGAACTAGCCAACACTAGGCATGCCCTTGGGCGTCAACTACCGTGAGTTACGTGGATTCCGGTCTAGAACCTGATGACGGTCACAATACGTCACCCATATGGGTGAGTGAGCGTCCCTCGGAGCCGAAATCTCGGCCCCCAGCTCCTGAGGCGACATACGCGCCGATTCAGCGCGCGTCGCTGCTCGGACTGCTTCAGCAGCCCAGATATCAGCATCTGCGGGTGCGTGCCCTGATCGCCGCCGGTGCGGGTCTGGTCGTCGGCATCCCGATGTGGAGCTGGCGGCTCGGCCTGGTCGCGGCGATCATCGCCGCGATCGCCGACACCGTCTACCGTGCGCGTACGGCCTCAACGGTCGCGCCCTGGCGCCGCGCCTCGGCCGCCGAGCGGCGCACCGAAGCCCAGCTGAGGAAGCTAGAAAGAAACGGCTACCTCACGCTGCACGCGCGCGCCATCCCCGATAGCGACGCCCAGATCGACCACCTGGTCGTCGGCCCGACGGGGGTGTACGCCGTCGACTCCGAGAAATGGGACAAGCGGCTCCCGGTGCGCGTTCAGTCGCACCGCAAGCTGTTCCACGGGCCGTTCAACCAGAAGCCGCGCCTCGACGAGGCGCGCTGGGAGGCGTCCCAGGCGAGCGAGCTGATCACCAGGGAGCTCGGCCGTGAGGTCAGCGTGGTGCCGTCCCTCGCGATCTACGGCCCGGCGATCCCGTGGAAGATCCTCAACATCCGCGAGGTCGACGTCTTCGACGGCAGCCGCGTGAGCAAGTGGATCACCAACCGGGAACGCTCCTTGACCAGCGACGAGGTCGAGGAGATCTACGCCGCCGCTGAGCAGGTCCTCCCGGCCCGCTACCCCGAGAGCTGACCACCAGAGGGTCCTTCGGGGTTCCCGTCACCGTCCACCACTGCCCCCGGGAATCCCGAAGGATCTTGTACGTCCCGCCGGCGCGCTCCGGTTCCCGTCCGCCGGCCTGTCCAGCCTGTGGACCGCTGGTCTCGCCAGACGGGCGGTGGCCGTACCATTTGAAGACTCAGCGTCGTCGGATGGGAGAACGGTCATGCCGGCCCTCAGGTCTCGTACGGTCACTCATGGCAGGAACATGGTCGGGGCTCGCGCCCTCCTCCGCGCCACGGGGGTAGCCGGCGAGGACTTCGGCAAGCCGATCATCGCGGTGGCCAACAGCTTCACCCAGTTCGTCCCCGGTCACGTCCACCTTCGCGAGGTGGCCGAGGTGGTGGCGGGCGGCGTCCGCGAGGCGGGGGGCATCCCGCGCGAGTTCAACACCATCGCCGTCGACGACGGCATCGCCATGGGCCACGGCGGCATGCTCTACTCGCTGCCCTCCCGCGAGCTGATCGCCGACGCGGTCGAGTACATGGTCAACGCCCACTGCGCCGACGCGTTGATCTGTGTCTCCAACTGCGACAAGATCACGCCCGGCATGCTGCTGGCCGCGTTCCGGCTCAACATCCCCACCCTCTTCGTCTCCGGCGGTCCCATGGAGGCCGGCAAGACCACGTCGGGCCGCAAGCTCGACCTGATCGACCCCATGGTCGCGGCGGCCGACGAGAGCGTCTCCGACGCCGAGCTGCTCGAAATGGAGGAGGCGGCCTGCCCGACGTGCGGCTCCTGCAGCGGCATGTTCACCGCCAACTCGATGAACTGCCTCGCCGAGGCGATCGGCCTCGGGCTTCCTGGCAACGGCACCACGCTGGCCACCCACAGTGCCCGTAAGGCGCTGTTCGAGAAGGCCGGGCGCAAGATCGTCGAGATCACCAAGCGCTACTACGAGCACGACGACGAGTCGGTGCTGCCGCGCAGCATCGCCACCCGCGACGCCTTCGAGAACGCCATGGCGCTCGACGTGGCCATGGGCGGCTCGACGAACACCATCCTCCACCTGCTGGCGGCGGCCCGTGAGGCCGGTGTCGACTTCGGGCTCAAGGAGATCAACGAGGTCTCCCTGCGCGTGCCGTGCCTGTGCAAGGTGGCGCCCGCCACGTCGAAGTACCACGTGGAGGACGTCCACCGGGCGGGCGGCATCCCCGCGATCCTCGGCGAGCTCGACCGGGCGGGGCTGCTCAACCGCGACACCCACAGCGTCCACGCGGCCTCGCTCACCGAGTTCGTCAACGCGTGGGACCCCAAGTCTCCCGGCGTGACCGAGGAGGCGCTGGAGCTCTGGCACGCCGCGCCCGGCAACGTCCGTACGGTCAAGGCCTACTCCCAGAACGCGCAGTGGGAGTCGCTCGACCTCGACCGCGCCGAGGGCTGCGTCCGTGACATCGCGCACGCCTACACCCGTGACGGCGGCCTGGCCGTGCTCTACGGCAACATCGCGCCCGAGGGTTGCATCGTCAAGACGGCGGGCGTCGACGAGTCGGTGTGGAGGTTCAGCGGCCCGGCCGTGGTGTTCGAGTCGCAGGAGGACGCGGTCGAGGGCATCCTCGGCAACAGGGTCTCGGCCGGCGACGTCGTGGTCATCCGCTACGAGGGCCCCAAGGGCGGTCCGGGCATGCAGGAGATGCTCTACCCCACGAGCTTCCTCAAGGGCAAGGGTCTCGGCAAGGCGTGCGCTCTGGTCACCGACGGCCGGTTCTCCGGCGGCACCTCGGGCCTCTCGATCGGGCACGCCTCCCCCGAGGCGGCCGAGGGCGGCGTCATCGCCCTGGTCGAGGACGGCGACCTGATCGAGATCGACATCCCCGGTCGCGGCATCGAGCTCAAGGTCTCCGAGGCCGACCTCGCCGCCCGCCGCGAGCGACTGCTGGCCGACCTCGGCCGCTATCGTCCCCGTGACCGCGACCGGCAGGTCAGCGCCGCCCTGCAGGCCTACGCCGCGCTGACGACCTCCGCCTCCACCGGCGCCTCTCGCGACCTGTCCCAGCTCTCCCGCTGATCACCAGGTGGTACGGCTCCGCACGAGCCGTACCACCCGCTCTCCACTGCCCATCGGGAGGGCGGGCATTCTCTCAGCGTCGACGGCCGGCTCGCCCCGTAGGGCGGCCGGCCATCCGCGCGTGGTGGGACGGCCCGCTCTGCCTGCCCCGGTGGGACGGCCGGCTCGCCCGGCTCTCCGCGCCCCCCGTGGGGCGGCCGTTCGCCGGTCGCGGCGGCGTTCCGGAGGGACAGTAAGTCGTCACTCCGAGGTAACGAACACTCGCCTCGGAGTCGACCGCTCCAAGACCCGGTGTTCGAAAAATGTCGGTGGCGGCGGGTAGTCTTCTTGTATGGCCAACGTCACCACCCCGCTCCTGACGACCGCCGAAATCGCCGCTCTCGCCCTGTCCCTGGCCCATCTGGGGGAGGGCCCACAGGCCGTCACCGCCCGCCGGGGCCTGCGCAACGTGTTCGAAAACCTCGACTTCGGCGACGACGTCATCGCCGAGACCCTCGACACCCTAACCACGCCGCTGCCGCCCGACGTGGCGAGGCGTGCCCGCACGATAGCGGGCGCCGTGACCGGCCGGCAGGTGGTGCGGCTCCACTACCGCGACGCCGGCGGGCGGGTCACGTCCCGTGACGTCGAGCCGGTCACCTGCCTCGTCCACCGCGATCACTGGTATCTGGTGGGGTGGTGCCGCACCAAGGCCGGCATCCGCGCCTTCCGGTTCGACCGCATCGTGGCGGTCGAGCCCACGCTGGTGCCCGCTCGTCCTCACCGCGCGGAGCGCTACCTTCCCTTCCAGCGAAGGAAGGCCCCCGACCGCCCCACCACCCGCACTCCCACCCACGCGACCAATCGCCGGTCCGCCTGACCGACTCGGCTTCCACGTCAAGGCCGACCCATCACCCGACGACCGGCTCTCGGTGCCGGTCGTCGGCCGTTCAGGCTCGGGGTCGCCGGCCGCTCAGGCTCGGGGCGGGGTGCTCGCTCGGTCAGCCGCAGCAACCACCGCCGCAGCAACCACCGCCGCCACCACTGGGGCGGGGCGCCGAGGCGCCGCCCGTGACGGCGACCGTGGACAGGAGCTTCACGGTGTCCTCGTGCCCCTCCGGGCAGAGGGCGGCCTCGCTGGAGGCGGACATGGGCCGGGAGAGCTCGAACGTGGATCCGCAGGCCCGGCAGCGGTAGTCGTAACGCGGCATGCCATCAGGGTACGACGTGCCGGGACCCTCGGGTCGAGGTCGTCGGAGGAGGAAACCCCGCCCGAGGATCGGTGCGGGGGGGTGTCCAGCCCCGGAGGCGGGGGTCAGGCGGCGGTTTCCACCAGGTAGGGCGCCCATTGGGGGTCGCCGTCGAACTGGGCGCCGATGAGGCGCCAGTGGACGCCATGCGGCACCACCGGGGTGACGCGCAGCGACCACCCGATCTCCTCCAGCAGCCGGTCCGCCTTGCGGTGGTTGCAGGGCATGCAGGAGGCGACGCAGTTCTCCCAGGTGTGCAGCCCGCCTCGGGAGCGGGGCAGCACGTGGTCGATGGTCTCGGCGCGCTGGCCACAGTAGGCGCAACGGTAGTCGTCCCTGCGCATGAGCGCGGCCCTGGTCAGCGGGATGCGTGACCGGTATGGGATGCGGACGTAGCGCCGTAGCCGGATGACCGAGGGCACGTCCAGCGTGCACGAGGCCGAGCGCAGCACCGCGCCCCGGCCGTCACGGTGCACGACGTCCGCCTTCTCCCTGATCACCAGCACGACGGCCCGATGCAGGTTGAGGGTGGTGAGCGGTTCGAAAGTGGCGTTGAGTAGCAGGACCTGGCGCATCAGCGGGCCTCTCCCGCCGTGCGGTCCGAAGAGGGGGATGCGCCGCGGCACACCCCGATTTGCGGCCCGTCGTCTTGGGCTCCAGATGCTTCCGTCACGTGGACCTCCGCCGGACGGCCCAGCGGATGGGTTCCACGGCACCGCCCTTCAGCAAGTGTGGCCTTTCGGTCGACTCTCCCGCCACCCCAATTAACGGTCGTGTCTTCCGGACCCCGCCTTCCGGTTTATGTCCGGTTCACCCCACTTAGCAAACCTATTAGGCAAAGATCACTCCCGAACCATGATGATCTGCCGCTTCCGCCACAAGCGAAGGGCTTCCCAAAACGATGTACCACGACGGGTAACGGGGGTGCCATAAGCTCGCCTACATGACGCGAGAGCCTTACCCGAACGCACGCCGCGACGACGTGGTGGACGACTACCACGGCACGCCGGTGCCCGACCCGTACCGCTGGCTGGAAGACTCCGAGCAGCCCGCGGTGAAGGAATGGCTCGACGCGCAGGGCGAGCTGTTCACCAAGGCGATGGCCGCGTCACAGGTGCGAGAGGGCTTCCACGCCCGCATCGCCGAGCTGGTGCGCTCGGGCACGGTCGGCGCTCCGGCGTGGCGGGGAGACCGGCACTTCTTCATGCGCCGCACCCCCGACCAGGAGCACGCCGTGCTCTACACCGTCGGTGCCGACGGTGTAGAGCAGGTGCTCCTCGACCCCATGGGCATGGACTCCTCAGGGCTGACCACCATCGACTCCTGGCAGCCCGACAAGGAGGGCCGTCAGCTCGCCTACCAGATCTCGGTGGGCGGCGACGAGGAGTCCCAGCTCCACGTGATCGACGTCGTGAGCGGCGAGCGGCTCGACGGTCCGATCGACCGGTGCCGCTACTCCCCCATCGCCTGGCTGCCCGGCGGCGAGGCGTTCTACTACGTGCGCAGGCTCCCCGCGAGCGAGGTGCCCGACGGCGAAGACCAGTACCACCGCCGCGTCTACCTCCACCGCGTCGGCGCGCCCGCCGAGCAGGACGTCATGGTCTTCGGCGAGGGGCTGGAGAAGACCAACTACTACGGCGTCTCGGTCTCCAAGGACGGCCGGTGGCTCACGATCTCCGCCTCCCGCGGCACGGCTCCGCGCAACGACCTGTGGATCGCCGATCTGTCCGCCTCCTCCCTTGAGGCCCCGCGGCTGGTCACCGTCCAGGAGGATGTGGACGCTCAGACCGGGCTCCTGTTCGGCCGTGACGGGCGGCTGTACGTCTTCACCGACCGCGACGCCCCGCGCGCCCGCGTCTGCGTCGCCTCCCCCGACCACCCCGGGTACGACGGCTGGCGCGACCTCATCCCCGAGGACCCCGAGGCGGTGCTGTCCGACTTCGCGATCCTCGACGACCTCGACCGGCCCGTGATGCTCGTGGGCTGGACACGGCACGCCATCAGCGAGATCTCCGTCCACGACCTGGCCAGCGGAGAGAAGATCGGCGAGGTGCCGACCCCCGGGCTCGGCACGATCGGCGGCATCACCGAGCGGCCCGAGGGCGGCCACGAGGCCTGGTTCGGCTACACCGACAACACCACCCCGGCGAGCATCCAGCGCTACGACGCCCGCACCGGCGAGACCACGCTCTGGGCGGCCTCGCCCGGCGCCGTCGAGGTCCCCGAGGTGAACACCGAGCAGGTCGTCTATCGCTCCGCCGACGGCACCGAGGTCCACATGATCGTGGTGTCCCGTCCGGGCACCGGCCCCCGGCCGACGATCCTTTACGGCTACGGCGGCTTCGGCGTGTCCATGACCCCGGGGTTCTCCTCCGCGATCCTTTCGTGGGTGGAGGCCGGCGGTGTCTACGCGGTCGCGCAGCTGCGCGGCGGCGGCGAGCAGGGCGAGGAGTGGCACCGGGCGGGCATGCTCGCCGGCAAGCAGAACGTCTTCGACGACCTGCACGCCGCGGCCGAGCACCTGATCTCCACCGGCGTCACCACGCCCGCCCAGCTCGCGATCTCCGGAGGGTCGAACGGCGGCCTGCTGGTCGGGGCCGCCCTCACCCAGCGGCCCGAGCTGTACGCCGCGGTGGCCTGCTCGGCGCCGCTCCTCGACATGATCCGGTACGAGAAGTACGGCCTCGGCGCCACCTGGAACGTCGAGTACGGCTCGGCCGACGTTCCCGAGGAGTTCGCCTGGCTGTGGGACTACTCCCCGTACCACCACGTCCGCGAGGGCGTCGAGTACCCCGCGACGCTGTTCATGGTCTTCGGCTCCGACACCCGGGTGCATCCTTTGCACGCATGGAAGATGTGCGCCGCGCTCCAGCACGCGCAGGCGGCCGACGACCGGCCCATCCTGCTGCGCAACGAGAGCGAGGTCGGCCACGGGGCCCGCGCGGTCAGCCGCTCGGTCGAGCTCATGGCCGACCAGCTCGCGTTCCTCGCCCGGCACACCGGCCTCGCCGACTGAACCCCCACACCCCGCTGAGATCGCGCAGCAAGGGCATGACGGACTTGGCCTCAGGGACCGGCGGCCCGGCTCCGGCGGCCTAGCGGGGGAAGACGACCGTCTTGTGGCCGTCGAGCAGCACGCGCTGCTCGGCGTGCCATCGCACGGCCCTGGACAGCGCCAGACGCTCCACGTCGCGGCCCATGGCGGCCAGGTCCTCGGGAGAGTGGGTGTGGTTCACCCTGGCCACCTCCTGCTCGATGATCGGGCCCTCGTCGAGGTCGGCCGTGACATAGTGCGCGGTCGCGCCGATCAGCTTCACGCCGCGTGAGTGCGCCTGGTGGTACGGCTTGGCGCCCTTGAAGGACGGCAGGAACGAGTGGTGGATGTTGATCACCTTGCCGGACAGCTTGGAGCACAGATCTTCCGAGAGCACCTGCATGTAGCGGGCCAGCACCACCAGGTCGGCGCGATAGTGCTCCACCAGCGTGAGGACCTCGGCCTCCTGACGGGGCTTGGTCTCCTGCGTCACCGGCAGGTGGTGGTAGTCGATGCCGTACGACTGGGTGAGGGGTCGCAGGTCGGGGTGGTTGGAGACGACGGCCACGATGTCGATCTCCAGCAGCCCCGAGCGCATCCGGTAGAGGAGATCGTTGAGGCAGTGGCCGAGCTTGCTCACCATCACGAGCACCCTCGGCCTGACGGCGAGGTCGTGCAGCCGGAGCTCCATGGCGAACTCGGGGGCGAGCGCGGTGAGGGCCCCGCGAAGCTCGTCCTCGGGGAGGGCGGCGGTGAACTGCACGCGCATGAAGAAGCGCCCCTCGACCGCGTCGCCGAACTGCTGGCTCTCGGTGATGTTGCAGCCCCGTGCGGCCAGCAGGCCGGAGACGGCCGCGACCACGCCGGGCCTGTCCGGGCAGGACAAGGTCAGCACGTATTCGGAACTCACCGACTACTCACCCCTTCGCTCGCGTTGAGGCAGGTTACCGCTCCCTGGCGTCCTCGCGATCCCTCCTTCCCCAGGTTGGGCGGGCCACTTCGCTGCCGTCCGGGCGCCGGGGCCGTCCCCGTGGTGTGATCACCGGGTGGACGTGATCGTCCGGCGACGCATTACGGTCGCACGACGGTACGAAGACGCAATGCATTTGCGCCTGTTGCCCCCTGTTGACCTGCCGCTTCATAGCCTCTATGACGTGAAATGGGTGGACAGCAGAGGATTTGAGGTCGAGGCGCTCGTCCTCGGCAACCAACCCTGGCTGCGGGTGCGCAGAGGGCACGAGTACGTGGCCTACTACACGGATGTCACCGAGCTCTCCCAGCATGTGGACCTGACCGATCTCGTGGTCTCCGACTGACCACCATCCCCCACGGCGGTGCTCCGACGGGACGTACGAGCACGGGAAGTACAGTGGCGCCCGGACGAGCGGAGAGGAGCCGGCGGGTGCTCAAGTGGGACACATTGTCACCGGAGGAGAAGCGAGCGGCGGTCGCGCTCGCCGCGATGCTCCCTGGGTACGTCAACGCCGTCTTCGTGGCGGAGCACCTGGCGGAGGCGATCGCCTGGCAGCGCGGCGAGCTCACCGACGAGCAGCTGACGGAGCTGACCGGCTGGAGGTTCAACGCCACCCCGGAGCAGTACGCCGACATGGCGCTCAGGTCGGCCGAGGAGGCGGGGATCGACCCGGTGGAGTGGCTCGACGCGATGAAGGGCGCCTACGAGGAGCAGCGCGTCATCGCCGCCGAACTGCAGGAACAGAGCATGCGCCAGGCCGCTCGCCGCCCCGACGAGTTCTGGCGGATCGTCGGCGCCAACACCTGGCCGGAAGGCTTCGACGAGCCCGACGCCTCCCTCAGCCCGGAGCCCCCCGAGCCCCCCGAGCCCCCGAAGAAACCCGGTGAGCCCGAGGCGTAGGCCTGCCGGTGACGACGATCAGTGACCGGCCCGCCGCCCGGGTGGTCTGCGTGGACGGCCAGGGCCGGATCCTTCTCATGCACTGGCGCGATCTCGTCAGCGGCAGGGTCTTCTGGGAGCCGCCGGGCGGCGGCCTCGACCCCGGCGAGACCCCGCTTTCTGCCGCGCGCCGGGAGCTGTACGAGGAGACCGGCCTGCCCGGCGAGGCGGTGATCGACATGTGGGTGCCGGTCGAGCGGGACTACCACTGGCTCGGCGTCCACTACGTGAAGGTCGAGCCGTTCTACCTCGCCCGCTTCGCCGGGACCCCCGAGGTCGTCCCCGCGACGCTCACCGGCGAGGAGCGGGACACCTACCTCGGTCACGCGTGGCTGTCCCCGGCCGAGCTGGCGTCACTTCCCGACCCGGTCGAGCCGCCCGCGATGATCGAGGTGATCGCCCTACTTCTCCAGGAGTGAGCTCAGGTCGCCTCGTGGAGGGCCTTGACGACGTCCGGGTCCTCGGGATCAAGGGCATGGGCGCGGTTGAGGTCGTCCAGGGCCTCGGTGAGCCTGCCGAGGCCCCTGAGCGCGGTCGCCCGGTTGAAGTAGAGGGCCGCGTCCTCCTCCAGCTCTATCGCGTGCGTGAGGTCCGCCACGGCTCCCTGGAGGTCGCCCTTCTCGTACCTCAGGCTCGCGCGGCTGGCCCAGGCCGGCGCGAGGCCGGGGGCCCCGGAGATCGCCACCTCGAACGCGGCCCTCGCCTCCTCGTAGCGCCCCGCGGAGGTCTCCAGCTGGCCGAGCAGGCACGACAGGTGAGGGTTGCCGGGGGCGAGGGCCAGGCCCGCGTCCACGTCTGCCCGGGCCTGCTCGTCGAGGCCGAACTGCACGAGCAGGCCGGCCCGGTTGATGTAGGCGTCCAGGTAGCCCGGATCGAGCTCCAGCACGCGGTCGAGGTCGGCCTTGGCCGCTTCGAGGTCCCCCATGGCGAGCAGGAGCTGGGCGCGGTTGTAGTGCCCCTCGGGGAGCGGGGGGCTCAGCCGCAGCGCCATCTCGTAGTCGGCGAGCGCCGCGTCCGGCCGTCCCATCTGGAAGAGCAGGTTGCCCCGGTCCAGGTGGTAGTCGGGATAGGTCGGGTCGATCGCGATGGCGGCGTTCAGGTCGGCCAGCGCCTCCCCGGGATGTCCGAGCACTCCGAGGAGCTGCGCGCGGTTCGCCCGCAGGACCATGCGGTGGATCAGGTGCCGCCCCGGCGGAAGGTCGGCGTCCGCGAGCTCGATCGCCGACTCCACAAGGGTGAGCGCCCTGTCGGCGTGTCCGCCGCGCATCTCGATGAGTGCTTTGCCGTTGAGGTCGAAGCCCAGCTTGAAGGCGCGGACGGAACGGTCGGGCAGCAGGCCGGAGATGGCGATGGCCTCGTTGATCCAGCCCTGGGCCCGACCGAGGTCGCGCCTGGCGGGATCCGGGTGGCGCGCGTCCAGCATGGCCGTCCCGTACGCCGAGGCCGAGTGGACCTCCGCGTCCACGCTGGTGCGCCGGGCCCGCTCGTACAGCTCACGGGCCTCGTCCCTGCGCCCCAGCCCGGCCAGAGCCGTCGCCGTGCCCTGGATGAGGTTCCACCATCGGCGCGCGTCAGGAGCGGCCAGGCGCAGGCCGCGCAGGCCGAAGTCGGCCGCCGCCTCCAAGAACCCCTCCCGCATGCAGTGGTCGAGCGCGGTCCAGAGCGCTTCGACACCGGCGCCCGAAGGGTCGCTTCCGTGCTCCCGGTGGTAGGGGATGGCGCCGAACGACCAGTGCGCCTCCCCCGTGGCGGCCAGCTCTCCGGCCCGCAGGTCGTGCAGCCGGGCCCGCTCCGCGGGGGGCAACTCGTGGTACGCGGCGAGCGCCTGAGGGTCGTCGAGGGTGCCGTCGGAAGCGACATAACGGGACGTCAGGTTTTCCGGTTCTCCCGAAGTCGATAATTCGGCCTTTAGAATCCGGCCACGAAAGGAATCAGATGGCGCTTTACTGGAGAGCACCACAATTGTCAAACCCGAGGGGTCGAAACGGCGGAGAAGCGTGGCGAGGAGTTCGCGATCGGTCTCGTCGGCCTCATCAACGTTGTCGACGGCGACAGCACCGGGCGCCACCCCGCAGTCACGGACGAATTCGGTGATTCCATTGGCAATCCGCAGAGTGCGGCGGGGCGCGGGCACGAGGATGCGCTCGTCCTCGGAAAGACGGGCGTCGAGGGTTTCGCGGCGGGCGGGCACCCGATCGCGAAGATCGGGTGCCGCCGATCTGATCTCGATGTCGTGCTCCGCGACGACGTCAGGGGAGCGCTTCAACGCCTCGGGGACCAGGGCGCACAGAAGGGCTCCACCGAAGGTGTACGGCCCCCGGAGTCGACGGTGAGCGTCGAAGACGGGAGCCGGCCAGGAGGCAAGGCCCAGCCCGGCGAGGACGTTCAGGCGGTCCTCCGAACGCCCTCCATAGACCCAAAGGTGGTCAGGGCGGACACTCACCCCTTGTGGATCGCACTCGCGGTACCGGTCAGGTGTACCACGCCAGGCTTGCGGACGATGATCTTCTTCATCGCTTTGCCTCCTCAGGTCTTCAGCTACAAAGACCTTATTATTCGGACAAATCGATAAACCGCAAGCGTCAAACGTCGATTGCACCACATAGCGGGGAAATTTAGGACCTAACGGAGGAGTTGCGACGATGGTTGGTTGACTAGCTGTTTCTCCCCGTAAACAACGACAAGCCCCCCTCTGTCCTCCCTGCGTACTTCGCGCCAGCCGTACTTGCGATAGAGCTCCAGAGCGGCGCCCTGCGCCAGGGTCGTGTCCCCGCGCAGCCCGCGGTAGCCGAGTTTGGTCGCGGCCGCCTCAAGGGCATCGATGATCAAGGTGCCGAACCCCCGCCGCTGGAAGTCCGGATGGACCCTCAGGCGGCACATCTCGGCCGTCTCGTCGTCGACGCGCCGTAACCCGCCCATGGCCACGATGCCGGAACCCTCTACCTCGCCGACCAGGAACTCCCCCCGGTCGGCGAGGTAGATCTGGTTGATCCGCGGGATGTCGTCCTCGTAGTAGACCCCGTCGCCGTCGGTGATACCGACCTGCGCGAGGCACGTGCGGTGCAGCTCCCAGACGGCTTCCCGATCCGACCAGCGATACCGCCTGAGCAGGAGCGTCATGCATCGGCCCCCGGGTCAGGAACCGAGGAGGCCGGCTTGGCCAGGAGCTTCGTGAACTCCTGGAGACCGGTGATGTCGCCGCATTTCGCCTGGATCGCCTTGACCAGGGCGTCTGCGCGGCGCGTGATGATGTCCGTGCGGAAATCCCCTCCGACCTGCCTCACCGCTTCAAGGCCCATGCGCAGCGCCTCGTCGCCGTCGCCCTCCAGCAGCCTGCACTGGGCCTGGTCGAACCGGATGAGCGTCTGGTCGAGCAGGTCGCCTTCGTACTTCTCCAGCGCCTGTTCGAGGATCAGGTCGGCCTCGATGGTCTGACCGAGCCGGGTGAGCGCGTCGCCCTGGTGGAAGTAGAGCTGGCGCTCGGTGTAGCCGAAGACCGTGTCCTCCTGCTGGGCGGGGGTCATCTGGGCGAACGCGGCCCGCGCCCGTGACAGCGCCCGCTTGGCCTGGTCGACCACGTCCTTCTTGCCCCCGGAGTTCGCGAGCATGGAAAGCGCGCGGGCCTCCACGACCGGGGCCATGGCCTTGGCCGCGCACGGCGTCTGCCCGGCCATGTCGCGGCTCTTCTTCGCGAGGTTCAGGGCCTCGCGCGGGTCGCCGTAGAACAGGGGCACGAGGGCCTCGCGGGCCGTGACCCAGGCACGCAGCGCGCGGTCGCCGGTCTCGTCGGCGGCGGAGCGGGACGTGCGGAAGAACGAGCGGGCCATCCGCTGGTCACCGAGATCGATCATGATGATCCCGGCGAGCCCCGAGAGCCGGGCGGCGAGCGCGCAGAGGCGCTCCTGGAGATCCATCGGCTGGTGGCGCTCCATCGCCTGGCGGACCGTGCTGAACTCCAGGAGCACGTCGCACAGTTGCCGCAACGGCGGGGTGTTCATGTACTGCCGGCCGAAAGAGGCCGCGGCCTCTTCCCAGTGATCGAGCATGGCGGGGGAAACAGTGGTCGACACCAGGGTCTCGTCCATGCGCCTTCGGATGCTGTCGGCGGCACCGAGCACCGACTCGTTCAGCATCACGGTGTTACCCGCGATCAGTTGCAGCAGCGTCCTACGTAACACGTTCTCGTCCTCCTCCTCACCCCCGTCCACAGAGGGGTCGCTGGGCGGCTTGATCCACAGCTCGCGCGACTCGGGGGAATTGTCGGCTTTGACCTCTTGGAGGCCGCCCCGCACGACACCCGGCATCCGGTGGCCGTGGCCACAGATGCACGGGCCGTCGTATCCGAGGGCGGGCGGTTCGACCCGGTAGACGGAACACAGGTAGTGGAGGTACTCGGGGCCGGGACGCTTCAGTCCGCTCTCGTAAGCGCTCAAAAGCGTTTCCCCGATACCGGGTGCCGGTTTGCCGTCTCGCTCGAACAAGGCGCGCACCTGTTCGATGACGTCAGCAAGGGCGATGCCATGGGCGAGACGGTGAGATTTGATTCGAGTTGTCCCGAAATGCGGAGTACACTCTTCAAAAATCTCTTCGGCGATTCGGGGAGTACTCCGCCCAACCGCCAGGCCACGCGCCCGGGTTCGCCGAGCTAACTCCGTTTCCTTGTGCTGTCTGCCGGACATACCGGACCCTCTCTCGTGGCCAGCGGCTCGTCCTGGTCATGTTCCGACCGGTCCCACCTGCGCCGACGTAGCATGGCGCTCGCGCTACGCTACGTCTATTGAGAATGATGGACCAGTTAAGACGAGACGTGAATGGACTATTGGAGCTGCTGGCATAGAATCGTCCCCCGCCGGGGGCGTTCTTTCAACCCACTTGAAATATCCGCTTACCCGGAAGACCCCTGACGTTCGTTGACCGCGTCGGCCGAGGTGAGTCAGATTTGGCCAACCAGCCCCGATTCACCGGCATCATCGCCGCCGAATCGGACTAGAGGAAGGCTCGAAGTGGACGACGGCTTCCAACACTTGGAACGACTGGTCAACGAGCTCGACGCTCGGGGGCTGCTCGCCCGGGTGGTGCACACACAGTCAGGGCGGGTGTTCGTCCGCGTGATCAACCCGAATGCCACCAGCCTCGCCGAGAACGTCACGTGCCGGCCGCAGGCGACCCCCGCCTACTACTGGTGGTCATGGGGCGAGCGCATGCACCAGGTCGACGATCCGGCGGGAGCGGCGACCAAGGTCGCCCGAGTGCTGGCCGCGGTGAGCGAGTAAGGCACGAGTACCGGACATGGTGCAGCGCAGTCATCATGTCCACCCGTGTCCACCGCGGCTCTTCGGAACCGGCGGGGTGACCGGTGCGGAGCGCTCGGGGTCGTGGAGACACGACCGTCCGGGCGCTGGTCACCCCGTCGGCTCCGCACACGAACAGCCACCGGTCCTGGTTCTCTTCCGGGTCCGATGGTGATCGGGGACCTCCCCGATCGGAAACGGTGCGGGACACGCTTCCGGGTGCGTGTCCCGCACCGGGCCGCACGCCACCGGGGTGTCCGGGCCCGCCCTCCGCGGCCCCGGGCCCGGGCACTCCCGTCTTCCCCGGCGTAACGTGACGGCGGCCGGGTCGGTCGGCGAACTCAGTTTGGTCAAGTACCGTTCCGTCTAGGTCAAGTACCGATAATTGATTCCGCCGGCCGACCCGATCCGAAGGGGATCACCGAGTGTTCCTGTCCGTCCTAGATCCCTCGCCCTCGCCGACCCCCACCGGCCTGGCCGATCTCGCCGACCAGGCCGCCAACGCCGTGATGGCGACGTGCGGCGGCACCGGCGGCAGAGACGACGTGCTGTGCGTGACGCTGTCCAACGTGCTCCCCGCGGGCTGGGCGTCACCGGTGGCCTGGGTGATCAGCCTGGTCCTCATCGTGGTGGCCGCCCTCATCGTGCGCGCGATCCTGCACCGGCTGATCGGCCGGGTGATCCGGAGGGCCGCCGACGGGGTGATGCCCGAGCGTCTCCGCGTCAGGACCGTCACGATCTTCGACGGCACCTCGGCCGTGCTCAGCGAGCGCCGCCGCCAGCGGGCCGAGACCCTTGGCTCCGTGCTCAGCAGCCTCATCTCCGTGATCATCTTCGGTACGGCCGTGCTGATGATCCTCGGGCGCTTCGGCATGGACCTCACCCCCGTCCTGACCAGCGTCGGCATCCTCGGCGTGGCCGTGGGCTTCGGCGCCCAGGAGCTCGTCAAGGACTTCATCGCCGGCATGTTCATGCTGATGGAGGACCAGTACGGCGTGGGCGACCTGATCGACACCGGAGCGGCCGTCGGCACCGTCGAGGCCGTCACCCTGCGCATCACCCGCCTGCGGGACGCCGACGGCCGGGTCTGGTACGTCCGCAACGGCACCATCACCCGCATCGGCAACGAGTCGCAGGGCTGGTCCCGGGCTCTGGTGGACGTCCCCGTGGCCTACGACGCCGACATCTCGGGCATCCGCGACCTGCTCAAGAAGGTCGCGGAGGACATCTGGGAGGACCCAGAATTCCGGGACGTCGCGATGGTCGAGGAGCCCGAGGTGTACGGCCTGGAGCAGATCTCCGACAAGGCGATGATCTTCAGGATCACCGTGAAGACGGTCCCCGCGCACCAGGCCGAGGTGGCCAGGGAACTGCGCCTGCGGGTCAAGTCGGCGCTCGACCGGGCGGGCGTCGCCCTCGCCGGGGTCTGAGTAGGCTGGGAACGTGTCCGCTACTCCTCCGGAATCCCTGTCCCTCTACGACGCCGTGGGCGGCTCCGAGGCCTTCGAGCGCCTCGTACACCGCTTCTACCAGGGCGTGGCGGAGGATCCCCTGCTGCGCCCGCTCTACCCCGAGGAGGATCTTCACGGGGCCGAGGAACGGCTGCGCATGTTCCTCATCCAGTACTGGGGTGGCCCGAACACCTACGGCCTGCGGCGTGGCCACCCCCGGCTGCGCATGCGGCACGCGCCGTTCGTCATCGGCGAGGCCGAGCGCGACGCGTGGCTGAAGCACATGCGTGACGCCGTCGAGTCGCTGGAGTTGCCCGAGGAGCTGGAGACCAAGCTCTGGACCTACCTGCAGTACGCGGCCCAGAGCCTCGTGAACGCATAAGTCCCCGGATCAGGGGGCAGCCAAGGAAATGTGAATAGCTCCCCTTGGTGGCGTGATGCCGTCGTTTACGAGATCTACGTTCGCAGCTTCGCCGACGCCTCGGGAGACGGCGTCGGCGACCTCCAGGGGATCCGTTCCCGCCTGCCCTACCTAGCGGAGCTGGGCGTGGACGCGGTCTGGCTGACCCCCTTCCAACCCTCCCCCATGGCCGACGGCGGGTACGACGTCGCCGACTACCGTGGCGTCGAGCCGCTCTTCGGCACGCTCGCCGACTTCGACGCTTTGGTCGCCGACGCCGACTCCCACGGCCTTCGGCTGATCGTCGACATCGTTCCCAACCACAGCTCGTCGGCCCATCCGTGGTTCCAGGCGGCCCTGGCCTCTCCGCCGGGCAGCCCCGAGCGCGACCGTTACATCTTCCGGGACGGCGAGGCGCCGCCCAACAACTGGACCTCGGTGTTCAGCGGGCCCGCCTGGAACCGCCTGCCCGACGGTCAGTGGTACCTCCACCTGTTCGCGCCCGAGCAGCCGGACTTCAACTGGCGCAACCCGGAGGTCCACGAGGAATTCCTGGACGTCCTGCGGTTCTGGCTCGACCGGGGCGTCGACGGGTTCCGCATCGACGTCGCGATGGGCCTCTACAAGGATGCCGATCTCGCCGACGTTCCGCCCTCGGGTGAGGGGTTCATGTCCCGGTCGCCCATCTGGAGCCAGCCGGAGGTCCACGAGGTCTACCGCGAGTGGCGGAAGGTCCTCGACTCCTACCCCGGGGACCGCGCCGCCGTGGGAGAGGTGTGGACCGACACCCCCGAGGACCTCGCCCTGTACGTCCGGCCCGACGAGCTGCACCAGAGCTTCAACTTCGCCTGGCTGGAGGCCCCGTGGTCCGCGACGGCGTTCCGCAAGATCATCGATGACACGCTGGCCGCCGTCACGGCGCCCACGTGGGTGCTCTCCAACCATGACGTCGTCCGCCACGTCACCCGCTACGGCGAGGGCTCCCTGGATCCGGACGCCGGGCTCGCGCGCGCTCGCGCCGCCCTGCTGACGATGCTCGCGCTGCCCGGATCGGCCTATCTGTACCAGGGAGAGGAACTGGGCCTTCCGGAGGTGAAGGATCTTCCCCCGGAGGCGCGGCAGGACCCGATCTTCAAGCGCTCCAAGGGCGAGCTCCGGGGGCGTGACGGGTGCCGCGTGCCGATCCCGTGGTCCGGCGCCGCCGAGCCGTTCGGGTTCTCCCCGGAGGGCACACGACCCTGGCTTCCCCAGCCCGCGGCGTGGGCGCCGCTGACCGCCGAGCACCAGGCCGGCGACCCCGGCTCCACGCTGTCGTTCTACCGCCGGGCGCTGGCGCTGCGCCGGTCGCTGCGGGGGTCACTGCCCGGCTCCGTCACCTGGCTCGACGCCTCCGGCGACGCGCTCGCCTTCTCACGCGGCGAGCTGGTCTGCGTGATCAACTGCGGCGGGCAGCCCGTACCGCTGCCGCCCCACGGCGGGATCCTGATCTCCAGCGGGGAGCCGGACGAGGTGTCCCTGGCTCCGGACACGGCCGTCTGGCTGCGGGCCGGCTAGCCACTGCCGGGGACGGGCGAATGGGGCGGGCAGGTCGGCGTGCCCGCCCCATCGAGGTTCCCGATCAGTCGCGCGTGAGCTTGCGGTAGGTCACGCGGTGCGGACGTGCCGCGTCGGCCCCGAGCCGATCGATCTTGTTCTTCTCGTAGTCGGCGAAGTTGCCCTCGAACCAGAACCAGTTCGAGCCGCCCTCCCACGCGAGGATGTGAGTGGCGATGCGGTCGAGGAACCACCGGTCGTGCGAGGTGATCACCGCACAACCCGGGAACTCCAGCAGGGCGTTCTCAAGACTGGACAGCGTCTCGGTGTCGAGGTCGTTGGTCGGCTCGTCGAGCAGGAGGACGTTGCCGCCCTGCTTGAGCGTGAGAGCGAGGTTGAGCCGGTTGCGCTCTCCACCGGACAGGACGCCCGCGGGCTTCTGCTGGTCGGGACCCTTGAAGCCGAACGCCGCGATATAGGCCCGGGAGGGCATCTCGACGTGACCGACCTTGATGTGGTCGAGCCCGTCGGAGACGACCTGCCAGACGTTCTTCGCCGGATCGATGTTGCCCCGGCCCTGGTCGACGTACGAGATCTTGACGGTCTCGCCGATCGTGATGTCACCGGTGTCGGGCGTCTCGGCGCTCATGATCATACGGAACAGGGTGGTCTTGCCCACGCCGTTGGGACCGATGATGCCGACGATGCCGTTGCGGGGCAGGTCGAAGGAGAGGTCCTCCATGAGCAGCCGGTCGCCGAACCCCTTGGTGAGGCCGGTGGACCGGATGACCGTGGTGCCGAGACGGGGCCCCGGCGGGATCTGGATCTCTTCGAAGTCGAGCTTGCGGAACTTGTCGGCCTCGGCGGCCATCTCCTCGTAGCGCTGCAGACGCGCCCGGCTCTTGGTCTGGCGGGCCCGCGCGTTGGAGCGCACCCACTCGAGCTCCTCCTCCAGGCGCTTCTTGCGCTTGGCGTCCTTCTGGCCCTCGACCTTGAGACGGGCCGCCTTCTGCTCCAGGTAGGTGGAGTAGTTGCCCTCGTAGGGGTAGCAGCGGCCCCGGTCGAGCTCCAGGATCCACGTCGCCACCCTGTCGAGGAAGTAGCGGTCGTGGGTGACGGCGAGGACGGTGCCGGGGTACTTCTCCAGGTGCTGCTCCAGCCACTGGACGCTCTCGGCGTCGAGGTGGTTGGTGGGCTCGTCGAGCAGCAGGAGGTCGGGCTGCTCCAGCAGCAGCTTGCAGAGCGCCACCCGGCGGCGCTCACCACCCGACAGCTTGGTCACGTCGGCGTCCGGCGGCGGGCAGCGGAGGGCGTCCATCGCCTGTTCGAGCTGGCTGTCGACATCCCACCCGTTGCGGTGGTCGAGCGCGTCCTGCAGCTTGCCCATCTCGGCGAGCAGCTCGTCGCTGTAGTCGGTCGCCATCAGCTCGGCGATCTCTTCGAAGCGGGCGCGCATGGCGAGGGTCTCGGCGACCCCCTCCTGGACGTTGCCGAGCACGGTCTTGGACTCGTTGAGCGGGGGCTCCTGCTGCAGCATGCCGACCGTGAAGCCGGGCATGAGCCGGGCGTCACCGTTGGACGGCTGCTCCAGGCCGGCCATCATCTTGAGAAGCGTTGACTTACCAGTGCCATTGGGGCCCAGCACACCAATCTTGGCTCCGGGCAGGAAATGCAGCGTGACGTCGTCGAGGACGACCTTGTCGCCATGCGCCTTGCGCACGCGCTGCATCGTATAGATGTACTCGGGCATGCTCCTAAGACTAGGGGATAGCGCCGTCGGAGTTGTCCGCTCGCGCACGAGGGCCGGGCACCGGAGCGACCGGGAGGCAGATGCGGTCGCGGCCGAGCTCCTTGGCACGGTAGAGAGCCAGGTCGGCCGCGGCGAGCAACTCGATCAGGTCGTCACCGTGAACGCTCATGATCGCGACTCCGGCGGAGATCGTCACCGTGATCATCGCCTCGTCCACGGGGATGGCCATGCGGCCGACGCGGGAGCGCAGGCGCTCGGCGACCCGGCGAGCCTCGGTGACGTCGGCGCGCGGCAGCAGCACCACGAACTCCTCGCCCCCGAACCTGCCGACGACGTCGTAGTCACGGAGCTGGCTGCGGAGGGCGGTGGCGACACCCGCCAGGACCTGGTCGCCGACCAGGTGGCCGTAGGTGTCGTTGACCCGCTTGAAGTGGTCGATGTCGACGATCAGGAGGGCCAGGGTCTCCCCCGTGCGACGAGCCCGGACGATCTCGGTGTCGGCCTCCCGCTGCCATGCCGTGGCGTTGAGCAACCCGGTCTTGGCGTCGGTGCGGGCGGCGGCCTTGAGCTGGGCGTGGAGCAGACTGCGCTGAAGGAGCACCACCGGCGGGAGCGTCAGCACCAGCAGTACGGGGCTGAGCCCGCACGCGATGGCGACCAGCACACCGAGGCACAGCTCGACGACGTCGAGGAGGACCCTCTCTCGGTCCCACAGGACGTCGCGCCAGCGGGTGTCGGGGTCGGCCATGTGGAGCGCGACGGCGATCAAGGCGGTGTTGAGCACGGTGAACAGCACCGCGCACCCCACGGCGAGCGCCATCGGTCCGCCCGACCCGAACGACCGGCCCGTCGGATCTCGCACGAGCGAGTGGAAGATCACGGAGGCGGCGCCGGCCGCGAGACCGATCGCCGCCGCGCTGAACACGCGCCTGTAGACCACCGTCGCCCTGACCCGGATCTGCAGCAGGAACTGCAGGGGCAGGGGTGCCAGCAGGGCGTAGACCGGCGGAAGCAGTAAGGCGACCGGGAGCCACCACGCGGAGAGCAGGTCGCGGGACACACCGGCCGGCATGCCGAGACGACGGGTCGCCTCGATGCAGACCGCTCCACATGCCATCAGCGCCACGAACGTCAGGAGCTCCGACCAGCGGAACTCGGTCTGCGTGGCGAGGAAGCCCGCCGCGGAGAGGGCGAGCCCCACGGTGGCGCACAGATAGACGACCAGGACGGCGGGCTGTGCCAGCAACGGCCAGCGGTCGGCTAGTGAGAGCATGCCGCCGCGTGGCTCGACCGAGATTTCACCGGACGCTGTCATCACATCCCCCAACGCACGCTTCCATCGGGACGGGTTCGCTGTCTCGACTCTACGTCTCACGATGTGTAACACAATAGTCGCGGAGTGTGCGGCTCGCGATGGGAACCGCTACGTTGTGCTCTGCGGCCATCTCCGTCCGTTGGCCATGACGTGACCGCTCCCTGTTGAGCGGCCCCCTGCGGAAAGGAGCAGCCATGGTGCGAGGCATCATCTGGACCTGATTCGGACGCACGGACACCTAATTCAAGGCGTCCGCATTCAAGGGGTCCTTATAAGCGTCCGCATTCCAAGGCGTCCTTGTTCAAGCGTCCGCCTTCCAAGGCGTCCGCGTGCTAGCTCGACCCACCTCAGACACCGCAGGTCGACCTCTCCGGCACGAGCCTTGGCCCACCCGACGCGCATCACAACCACCCGCCCCACCCCACCCGGCCCCCCGCCCCACCCCCCACCCGGCCCCACGCGCCGCCTCCCGCCACCCCACCCGACCAACGGGGCGCCATCCCACCAGGCCCACTCCGCCCCACGCCGCCGCCCTACCCGGCCCCACGCGCCGCCATCCCACTTGACGACCCGGCCCACGCGCCACCGCCCACCTGGCCCAACGCGGTGCAACCCACGCCGCCCGGCCCAAGGCGCCACCCGCCCCGCCCGGCTCGGGGGTCGGACCCGATTGCGCGACCACCCGACGCAGACCAGGCTTCATAGGCTCACGCGTCCAACCGTCGAACGCGGGCCAAAGACGCGTAAGCCGACGTGCTGGATCACCGCGCCTCGAACCAGTGCCTCAATGGATCAAGGCCTCCGGCTGCCGGGTAGGTGGTGGGTGCATCGGCCGCGCTGTGCGTGGAGGGCGCAGCCGACGCGTCTCGTGGCATGGGAGCTCAGGCGGCGAGACGTCCGACGGCCTCGCCATCGGCCCACGGCTCCGTGTCGGCCGGATCTTCCGCCACGTCGCCCCCGCTCTCCCCGCGGGTGAGCGGGGAATCACCGCCCTCAGCTGATCCGCTGAGCGAGAGATCGACTTCGTCTGCCCCCGTGAGGGCCGACCCCGAGCCATCGGCCTCGCTGATCGGGCCGACGAGCTCCCAATCTCGGGTGCTGGAGGCGAGTCGCTCTCGCGCGACGTTGTCGAAAGCGGGTGTCGAGGGTCCGCGCTGGGCCTTCTCGAAGCGGCTGACGCCACGCCTCAGGTCGTGCCCGACCGATGTGGCCTCGACCTCGGCGAGGAACCGGCGCTCGCCGTCACGCTCGTACGACCGGATGCGCAGCTTGCCGTGGACGACGATCGGCTGCCCGATCTTGATCGACTGGGCGACGTTTTCGGCCAGGACCCGATAGCACCGGACGGCGTAGAAGGTGGTCTCGCCGTCGTGCCATGACTGGGACGCCTTGTCGAACACGCGTCGCGTCGAGGCGAGCCGCAGCGATGTGACACGGGTGCCGTCATCGAAGTGGTACTGCCGGGGGTCGGCGGCGACGTTGCCGTTCAGCGTGATGTAGATGTCGTTCATCGTGCCTCCCATGGCGGGCCGGCGGACGGTCTCCGCCGACATGGAAGTCAGCTTGTCGGTCCAGTGCCCCGCCATGACCGCCGAGCGGCGTTCTGTGGACTTCCCGCCCCGCCGCACGGCCGCCCTGTGGAAAACCCGGCTGCGGCCGGTGCCCCGCTGTCGTGGTCCTGGCACCGATGGGTCGTACCGGTTGAGGTCAGGGGCGTGGGTTAGCGGCGGCCGGCGGTGAGGGCGGCGAAGAAGTCGTTGTAGCGCCTGAGCTCCTGCTCCACCGGCTTGATGACCATGTCCTTGGACACCGCGGAGATCCGCCGGCGCATCTCCCGTTCGAGATGGTCGCGTTCCTTGCCGGCGCCCAGCACCACGAAGTTGCGACTGGAGATGGCAGAAAGCAGGCCCAGCCCGAGCACGCTGACCATCATCAACCCCAGCCACGGCAGGGCCGAGACGTCACCCAGCAGGTCGGAAGGCTCGCGGCCGACCTTGAAGACCCCGTACAGCAGGATCGCCCCCGCCCAGCCGACTCCTGCGGCGAACAGCACGACCAGGAGGTACTGCCAGATCTTCAGCAGCCACCACCATCCGGGCACCCGGTCGAGGCGCGGGGCGATCTCGCTCAGCTCTCCAGAAATGACCTGGGGCAGCTTGTTCAGCTGGGAACGCGCGGCGTCGCGGACGCCGTTCCGCCAGGCCTCCGGCATCCCGGAGCTCAGCCCGTCGGCCAGCGTCTGAACGGCGTTCTCCACCTCGGCGGGCTGGGCGCTGACCGATGCCGCGGTCACGGCCTTGATCTCGTCACGCACGTTGCCGAGGCGAAGGCTGTTCATGGGGTCGGGCCGCAGCCGTGAGGCCCATCGGGCGTACGGCCAGCCCACCCAGTCGACGGAGCGCACACCGTAGACGTTCTCCATCGCCTCCCCCACGGCCGGTACGCCGACCGCGTCGCACAGGGAGTCGGTGAGCCCTTCCTGCCTGGCGAGGTCGACGGTGGGCTGCACCGCCATGGCCTCGGGCGCGGGCATCACCTTGGTCAGCTTGACCATGATGCGGTCGAGATCGGCCTCCAGACGCCGCACGGCGGCCCGCCGGTTGGAGACGGACTCGGCCAGCACGCTCTTGAGGCTGTTCACGCCCCTGCCCGTGGTCGCCGAGGTTGGGACGATGCGCGGGTGCTGGACGCCCTCCCGCTTCAGCAGGTCGGACAGGTCGACGACGCACTCGGCCAGCTCCTCGGGGGCGAGCCGGTCGGCCTGGTTGAGCGCGAACACGGTGATCGCCTCGTGCCCGGCCAGTTCCGCGACATACTTGTTGTGCGTGGCCGCGTCGGCGTACTTCTGGGGGTCGAGCACCCACACGATCAGGTCGGCCACCTGGATCAGCCGGTCGGCCTCGTGGTCGGTGATGGCCCTGATCGAGTCGTGGTCGGGCAGGTCGAGCAGGATCAGGCCGTGGAGCTGGCTCTCTCCCCTATCCAGGGCGCTGGCACGGGCGAAGCGGTGCCGCCACTGGATCTGGAGCCAGTCGAGGAGCGGCCCGGCGCCGTCCAGCCCCCAGACGCACGCGTGGGTGCGCGCGGTCGTCGGCCGGCGTACGCCCGTAGGAGACAGCTCAAGCCCGGAGATGCGGTTGAACAGGGAGGACTTGCCGCTCCCCGTGCCACCGGCGAGGGCGACCACGGTGTGGTCGCCGGAGAGCTTGAGACGGTCACCCGCGCGGAGCAGCAGCTGCCCGGCCTCGGCGATCAACGCGGGGTCGACCCTTCCGGGGCCGAGCTCCACGAGCCTCGCGAGTGCCGAGAGCCGGTGGCCCAACTCGTTCCGCGTGTCCGTCGTCCCGGCACGCACGGCGCTGACACTCATCGGGCGACCTCAAGGTTGTACGTTGCCTGGTAGAGCCGCTTGGCGGCGGCCTCGTCGGGGATCCCCGCCTCGTCGAGCACCTGGACGTATCGCAGCGTCTCCTCGTCGAAGAGCACGCTGATGCGGGCTCGCAGGTCGCTGCGCGCCCTGGTGCCGATGCCGCGCAGCGACTCGGCGCCGAGAACCCCTCGCAGCAGGCGCTCGGGAAGGGTGCCCGTGCCGGAGGAGGTCGCGACGTCAGAGCTTCCGTAGCCGAGCAGCCCGATCATGAAGACCAGCGAGAGCGACTCCTCGTCGAAGGCGACCAGCTTGGCCACCGACCGCTTGGTGACGCCGCCCGAATGGATCAGCGCCACGACGTGTTCCTGCCAGGCTCCGATCGTACGGCCGACCCGGCGCACGAACTCGTCCGATGGGCGCCCGAGGCCGGGAGCGGCGGCGAGGCGGTCGCCGACGCCGTCGCGCTGGCGCCACCTGACGACGACCTCCTCGGCGGCCCGCTGCCCCGCGGAGACGATCACGGATTCGAGCCCGGAGCGGAGCGCCGACTTGAAGGCGCGCAGCCGCGCCGGAGCCTGCTGGCTCGTCTTGGTGGCCATGCGGCCGGGGCGGCGCAGGTGCAGGGTCTTCATCAGGTCGCCGGAGCCCGCGAAGTCCTGCCAGCGGGCGAGAACCTCACCGCGCAGCAGCGATCCGTCGGTCGTGGCCTCGTCGATCTCCGCCAGCGCGCCCATGTAAGCGGCGTCCACGTCGGTCCGGAGTTCCGCCCGGAAGGCGACCTGGGCCTCCAGGTGCCGTGCCAGAGCGGGGACGCGGCCGCGGAAGCTGTTCAGGACGCCGTCGAGGGTCGCCTGGATGGCCTGCGAGCGCCGCTGGTCGTCGACCGAAAACTCGGTCAGCCACATGCGCAGGTCGGCGACCTCCTCCTCGGGAAGGCGCCCCGCGGTCACCGTCGCCTCGTTGATGACGAACCGCTCGACGTCGCCGAGACCGTACTCCTGGAGCATCCGGGAGAAGTGCTTGTCGATCACTTCTCGGGATCTCACCGGCACGCGCGAGAGCACGATGGCCAGGCGGGCGCCGCGTTCCTTGGCGAGGCGCAGCAGGCTCCACGCGGGAGCGTCGGCGTAGCGGGTCGCGGTGGTGACGAACACCCACAGGTCGGCGGCGTCGAGCATGCGGTGGGCGACCTCGTGGTGGGTCTCCACCACCGAGTCGATGTCCGGGGTGTCGAGCAGGGCCACACCCTGGGGAAGCCGCTCGGTCGAGGCGAGCACGAGCGTGTCGAGAGACCCGTCGGTGGCCGGCCTGTCGACGCGGATCATGCCGCCGAGCACGTCGCCCTTGGCGAACCACTCGCGGTCGTCGGGGTGGCAGGCCAGTACGGGCGTGCCTGTGGTGGGACGGCGCACTCCCGTGGAGCTGACCTTCGCGGCGGCGAGGGTGTTGACCAGGGTCGACTTGCCCGCCCCCGTGGAGCCGACGACGGCGATCAGAGCGGGCGCGGTGCTCATGTGCACGCGCGGGATCACGTAGTCCTCGATCTGCGCGAGGATCTCGACCTGGGCCTTGCGCGCCTCCTCGACCCCGGGCACGTCGAGGCCGAGCCGCAGCCCGGTGACGCTGTCCCTCAGGCCGGAGAGCGCGGACGTCAGAGCTCGCGAGACGGGCTTGGGCAGCGGCACCTCCCGCACGCGCTCCGACACCTGGAAGCCGTCGTCGTCTTCGTCGTCTTCGCCGTCTTCGCCGCCTTCGTTGCCGTTAGCGGTGTCACTGCTGTTACTGCTGTCATGGCGCTCACTGCCGTCAGCGCCGTCGCCGTCATGGAGCTCGTCCCCGTCGTTGCCCTCATCGGAGCCGTCTGCGTCGGCCGCCTGGACGGACCCGGCAGGCTCCCACACACCGCGCGACCCGGTCCCGGTGTCGCCGTGGCTCGCTCGCGCCTCAGTGTGGGCGCTCTGCGGCCGTGTCTCCCTGAACGGGTCGAAGGGGACGTCTTCTGGGACGGGCAGGACGTCCTCGGCGTCGGCCGAGACGTCCTCAAGGTCGGCGGAGACGTCCTCCTGACCGGGTGAGACGTCTTCAGTATCGGCTGAGACGTCCCGCTGTACGGCTGAGACGTCCTCGGGACCAGCGGAAAGGCCCTCCGGGACGGACGGGACGTCCTCGGCGCCGGCGGAGACGTCCCCCGGCGCGGGTGGGACGTCCTCCGGCGCGGGTGGGACGTCCTCCGGCGCGGGTGGGATGTCCTGCTGTACGGCCCAGATGTCGGACTTCGCGGCGGAAGCATCTTCCGTCTTGCGTGAGATGTCCTCACTGTCGGAGAAGTCCTTCTGCGCGGGTAAGAGGTCAAGCGGGTCGGCGGAAACGGTCCCCGGAGTGGAGGAAAGGTCCCGCGCCTCGGCGGTGACGGCCTCCGGCACCGCCTTCACCGGGGCGAAAGCGTCGAACGCGGGCCAACCGGGGGCGGCCTCACCCGTGCCGCCGTCCCCGGTCGTCACCTGAGCGGCCTGTGCCTTGACCGGGGCGAACACATCGAACGCGGCCGGACCGGGCCCGGCGTCGTTCACAAGCCCGCCACCCGATCGCTCGTCATCGAGTCGCGCGTCGCCGGACCGCGCGTCGCGCTCGTCGGACGAACGAGCGCCGACATGCCCTTCAATGATCGCGCCGTCGCCAGCCGTCGCGGCGTTGTCCTCGGTCGCGGCCCCGTCACCGGTCGCGGCGTTGTCCTCGTTTGTGCCCTGGTCATCCTTAACAGCGTCGGTTGTGCCCCGGTCACCCGTAACCGCGTCGTCGGTGGAGGCGGGCTTGTGGCCGGAGGCGGCCGGGGCGCGCTTCGCGGGGATTCCGGCGTGACGGGGGTCGTCGTCGCCGGCACTGATCGCCTGGAACGTTATCGTCTGCTCCTCCGGGGTCTCGGGGACGCTGTCCCTCCCCTCGATCACCGCGTCACCTGACTGCTCGGTGTGCTCATCGGCGCACTCCGTCTTCTTCGCAGTCGATTTCACGGAACCCGCTCCGCTCGAACCATCTCGATCTCCTGGCCGACCCTGACGACGTCACCGACGACCACGATCGCCGGCGGCCGCGTCCCAGCGGCGATCACGCGCTCCGCCACCGTGGAGAGGCTGGCATACAGAGCTCGCTGGGTCGGAAGAGTACCGTCCTGTACCACCATCACGGGGGTTTCCGGCGAACGTCCGTCTCGCATGAGTGTGTCAGCGATCATGGCTATTCGTTCAACAGCCATCAGAAGTACCAGGGTTCCCGGTGATCTCGCCAGTCCCGCCCAGTCAACAGTTGATTTCGGATCGTCCGGCGCCACGTGAACGGAGATGACGTGGAACTCCTGGCTGACTCCCCGGTGGGTCACCGGCACCCCGGCCGCGGCGGGCACGGCCACCGCGCTCGTGACCCCGGGCACGACCACGACGGGGATGCCGGCGCGAGCGCACGCGAGCGCCTCTTCGCCGCCCCTGCCGAAGACGAAGGGGTCGCCCCCCTTCAGCCGCACGACGAACCTGCCCTGCCGCGCGTGCTCGATCAGCAGCTCGTTGATCTTCTCCTGGGCGAGGTAGCGGCCGTATGGGATCTTGGCGGCGTCGATCAGCTCGACGTCGGGCGCGAGCTCGTCCAGCAGCGCCCGGGGCGCGAGGCGGTCGGCCACGACCACGTCGGCCTGGGCCAGCAGCTGCCGCCCTCGTACGGTGATCAGGCCGGGGTCGCCGGGGCCGCCGCCGACCAGCGCGACGCCGACCGGCTTGGAGCGGTTGCGGCGGGCGTCGACCGTGCCGTCGCGCAGGGCGCTCACTACGGCGTCGCGGATGCCGGCCGCGCGGCGCGGGTCGCCTCCGGCGGTCACGGCCACGCTGATCTCGTCGACCCGTCCGCTGGCGGGCGTCCAGGCGGCGGAGGCGTCGCGGTCGTCGGCGCGTACGCACCAGATGCGCTTGGCCTCGGCCTCGGCGGCGATGGCCGCGTTGACGGACCGGCTGTCGGTGCACGCCTGGACCAGCCATGAGCCGTCGCAGTCACCGACCTGGTAGCGCCGGCGCTCCCACGTGATCAGGCCGTCGGCGATGAGGTCGTCGAGGGCCGGGGTCACGCTCGGGGACACGAGGGTGACCGACGCACCCGCGTCGAGCAGGGTTGGCACCCTGCGCTGGGCCACGCGCCCGCCGCCGACGACGAGCACGCGCCTGCCGTTGAGCCGAAGTCCGAGCAGGTAGGGGGACGACATGGGACGGTGTTCCCTTTCCCGGGAAGAGGCAAAACCCGTTGTCCGTGAAGTAAACCTACAGGCCCTCCGCCGTGGGAGGCGCAGCCAGCCTTCCTTCCAGAAGGGGCTTGCGCGGATCCCACGGCTCGCCCCCCGCCTCCACCTCGCGCTTGCGCGCGATCGCCGACAGGGCCTCAAGGATCACACGGTTCCCGAGGTAGGCGGTGATCTCCGCATGGTCGTACGGCGGGGCGACCTCGACCACTTCCAGACCGACCACCGGCAGCTCGTAACAGATGCGCCGTACCGAGTCGAGAAGCTGCCGCGCGGACAGGCCGCCGGGCTCTGGGGTGCCCGTGCCCGGGGCGTGAGCGGGGTCGCACACGTCGATGTCGACGGAGAGGTACACGCCGTCGCACTCGTCGGTGGCGATGGCGAATGCCTCGGTCAGGCATTCGGTGAGGCCGCGCTCGACGATCTCGGTCATCTCGTACGAGCGCATCTCCTGCTGGGCCATCCAGCCGAGGGTCTTCGGACCCGGCCAGTAGCCACGCAGGCCGATCTGCAGGAACCTGTCCCCGCGGATCGCCTCGGACTCGATGAGCCGCCGCATCGGCTGGCCGTGCCCGTACAGGTGGCCGAACTCGATGTCGCCGGTGTCCGCGTGGGCGTCGAAGTGGATCATCGACACCCGTCCGAACCCGTGGTGACGGGCCACGCCGCGGGCGTCGGGCAGCGCGACGGTGTGGTCGCCCCCGAGGACGAGCGGGATCGCCCCGGAAGCGGAGATCGTGTAGACGGCCTCCTCGATGTTCCTGATCGAGCCTTCGATGTCGCCGGAGTAGCACTCGACGTCACCGGCGTCCAGGACCTTGAGATCCCGCAGGGCGTCCACGCGCAGGGCCATGCTCGGCCGGGAACCGTCGTGGGGCAGGTAGCAGGCCTGCCGCAGGGCCATCGGGCCGAACCGCGCGCCCGGCCTGTTGCTGGTGCCCCCGTCGAAGGGGGCTCCGACGATCACGACGTCCGCTCCCGCGAAGCTGGCCGGATCGCCCAGGTCGCAGCGCTCCACACCGAGGAAGGTGATGTCGGGACCGAACATGGGGCCGTAGCGCATCAGGATCCAATCATGCTCCGTAGCGGAATGTCACCATTTAACCCCATTTCATGAATGATGCACCGCACAAGTGATCGTCGACCCACATGCCCCGGAGAGACGCCCGGCACCCGGTTTCGGGAGGTGCTAGATGGCGTCGAGGGTGGTCTGGGCGTCCTTGTCGGTTACCCCTGCGGAGTCGAAGGTCGCCACGTCGTGCATGACACGTACGGCCGCGCTCACCAGCGGGTACGCGAGCAGGGCCCCCGTACCCTCGCCGAGCCGGAGCTCCAGGTCGACCAGGGGGCGGAGGCCGAGGTGGTCGAGGGCGATGGCGTGCCCTGGCTCGGCCGAGCGGTGCCCCGCCACGCAGTAGTCGACGGCGTCGGGTGCCAGCGCGGCGGCGACCAGCGCCGCCGACCCGGCGATGACCCCGTCGAGGATGACCGGCACGCCTGCCGCGGCGGCGCCGAGGACGAACCCGGCGATCGCGGCGTGCTCCAGCCCGCCCACCGCCGCCAGCCTGCGCAGCGCCTCGTCCACGGAACCGGACGGAGTGCCCCGCCCCCCGGAATCCACGACACCGGACGGAGCGTCCCGCTCGCCGGAAACCACGACACCGGACGGCGAACCCTGCCCAGCGGAGTCCACGGCCCCCGGCGGCGAGCCGAGCTCGGCGGGCGGGACGCCCTCGGCCGGCCGGGTCGGCGGGGTGGGGGGGATACCGTTGATCTCCAGGCCGCGGCGGACGATCTCGATCTTGCGGCTGAGGGTGGCGGCGTCGGCGCCGGTGCCCCTGCCGGTGGTCCCGGCCGCGTCGGCGCCCGTGAAGGCGCAGATGAGAGCGGCCGACGCGGTGGTGTTCGCGATGCCCATGTCACCGGTGATCAGGCAGGCCGCGCCGGCGCCGGTCAGGTCGCGGGCCACGGACACGCCCACCTCGATGGCCGCCACGGCCTGGTCGATGGTCATGGCCGGGCCGCGTGACAGGTCGGCCGTGCCGTACGCGACCTTGCGGGAGAGCAACCCGGGCGCCTCGGGAAGGTCGGAGGCGACGCCGACGTCGACCACGGTCACCGACGTGCCGACCTGCGCGGCGAAGGCGTTGGCCACGGCGCCGCCCGCGAGGAAGTTCGTCACCATCTGGGTGGTGACCTCCTGCGGCCAGGGGCTGACCCCCTGGGCGTGCACGCCGTGGTCGGCGGCGAAGATGGCCAGGGCGGCGGGCGTGGGAAGCGGCGGCGGGCAGGCGCCCGCGACGCCGGCGAGGCGGACCGCGACCTCCTCCAGCACGCCGAGCGCGCCACGCGGCTTGGTCAGGCGGTCCTGGTGTGCCCGCGCGTCGGCCATGGCCTGACGGCCGGCCGGCCGGATCGCCGCTAGGGTCTGCCGGAGGATCTCCATGCTCATCGGTCAGACCAGCCCGTCGACCATCGCGGCCTCGTCGAGGGGGAGCATTCGCACGGCGGGCCGGCCCACGCGGACGACATCCTGACCGCCTTCCTGCGGGGACCCGACGCGGACACCCTGAGCGCCCTCGCGGACGTCCTGCCCGCCCTCGTCAAGGGACCCGACGCGGACGTCCTGCCCGCTCCCGTCCAGGGACCCGATACCGTCCAGAGACAACTGCTCGCCCACCCTTTCGAGAAGTTCGTCCCCAGCCTGGCCGGAAACCAGTGGTTCCGCAATGCCCAGAACGCGCTCCTCGGCGTCCTCCAGCGGCCACAGGTCGGCGGCGCCGAGGATCTCGTCCTCGGAGTCCGCCACGTCGGGGCCGGGCCGGCGCAGGGAGGCGTCGGTCGCCTCCAGCACCTCTTCGTACCGCTCGATGATCAGGTCGGCGAGCCCCTCGCAGTCGCCGATCACCTCCGCGCAGCGCACGTCGAGGTCGATGTGCCCGGCGGCGTAGGCGAGGGCCTCGGCCCAGATGCGTTCGAGCACGCCCCCGGCGAACAGCAGGTAAGGGAGTACGACGACCCGCTTGGCGCCGAGGCGGCGGCAGCGCTCGATGCCCTGGGCGACGCTCGGCGGGGCGTCGGCGACGTAGGCGGTCTCGACGGTCAGCAGCTCGGGGGCATGCGTCTCCCAGAACAGCCGCGAGACCCGGTGCACCTCGGCGTTCGCCCCGGTGTCGGATGACCCGTGGCCGACCAGCACGACGGCGGTCTCGGCGGGCGTCACCGGCTCCCACGGCGCCTCGCCGTGCTCTTCGGTCATGGAGACCGACGCGAGGCGGGGCATCTCGGCGAGCGCGTCGGCGAGTCGCTCGGCCATCAGCGCGAGCACCTGGGGCGAGGCGCCGAGAGCCCGGCCCCGGTCGCAGGTGAGGATGGGATGGGCCACGCGCGCCCTCGCGATGGCGGCGGGGACGTCCTCGCTGTCGCCGAGCGTGAGGGGAATGGCCACCAGGCGATGGTGACCCCGGGCGACCAGGGAGGCGACGGAGTCGCTCAGTGACGGGCGTCCCTTGGCGACGAACCCACCTGACACATCCGCCACTAACTGGTCGAGTCGGCACCGCAGCCGGTGGACGAAACGGCCGAACTCTGCTGCACCGGTGTCATCGTGGGCGCCGTGCCCTATGAGAAGGAGCGGCGGCTTCATGTGGATCTCCGATACTTTGACCTGCGGATATGTTGGTCGGGCCGAGAGGATATCCGAATCTGTCAATCCATGGACATCGCTTTGCGGAGCATTTGGTCAAGACAAGACCGACCGTTCATCGTGATCTGGGTCGGCGGGCCGCCATGCGAGGGGGTGTGGCCTCCGGCCTTACCTCAGACCGTCTCGCCCTTGAGCAAACTGAACAGCACGGCGTCGGAGATCCCCCCGGACACGGGCAGTGCCCGCCGGAGCACTCCCTCCTCGACGAACCCGGCCTTGCGCGCGACGGCCTGGCTCGCGACGTTGCCGACGGCGGCGAGCAGGGTGACGCGGTGGAAGCCCCGCATCATGAGGAACGTGGTCACCGCACGCGTCGCCTCGGAGGCGAAGCCCTGGCGCCGTGCCCACGGCGAGATCCAGTAGCCGACCTCGACGTCCCCGCGCTCCCAGTCGGCCCGCTGCACGCCCGCCGACCCTGCGAGGCGACCTCCCGCCTTGGGCTCGATGGCGAACTGAAGGCCGTTCACGGAGTCGCTGTGAGCGAACCTGGTGCACCAGTCGTACGAGCGCTGGAGGTCGTACCCCTCGGCCCAGGGCATCCAGCGGTGGATCTCGGGGTCGCCGTCGACGGCGTCGAAGACGTCCCTGGCGTCGGTGCCGGTGAAGGGGCGCAGGATGAGGCGTTCGCTCTCAAGGCGGACGCCGGTGCCGAAGCCGCGGCCGTTCATGGTGGGCGGCCCCATGATGATGTCGCGGGAGAGCAGGCCGAAGACGACCAGGTCGTGCGGCCCGTCGTCCTCGAAGCCCGCGCCGCGCAGCACGCCTTCGCGGGTGAAGCCCGCTTTCTCGGCGACCCGGAGGGAGGCGGTGTTGTCGAGGTTGGCACGCAGCTCGACCCGTCGCAGGCCGCCCTTGGTGAGCATCCACTCGGTCAGCCCGCTCACGGCTTCTGGGGCGTAGCCCCGGCCCCGGTGCGCGGGGTGGACGCCGTACCCGATCTCGGCGGTGGCGGCGCCCCAGACGGTCTTGAACAGGCTGACGGCCCCGACGATCGCCCCCTCTGCGACCATCGCCAGGTGGATGCCCTGCCCGGATCGCCACAGCTCATGGACCCCGTACGACAGCCACTGGGCCACGCCGGAGACGTGGCCCGGCACGCCGGGCGGGAGGAACCGCGCCCCGGACTCGATGATCGCGCGGACCCGGTCGGCGTCGCGTGGGCCGAAGGGCCGTATGACCAGCCGCCTCGTCGTGATCGTCAAGTGCTGATCGAAACCCGTCAATTCCATCTCCCCTGTACGGACATATCAGCTCACCGCACATTGGGGGTTGCCCGCAACTTGAATAGCCCTTGGTGGAAGGACAAGCTCGGCCGACCCCCAAGGACCCGATTTTCTCACGTCACGGCCGCCCCGGGAGACGACTCACCGCCCAGCCGACCCTCCTCCCACGAGGGCTACGAGGCGGACCTCAGCGCCTCCCGCCACCGAACCCGCGCGCCCGTACGCAGCACCGCGCGCTGGTAGATCAGGCCGCCCGCGTACAGCGTGGCCGCCGCCGCGAGAACCATCAGGCCCATCGCCAGGCCCGTCTCCCAGAGCGGCACGTCGACGACGGCCGACCTCACCGGCATGACCATGGAGGAGAACGGCGGGACGATCGACAGCACGTGCGTCAGCGTCCCGTCCGGGGACCGGGCCCCGATGAAGCCGATCAGGTAGCTCGCCATCAACAGCATCGTGGCGGGCGTGAGGACCCCGCTGAGCTCCTCCTGCCGGGACACCAGCGAGGCGATCGCCGCGAACATCGCCGCGTAGAAGGCGTAGCCGAGCAGGAACCACACGATCGTGCTCGCCACCACGCCGTACGTGCCGTCGGGCAGGTCGGGCACCGCCCCGCTGATCTGGGCCGCCGCGAGGCCGACCACGGCGATCACCACGATCTGCGAGAGCCCGAGCACGCCGAGGCCGATGACCTTGCCGGCCAGGAGCTGCCAAGGCCGTACGGAGGTCAGGAGGATCTCCACGATCCTGCTGCCCTTCTCCTCCACCACGCCCATCGCCACCCAGGTGCAGATCTGGATCAGCAGCATGAACAGGATGACGACGATGACCATCGCGATCACGAGCCGGACCGTCGCGTCCTCGCCGCTGCCGTTGAGGGTCACCTCCTTCATCGGCCGCACCTGCTGCGCCTGCCCGACCTTGGCGGGGTCGAGTCCGGCGGCGGTGAGGTTCTCCTCGGTGGCCACCATGCGGTGGGCGGTGTCGAGGATCACCGAGAGGTCCTGGCCGACCACGGTCTTGGAGATCACCGTCTCGTTGCCCACGACCGCGGCCTCGACGTCGCCGGCCGCCACGGCCGCGCGCGCCGCCGTCTCGTCGGCGTAGCGGGTGACCTTGACGGTGAGGTCGCCCCCCGGCGGGGCCTGCGCGGTGAGCGCGGCCTGGAGCCGGTCGGCCTGCGTGCCCACCAGGCCCACGGTGTGGTCGGACCCCCCTCCGAGCAGCCTTGGAAGGGCGGCCAGCACGGCCACCAGCACCGCCGTGACCAGCAGGCCGTAGCGGTATCCCTTGGTGCGGCCCCGCACGCCGATCTCGCGGCGGGCGACCAGAGCTACGGCGTTCACGCGACCACCTCACGGAAGATCTCGGCGAGCGAGGGCTCCAGCCATCCGAAGTGCTGCACCCGGCCGGCGCTCGTGGCGACGCGCAGAGCCTCCTGGTCGTCGGCCGGCGTCAGGATCACCTCGTCGTAGCGCTCGGTCGCCCCCGACTGGGCGGGATCCCCGTGGGGCGGCCGGACGATCTTGGTGATGATCTCTCCGGGCAGCCGGTCGGCCCATCCGGACTCGGCGCCGGTCACGACGATGCGCAGGCGTTTGCGCGACTCCCGTGCGCGCAACTCCGCCACGGTGCCTCCGGCGACCATGCGGCCGCCCTTGATGATGCCGACCGAGTCGCACAACCGCTCGACCAGGTCGAGCTGGTGGCTGGAGAACACGACCGGGACCCCAGCGGCCGTACGCTCGGCCAGCACCCCGGCGAGGGCGTCGACCGCGATCGGGTCGAGACCGGAGAACGGCTCGTCGAGGACCAGCACCTCGGGCTCGTGGATGAGCGCCACGGCGAGCTGCACGCGCTGCTGGTTGCCCAGCGACAGGCTGTCGACGTCGTCGCCGCGCCGCTCGGTGAGCCCGAGCCGCTCGATCAGGGCGTCCGACGACCGCTTGGAGGCCCCCGCGTCCATGCCGCCGAGCCTGCCGAAGTACTCGATCTGCTCGGCGACGCGCATCTTGGCGTACAGCCCGCGCTCTTCGGGCATGTAGCCGAACCTGCGGCGGGTCTCGAAGCCGGCCCGCCTGCCCTTCCACCGGACCTCGCCGCCGTCGGCGCCGAGCACGCCCATGACGATGCGCATCGTCGTGGTCTTGCCTGCGCCGTTCGCGCCGACGAAGCCGAACATCTCGCCGGGGCCCACCGTGAGGCTCACGCCGTCGAGGGCGACCGTGTCGCCGTACCGTTTCTTGAGCCCGTCCACTTCAAGCATGGGGGGATCCCTTCATTGTCTTTTCGAGTACGGAGACGTACTCCTTGAAAGCCTCGCGGCCCTCGGGGGTGAGTGAGAACCAGGTGCCGGGTTTCTTGCTGACGAAGGCCTTCCGCACCTTGACGTAACCGGCCTCTTCGAGGGTAGGCATGTGCTTGGACGGCAGGGAGTCCTGGCGTGCCTACGGGAGGTGCGGGAGGTCCTCCGTGATGATCACTTCGAGCGTGCGGGGGCCGTGTACGCCCTCGACGCGGTTCAGCTCGATGTCACTGGTCGCCGAGGGGCCGCTGATCCAGGTCAGGGGCCGTACCGGGTCGAGACGGGCGACCGCCTCCGGCACGCCTGACACGACCTGGCCGGCCCTCACCACGCACAGGTGGTAGTCCGGCACGAGGGTGAGCGCCCTGCGTCCCTGGCCGGGGCCGGCGTCGAGCACGATCGTCCCGGTCTCGGCGACGCCCGCCGCGCAGCCGGTGATCACGCCGTTCGCCGCTTCGAGATCGGCGGCGCTCAGCGGTGGATCGTCCCGGAGCCGCTGAAGGCCGGGCGCGGCGGCCAGCCAGCCGTCCGGCAGTCCGTCCGGGACGACCACCCGCCGCGCGCCCCGGCTCGACAGCGCCAGGGCGAGGGTGGCGGCGACCTCGCTCTCGGGCACGACATGGACGATCGCCCGGTAATCGCGGACCCGCTCGGCGAACAGCTCGACGATCGGCTCCCGGGACCCGGACTCGTGGCCCGCCGCCCGGTACCGGCGGGGAACCTCGACCTCGGGGGCGCCCGCTACGGCCGCGCGGATCCGGGAGAGGATCAGGTCACGGGCGCCCTGTGTTCCAGGCGGACGGCTCATCGGTGGCCTCCCTCGGTGCGGTCCCACCAGTCACGGAACGACTCCGCGGGCACCGCCGGGACGTCCCTGGTGTCCGTCCACGCCGCACCGGGACCCGGCAGGCGCCTCTTCGGCACGAGCTTTCTGAACCGGCTCGCCAGGCGCTGGGCGCGCTCCAGCCGTACCGGCGAGTCGAGCACCCACCCCGCGGCCTTCAGCCCGAACCGCTCGGCCGGGCCGTGCGGCGCCTTGGCGCGCAGGTGGACCAGCACCTCGGGGATGTCGATCGCGACGGGGCACACGTCGTAGCACGCGCCGCACAGGCTGGAGGCGTACGGCAGCGAGGCGTCGAGCTCGGAGGCCATCCCGCGAAGCTGCGGGGTCAGGATGGCCCCGATCGGCCCGGGATAGACCGAGCCGTACGCGTGGCCCCCGGCGCGCTCGTACACGGGGCAGACGTTGAGGCAGGCGGAGCAGCGGATGCAGCGCAGCGCCTGGCGCCCGATCTCGTCGGCCAGCACCTTGGTGCGGCCGTTGTCGAGGAGCACGAGGTGGAACTCCTGGCCCTCGGTGGCGCCCGTCCACATGGAGGTGTACGGGTTCATCCGCTCGCCGGTGGAGCTCCTCGGCAGCAGTTGCAGGAACACCTCAAGGTCGCGCCAGGTGGGCAGGACCTTCTCGATGCCGACCACGCTGATCAGCGTCTCGGGAAGGGTCAGGCACATGCGGCCGTTGCCCTCGGACTCAAGGACCACCAGGGTGCCGGTCTCCGCGACCACGAAGTTGGCCCCGGAGACGCCGACCTTGGTGGAGAGGAACCGCTCGCGCAGGTGCAGGCGCGCGGCCTCGGCGAGCGCCCTCGGGTCGTCGCTCAAGCTCTCGGGGGCGGGACGGCCCCACTCGGCCATGTGCTCGCGGAAGATCTCGCGGATCTCCGAGCGGTTGCGGTGGATCGCCGGGACCAGGATGTGGGACGGCCAGTCGTCGCCGAGCTGCACGATCAGCTCGGCGAGGTCGGTCTCGTAGGCGGTGATCCCGGCTGTCGCCAGCGCCTCGTTGAGGCCGATCTCCTGGGTGGCCATCGACTTGACCTTGACCACCTCGGTCTGGCCCGTGGCCCTGACCAGTCCGGTCACGATCGCGTTGGCCTCGGCGGCGTCCGACGCCCAGTGGACGTGGCCGCCCGCCGCGGTGACCGTCTCCTCCACCTGGAGCAGGTAGTGGTCGAGGTTGCGCAGCGCCTCGTCCTTGATCGCCCTGCCCGCCGCGCGCAGCTCCCCCCAGTCGGGCAGCTCCCCGACCACTGACGCCCGTTTGGCGCGGATCGTGTGCGTCGCCTTGCGGAGGTTGAACCTGAGCTGGGAGTCCTGGAGGGCCTCCTCTGCGTTCTCCGGGAAGGAGGGCATGCCGAGGAAGGTGCCGGGGCCGGTCATCGTCCTTCTCCTTCGCGGGTCACTGCTCCGCCTCCGTGGTGGCGAGGATCTCGGCCAGGTGCATGACCCTCACGCCGGTGCGGAGACGGCTGAGCGTGCCGCCGATGTGCATCAGGCAGGAGTTGTCGGCGGCGCAGAGCACTTCGGCGCCAGTAGAGGTGATATTTCTGACTTTGTCAGCACACATGGCCGCCGAGACCGCCGCGTTCTTCACCGCGAAGGTGCCACCGAAGCCGCAGCACTCCTCCGCGCCGGGAAGGGGCGCGAGCTCCAGGCCTCGTACGCTCTGGAGCAGCCGGGTGGGCCGGTCGCCCACGCGCAGCCCGCGGAGCGAGTGACACGTTGGGTGATATGTCACCCGGTGTGGGAAATATGCGCCTACGTCGGTGACGCCGAGCACGTCCACGAGGAACTCCGACAGGTCGTACACGTTCGGGGTCACCTCGGCCACGGCCTCGGCGAACGGGGAGTGCCCGCCGTGGGCGCTCGCGAAGGCGCCCGCCCGCGTCGCCCCCATGCCCGCCGCCAGCTTCGGATACTGCTCGCGCACCATCGCGGCGCACGAGCCGGACGGGGCCACCACGGCGTCGTAACCGCGGAAGACCTCCAGGAAGTGCCGCGCCAGCCGCACCCCCTCGTCGCGGTATCCGGTGTTGACGTGCATCTGACCGCAACAGGTCTGGGCCGTGGGGAACTCCACCTCGCAGCCGAGGCGGCGCAGCAGCGTCACGACCGCCTTCCCCGTGCCCGGGAAGAGCGTGTCGTTGACACACGTGACGAACAGGGCGACCCGCATCGGACCCCTTCCTCGGGTGCATCGAGTCACTCCGGCCGGTGAAAGCCGAGTATGGTCAGACCATACTCCAGGGCCGAAGGAGGGTCACGTGGCGGGCAGGGCGCGGCGGACGCGCGCGTTTGAGGAGGTGCTCCTCCAGGTCGAGCGGCGGATCGCCGACGACGGGCTCAGGGTGGGAGACCGTCTCCCCGGCGAGCGGCAGCTCGCCGAGCAGCTCCAGGTGAGCCGGGCCTCGGTGCGGGAGGCGCTTCGCGTGCTCGAAACGCTGGGCGTGGTGTCGTCGCAGGCCGGGCGGGGTCCCGACGCGGGTGCGATCCTCACCTCCCGCCCCGACAGCGCGCTCACCGACCTGCTGCGCCTCAGCCTCGGCCTGTCAAGCCTGTCGCTGCGCGAGGTCATCGACACCCGCCTGATGATCGAACGCTGGTCCGCCGAGCACGCCGCACGCGGCGCGACCACACAGGCCCGGATTGACGCGATGGCGGCGGCTCGACCCGGCGCGACCACGGAGCTTCGACCTGACGCGGTGGCGGAGGCTCGACCCGGCGCGATGGCGGAGGCCATACGGGCCATGGAGGCGGCGGCGACCGCCGAGGAGTTCGTGGAACACGACATCGCCTTCCACGTGGCCATCGCCGAGGCCTCCGGCAACCGGCTCGTGGCGGCCGTGATGCGCGCCCTGCGCGACGCGATGCGCCGGTACGCCATCGAGGCCGTCGAGCGCCTCGGCGACACCGGCGTGCTGCGGGAGGACCACCGCCGGATCCACGACGCGATCACCTCGGGCGACGCGGCGGCCGCGATCGACGCCGTGACGGCGCACCTCGCCCACGCCTACCCCGAGCTCTTCTGACCCTCGACCAGCCCAGCTAGAACGTGTTCTAATTGCGGGGCGTCGTGCCGTACTCCCGCGGAGGTCTGGACATGAGCGGTGACCTGAAGCTCGGACTGAACGTCGGCTACTGGCAGCGGAACGCCGACGACGCCACCGAGGTGGTCCAGACGGCCGAGCGGCTCGGCTACGACTCGGTGTGGACGGCCGAGGCGTACGGGTCGGACGCCTTCACCCCTCTGGCGTGGTACGGCGCCAGGACCAGCAGGATCAAGCTGGGCACCAGCGTCGCGCAGATCTCGGCGCGCGCGCCCGTCACCACCGCGATGACCGCGATGACGCTCGACCACCTCACCGGCGGCCGGCTGCTGCTCGGCATCGGCGCGTCCGGGCCCCAGGTCGTGGAGGGCTGGTACGGCCGGCCGTTCCCCCGGCCGCTCGCCCGCACCCGCGAGTACGTCGACATCATGCGCAAGGTGTGGCGCAGGGAAGAACCGGTTACCAGCGACGGCCCGCACTACCCACTCCCGTACCCCGGCGGGGCCGAGCTCGGCAAGCCGCTCAAGCTGATCACCCATCCCCTGCGGCCGGAGATCCCGATCTATCTCGGCGCGGAGGGACCGAAGAACGTGGCGCTGGCCGCCGAGATCACCGACGGCTGGCTGCCGCTGTTCGTCTTCCCCGAGAAGATCGAGAGCATGTACGGCGGCGCGCTGGCGGGCGCGAGGCCCGGCTTCGACATCGCGGCGATGGTCCTGGTGACGATCACCGATGACGTCCAGGCCGCACTGAACGGCGTGAAGATGATGCTCACGCTGTACATCGGCGGCATGGGCGCCAAGAGCCGTAACTTCCACGCCGACATCGTCGGCCGCATGGGCTTCGCGGACGCGGCCCACAAGATCCAGGAGCTGTACCTCGCGGGCCGCAGGGACGAGGCCTTCGAGGCGATCCCGGACGAACTGGCGGACGGCATCTCCCTGGTGGGCCCGATCGGGCGGATCCGCGAGCGGCTCGAACTGTGGCGCGCCAGCCCGGTGACCAGCCTCCTCGTCATGGGCCCCCGCGACGAACCCAGCCTCCGCGCGATCCGCGACCTCGTCCTCGGCTGACCACCCCCGGCGTGCTGAACGTTTCAGACCCGTGGCCCCCTTCCGCGGGACCGCCCCAGGTCAGTGCCCTCGGGCACGGGGGGCGGCGGGCGTGGTCTGTCTCCTGGCGGGGCGGCGATGCGACGCTTCCTGGTGCTGCCCGGTCCGTAGCGGTTCCGGATGTCATCCCGCAGGAGGATTCATGCACAAGGTACGAACCCTGCTCCTCACGGTCGCCCTGGCCGGTGGCCTGGCGATTTCCCTGGGGGCCGCGCCGGCGCAGGCCGCCACCCTCCGGAACGTCTACTACGAAGCGTCCGACTGTTACCGATACGGCACCTACGGCGTCCAGAACGGTCTGTGGACCTCGTACACGTGCACCTACGTCAGCAACGGGTCCAGCACGTGGCCGTACGGCTTCTGGTTCCTCTACGCGTGACCTCTCCTCCCGCTGCCCGGCCGGAAGCTCCTTCGGGCGACCAGGGAGCGCCTCCTGGCCGGGCATCAGCACGACGGTCCGGGCCTGGGCCGGCGGCACAATGGTAGGCATGCCCCATCGCGAACCCGCCACCTGCCCCTGCGGCCTTCCCTCCTCTTACCAGGACTGCTGCGGCCGATTCCATCGTGGCGAGGCCACCGCGTCCACGGCGGAACAGCTCATGCGTTCCCGGTTCAGCGCGTTCGGCGTCGGGGACAAGGCGTACCTGCTGCGCACGTGGCATCCGTCCGACCGGCCGACCCGCGTCGGCTTCGAGAAGGGCCTGCGCTGGGTTCGCCTGGAGATCCTGGACTCCACCGGGGGCAGCCCCTTCCACACCGAAGGGACGGTCCGCTTCCGCGCCCACTACGTCGACCGCGGACGCCCGGGCCACATGGAGGAGAACAGCCACTTCACCCGACTCGACGGCCACTGGGTCTACACGGGTGCCACGGAGCCGCCGCGCTCGACGTGAGCGTTCGCCGGGCGTGGACGAGGCGCTTCGGGCGGGGGCCGTCAGACCGCTGCCCTGAGGTGTGGCCTGGCGGCCCCGAGCCTGTGGGGCTCGGGCCTGGTGGGTTCCTTCTTGCGCGGCTCGGGCGTCGTCAGGGCGGTGGAGACCACGGACTCCAGGTCGGGGGCGGCCGCGGCGGAGATGTCGATCGGGCGGCGGAGGAAGCCGGCCGCGTACAGGATGCCGGCGGCCTCCTGTTGCTCGGCGAGGAACTCCGCGCCCGCGGGCTCCAGCCGCCAGGGCAGGCGGGCGAGGGCGATCTCCCAGGCATCGACTGAGCCGCCGACCGCCTCCACCATGAGGTGGGCCGCCTCCCTCGGATTGGCCCTCGCCCAGTCGTCGGCCTGCTGGAGCGCCCTGACCAGGGCGGCGACCGCGTCCGGGCGGGTCTCGGCGAAGTCGCGCCGAGTGAAGAACACCGACCGGTTCGAGATCACCCCCGCCGTGCCCGCGAGGGTCACGGTCTTCCCGGATGCCTCCGCCTTCACCAGGTCGGCCCCCTGGGCGACCCATGCGGCGATCTCACCCGCGCGCAGCCACCGTACGGCCTCACGCCCGACCGCGCGGGGTTCGATGTCCTGGTACGAAAGGCCGGCCTCGGCGAGCAGCTTGGCCAGGAAGTGGGTCTGCCAGGAACCGACGCCGAAGGCGACGGGCCTGCCGGCGAGATCGGCGACCGACCGGATGGGAGCCGCACGAGGCGGCGCGCCTTCCGGGCCGGGCGCGGCGACCAGGAGCGCTCCGTGGCCGGGGCGGGGGGCGGAGGCGGCCGCGTAGACGACGGGGAGCCCGGCGGCCTGGGCGGCGAGGGGCGGGGTCGATCCGGTGCCGCCGAAGTCGATCGCGCCCTCGGCCAGCAGCTCGCCGGTCCGCGTGCCGTCCGCGTAGAAGTACAGCTCCAGGGGCTCTTCGAAGGTGTCGAGGACATGATCGAGGCGCGAGAGGAAGAACAGGGACGGATTGCCGTTGTGCACGCCTATTCGAATGGTCACAGGTGAACCCCCAAGTCTCGTATCAGGATGGACACCGGGAGGGAGGGCTGCCAACCCCTTAACGCCCTCCCTCTCCGGTGCCTCCGGATACGGCGGCCATCCTGTTGAGCGCGCCCCGCTCTTCGCCGTATCCCGCTCGTGATCCCCGGAAGGTTCCCGCGGCCTGTTCCCGGTACGTCCGCCGGCACGTCCGCACGGTGAGTTCCCGGTACGTCCGCCGACGCGTTCATGCGGTCTGTTCCTGGTAGGTCCGCCGGCGGGCGTGGGCGCTCGCGAGCGGGGTGTGGTCGGCCCAGGAGCCCACGTCCACGGCGGACTCAAGGAAGCCGTGCGTCCACAGGAAACGCTCCTGCTCGGCGAGCAGGCCGAGCCGCTCGGCGGACAGGTCGATCGTGAGGTCGGGCAGGCGGTGGGCGCCCGGCGGCCGGGCGGCGTCCCCGGACAGGGTCAGGGCCTGGTCGGGATAGGCGCTCGCCCACTCGGCGGCGTCCAGCAGGACCCGCAGGAACCGCGCGACGACGTCCGGACGTACGTCCAGCAGCAACTGGTCGACGGTGATCGGCCTGACCGTGCCGTCGTTGATCCTCACCCGCTGGTCCGGGTGGCCGTCGAGGTCGATCGCGACGTGCAGGCCGTACCGCGCGGCGGCCTCCACGGCCGCGGCGCCCTTGACGTACACGGCGTCGATGTCGCCCCTGGCGAGCGCTTCGAGCTCCGGCTCCCACTGCCGGGAGCCGGCCCCGGGAAGCCCGGCAGGGGTGGATGCCCGCCGCGGGCCGCCGAGCACGGCGGGGACGGAGGTCCGCCGGCCGGGGACGGGTGTGACCGGGACGTCGACCAGGTGGACGTCGTTGAGGGTGAGCCCGCCCGCCCAGAGGGCCCCCTGGAACCCCCGCAGGGCCGTCGCGCGGCGGACGTCGACCGGAACGCCCTTGCTCAGAGGCAGGCCGAGCCGCCGTCCCCGCAGGTCCTCCGGGTCCTGGATGGTCACGTACGGCCGCGTGATGACGGCCTGGCGTTCTTCGACCCAGGTCAGGCCGATGAGGCGGGTCGAGGCACCGCGTGAGCGCGCCCACAGCGCCGGTACGTTGCCGTCGTCGCGGAGCAGCGTCCTGAGCGTGCGCTCGTGGCGATGCCCCTCCGAGACGAGGTGGCGTACGGCGATGCCCTCGGGGGTGAACTCGTCGTCGAGCCAGCCGAGATCAGCGGCGATCCCGGTGGCGGTGGGTCCTGGGCGGCGGTGGTACCACAGCTCCTGCACTGGCTTCTCCTGTCGTGGTCGATCGGCCGATGGGTGTCTCGGCCCGACAGAGGGCCCCGGTGACCCTGCACAGATCGACGTGTCGGCGGGAAGTCAGAAAGGCGGCGCGGTCCACCTGCCCTACGGTAGACACTCGGCCGACACTTTGCAACTATCCCTACTGGTTTTATCTGGAATACCTTTCCAAGCCATCCACAAGTCAGTGGTTCCGCCGACAAGCTGCGATCAAGTGATCACCGTCATCGTGGAAACGTCCAGGGGTTCGGAGACGCCGTGGTGGCGGGCGAGGGGGGTCTGCCATGACCACGCACGAGTGGAGACCAGCATCATGAGCAGCACGGTGCTCATCCTCACCGAGGATGGCGACACCCAGGCGCGGCACGTCGCCCGCGCGCTGGCCGGGCGAGGAGCCGACACGCTGGTCCTCGACCCCGGGTGGTTCCCCGGCGCCGCCCGGCTCTCCGTCGCGCTGGACCCGTCCGGGTCGGCCCGGCGGATGCTCCTCACCGACGAGCGGCGCGTCGACCTCGACCGCCTCACGTCGGTGTGGTTCCGGTGCCCGGGGCCGCCGCTGGGCGATCCGGCCGACGACGGCCCCGTACAGCAGAACGGGCTCGCCTCCGACGTGTGGGACACGCTCGACTGCCTGGCCGTGCCGGCGTCGCGCGCGGTGATCCAGCGCGCCCAGCGCAAGCTCTACCAGCTCTCGGCCGCGGGCCGGCTGGGCTTCGAGCTGCCCTCCACGCTGATCAGCACCGACCACGACGAGCTGCTGGACTTCTACCTCGCCCACCAGGGGCAGATCGTCACCCGGGTGCTCAACCGGCCGTGGGCCATCACCGAGCGGGCCCCGCAGGAGCAGGTCCCGACGCTCACCGACCCCAAGGGCACCGGGCCGTTCCCCATGGTCGCGCAGGCACAGGTGCTGCGCAGGCTCGCGTTGCGGGTGATCGTCATCGGCTCCCGGGTGTTCGCCGCCGAGATCCACTCGCCGAAGAGCGTACGGCGACTGCGCCCGCACACCCTGCCCGACGACGTGGGGTTGCGCTGCCTGAACCTCATGCAGGCCCTCGGCCTGTCCTTCGGGACCATCGACCTGACCCTGACCCCCGAGGGCCGTTACGTCTTCCTGGAGGTGAACCCCGGAGGCGGCTTCGTGCTGATCGAGGAGATCACCGGCATGCCCGTCACCGAGGCCATCTGCGACCTGTTACTCACCGCCTCATCACAGGAACAGGCGCCACCGGTCCAGGCATAGGCCCTCCCGGCCATCGGCCGGACGGGACGAATCGGGCGGCGAGCCTCGCGCTTGCTGGCAGAATCGGTCGGGTGAGGGTACTCGTGGCGGACGACCAGGAGCTCGTACGGACCGGATTCCAGATGATCCTCGATGCTCAGCCGGACATCGAGGTGGTCGCGGCCGTCGCCGACGGGGCCGCGGCGGTCGAGCAGGCCCGCCGCCTCCGGCCCGACGTCTGCCTGCTGGACATCCGGATGCCCCGGCTCGACGGCCTGGAGGTCACGAGGATCCTGGCCGGTCCCGGCGTGCCCGACCCCATACGCGTGGTGATCGTCACGACCTTCGACCTCGACGAGTACGTCTACGGGGCGCTGCGGGCGGGGGCCTGCGGGTTCCTGCTCAAGGACAGCGGGCCCGCGTTGCTGATCGAGGCGGTCCGCGCCGCCGCCAACGGTGACGCGCTGGTCTCGCCGTCGGTCACGGTGCGGCTGCTCGCGCAGCTCGCGAGGCCCGTGGCCGTCCCGGCGAGGGCACCGAGGGAGACGCTGACCGAGCGCGAGCTGGACGTCGTGCGCCTGGTCGCGCGGGGCCGCACCAACCAGGAGGTCGGCGGGGAGCTGTTCGTCTCCCTCTCCACGGTGAAGACGCACCTCGGCAGCATCCAGATGAAGCTCGGCGCCCGCAACCGCGTCGAGATCGCGGCATGGGCCTGGGAGTCAGGCATCGTCCGCTGAGCCGCCGTGGCGGGGTCCGATGAGCGCCTCGGCGGGGCTCGCGCCGTAGGGCGGACGGGTGCGCTACGCGCATACGTCGATCAAGCTTTCCCGCGCGCTCCCCGTGCGCGGATAAACCTCAGATCATCTCGTGGATATCCAGGATCTTCCCCCTCGCCTCGCCGATTAGCGGAGAGGTCTCCTGGATAGGACAGAGGCAGGCGTCGCGCTACGTCCCAAACGAAATACGACCTATCAGCGCATGCCGGGGGGAGACAATCATGCGCTATGCCCGATCCGCAGTGAGCAGGTCGGCGATCGGCGTCTACCTGGCGCTCGCCGCCCAGATCGCCACCCTCACCTGCCTGGTGGTCTTCGAGGAGGCCCGGGGCAAGCTGCTCGCGCGGCAGGTCGCGGTACTGGGCAGCAATCCCCACGCGCCGGGCGCCGATGCCGTCGTCGGCGCGGTGACGTGGTTCGCCGTGCTCATACTCCTGGTCGTCTGCGCGACGGTCGCCGCCGGCTTCTCGTACTTCGCATGGCTCCGCCAGGCGGGGGCGACCCCGCGCATGATCGCCATCGCGTGGTTCGTGCCCGTGCTCAACCTCGCGGCTCCGGCGCTCCTCGTCCACGCCCTCCGCGAGGACGCGGGCCTGCGCGAGGGCCGCCGCCGGGCCTGGCTAGCCCTGATCGCCGCCTGGTGGGCGTGCTGGCTGGCCATGGTGTTCCTCATCCTGATACGGCTGCCGGTCACGCACTCGCCGCAGGGCAAGGACCTGACCGGGCTCGGCCCGTCGGAACTGGCGGTCGCGGTGCTCGCCGCCCTGCTGTGCGCGGCCACCGTCAGGGAGGTCACCGAGGCGAGGATGAGCTCCCGCCCTTCGGGGATCGCGCCCCGCCTGAAGCTGCTCCCCGCGCTGCGGTCGCTTCCCCGGCACACGTATCCGGCCGGGGACTGACCTCCTTCGCCTCCCCTGACGGAGGGGCCTTCTCCCTGGGGGTGACGTCCATAGTGTCCCGCCGGGGGGTGAACGCCATCGGGCCCGAGCTGCCCGGGCTGGCGTGCCAGAGCTTGCGCGGCGGGATCCGCAGGCCGGGCGGGGCGCCGTTGTCGGCGTAGGGGGAAAGCCGGTAGCCGTTGCCGTACTCGATGGGACGCCCGCCGACGCCCCCCGTCCCCTCGCGGACGACGCCCAGCATGGCCCACACCTTGTCCATGCCTCCGGTGCGCCAGGCCTCGTCCACCTCGACGAGGTTCCAGCAGTCCAGGGCGCGCAGGGACACCGCCCGCGCGCCGACCCGCCGTACGACCCCCTTGGCGACCATCAGCCACGACCCGAAGATCGTGGCGGCGCAGTGCCCCTGCACCGACTCGAAGAAGGTCAGGTCGATCGGGCCGGTCGAGTCGTCCAGCGTGGTGAAGACGACCCGTTGCCCCGAGCGCACCGCCGGGGTCTGCGTGGCGACCTTCACCCCCGCGACCAGGATCTCCGCGCCGTTGCGCATCTTGAGCAGCTCGTTGGACCTGACGACGCCGATCGCGTCGAGCAGTTCCTCGTGGAACCGGATCACGTGGCGGCTGACGTCCATGCCGAGGATCTCCAGCTCGGCCTCCACGGCCTCCGCCTCGGTCATCTCCGGGAGCTCGCCCGGCTCGATGCGCTCGGTGAACCCCATCGGGATCTGTACGACCGGAGCCGCCTCCCCCGGACGCGGCCCGCCGTACCGCGAGCGGGAGCCGGCTCGGGCCCTCTTCCCCGACGTCACGCCGGTGGAGGACGCCCGGTCCAAGGCTCCGACCTGGGCGAGCAGGTCACGCCGGGTCAGCTCCCCCGGACGCCAGCGCGGGCCACCGGGGTGCAGCCCGTACAGCGCGTCGACGCCGCCGACCTGGATGATGCGCTCGGCGACCGGCCTGGACGGGCGGGCGCGTTCCCAGAAGTCGGCCAGCGAGGTGTACGGCCGGCCCGCGACCATGCGCTCCACCTCGGCCTCGCTGATCCCCTTGACCGACGAGAACGGCACCCGCAGGCCGTACCCCTCGGGCTCCGTGCGCCGTTCGACGAGCCAGGTCCTGCCGGAGTGGCCGACGTCCAGCGGCAGGACCTCCACCCCGCACTGGCGGGCCTCGTCGAGGATCACCCGGTTGGGGTACATGCCGGGCTCGTGCGTGAGCACCCCGGCGAAGAACGCGGCCGCGTGGTGCCGTTTCAGCCAGGACGACTGGTAGGTGGGCAGCGCGAACGCCGCCGCGTGCGCCTTGCAGAACCCGAAAGAGCCGAACGCGTCGAGCACCTTCCACGCCCGGTCGGTCGTCTCCCTGTCGAACTCGGGGAGCACCTCGCCCTCCCACCACGCGAGAACCCGTTCACGGCCCTCGGGGGTGCTGAGGTCGCGGCGGATCCTCTCGGCCTCCGACAGGCCGCAGCCGGTCATGATGTCGACGATCTTCAGAACCTGCTCGTGGAAGACGACGACGCCGTGGGTCTCCAGCAGCGACGCCCTGAGCTTCGGGTGGGGGTAGTGCGGCTCGCGCCAGCCGTGCCTGGCCTCAAGGTAGGGGGTGACCATGTCGGAGTTGACCGGGCCCGGCCGGAACAGCGAGATGTCCACGATCAGGTCGTGCATCGTGCGGGGCTCCAGCTTGGCCACCAGCTCCCTCTGGCCGGGCGACTCGATCTGGAAGCAGCCGAGCGTGCGGCCGGTGCAGATCATGTCGTACGTCGCCTGGTCGTCGTGCGGGACGCCCCTGTCGAGGTCGACGTCCTGGCCGTCCACCCGCTTGATCTCGCTGAGCGCGTACGCCATCGCCGACTGCATCCGCACGCCGAGCACGTCGAGCTTGAGCAGCCCGGCCTCCTCCACGTCGTCCTTGTCGAACTGGCTCATCGGGAACTCCAGCAGGCTGCGCTCGACGGGGGTGCGGTCACGCAGCCCGGAGTTGCCGACGAGCACGCCGCACGGGTGCAGGGCGATGTGCCGGGGCAGCCCGTCGAGCTTCTCCGCGAGCCGGAACATCGTCGAAAGCGCCCGGTCGTTGAGGCCGCTGTCGCGCAGCTCGGGCAGGTCGGACAGGGCGGAGCGGATCTGCCTGGCCCTGATGTGCGGGAACGCCTTGGCGATGACGTCGGTCTCGTGCGGCGGCAGCCCCATGGCCGCCCCGACGTCGCGGATGGCGCTGCGCGCCCGGTAGGTCTCCATCATGGACACGCAGGCCACCCGGCTCTCGCCGTACCGTTCGAGGATCGCCCGGTAGCAGTCGAGCCGCCGCGCCGACTCCACGTCCACGTCGATGTCGGGCAGCCCCTTGCGGCCTTCGGACAGGAAGCGCTCCATGAGCAGGCCGTGGTCGAGCGGGTTCACCTCGCCGATGCGGATGAGGTAGTTGACGAGGCTGCCCGCCCCCGATCCCCTGATCGCGCAGCGCACGCCCATCTCGCGGATCATGTCCGTGATGCCAGATACGACAATGAAATATCCGGACAACTGCTTCTTCTCGATGATGTGCAGCTCGGTGTCCAGGCGCTCCCTCGCCTCGCCGGACCGCTCCAGGCCGCGGTCCGCGAGCCCGTCCTCACACAGGTGCCGCAGCAGCGGGACGGGGTCCCTGCCGACCTCCGGCAGGTGGAGCCGTTCCTGCCCGCCGCGCAGCGCGAGGACCTCCAGGGGTTCGAGCACGCATAGCTCCGCGACCTCCCTCGTACGGGCGAACAGCTCGCGCGCGCGGTCACGGTCGCCCTCGCAGATCCGCGAGGCCACCTGCCACATCTCCTTGCCGCTCTTGAGGTAGGCGTGCGAGGCGGAGTGCTCCAGGTGCCTCGGGTGCAGGGGTACGAGCTTGCGCGCGGCGTCGAGCACGTCGCCGACCCGGTAGTCCCCCGGGTCGAGATGGCGCACGGCGTTGGTCAGCACGGCGGGCACGCCGGCCGACTCGGCCAGCGCGAGCATGCGCAGTGCGGCGTTCGCCTCCCGGTAGCCGTACTGGTCGACGACCTCGACCACCACGCCGGGAACCGCCGCCCGCCACGCGAGGAGCAGCGCGCGGGCCTGCTCGTCTCGGCGCGCGGCCAGCGCCCGGCCGACGTCGGACCTCGGGCCCAGCATGACCAGCAGCCCGCTCGCGTGCTGGGCGACCAGGTCACGGGTCACCCGGGGCTCGCCCCGCTCCCCCGCGTAGTGGGCGGCGGTCGTGAGCCGGCACAGGTGCGCCCACCCGCCGGCCCGCGCCAGCACGGTGACGCGGACCTCGCCCCCGTCACCCCGGCCGGAACCGTCGCTCCGACCGGAACCGGAGCCGGAGTCCCGGCCGGAACCGGAGGAGGAGCCGGGGCCGGGGCTTCGGAGTGCCAGGTCGACGCCGACGACGGGCCTGACGCCGGCGTCGGCGCACGCCTGGACGTGCTTCACCGCGCCGTACATGCCGTCGCGGTCGGTCAGCGCGAGGATGTCCATCTCGTGCTCGGCCGCCCGCCGGACCAGCTCTTTGGGGAACGCCGATCCGTACCGCAGGGAATAGGCGGAGGCGACGTGCAGGTGGGGGAACATCAGTCCCACGCCCGCAGCAACAGCCAGCCGCCGCTCGCGGTGTCGAACCGCAGCTCGTAGGAGCCGACCTCCTTGGACGGGCTCGCCTCGACCCGCCAGAACCGGCGTTCGCCCGGATCGTTCTCCGAGACCTTCCACCACTCGCGGGAGGTCACCCAGTGGTCGAGGACCCGGTGGACGACGTAGAGCCGGTCGCGCCACACGAAGCGGGCGGGCTCGTCGTCGCGGGTCCACACCTCGATGGGGTCCCCATAGATTCTGCTCAAGGCGCTTCTTCTCCCTGGGCCTCTCGAACGTGTCGGCACCCGGGGGAAGACGGGCGGTGCTACATCGAACATATGTTCTCACGGCCCGGAGGGCAAATCACCACAGCCCACACGCGCCGTATGGGACCACTGGGACGGATGAGGCGTCCAGGCAAGATCTTGGTGAACCACCGCAGGTCAGTTACTTCATCTTTTGTTCACATAACTACACCGGAACGCAGCGAAGTAGATGCGAGTTGTTGTCCCAGCTCATTTATGTTTTCCCCACACCTCCGATAGTGGGAGCAAAGCGTGCATTCACCCCGAACGCGTATCGTCGGCCTCGCGGCCGTGCTTACCGTTGCTACTTCCCTGGGCGCGGCGTGTGGTGCCGCACCGACGACCAGCTCCGAGACCGGTGCTTCCAGCGGGGGCGTCGCCGCCAAGACCGCGACCTCCGCCGCCGACCTCGGCGGCCTCGACAAGCTCGTCGAGGCGGCCAAGAAGGAAGGCCAGCTCAACGTCATCGCCCTTCCCCCGGATTGGGCGAACTACGGCGAGATCATCCAGGCGTTCACCACCAAGTACGGCATCAAGGTCAACAGCGAGAACCCCGACGGTTCCAGCTCCGACGAGATCAACGCCGTCAAGACCCGCAAGGGCCAGGACCGCGCTCCGGACGTGCTCGACCTCGGCACCGCCTTCGCGCTCAGCGGCTCGTCCGAGGGCCTGTTCGCCCCGTACAAGGTCCAGACCTGGGACAAGATCCCCGAGGGTCAGAAGGACGCGAACGGCACCTGGTACAACGACTACGGCGGCTACGTCTCCATCGGGTGCGACGCCAAGCGCATCAAGGAGTGCCCGCAGACCTTCGCCGACCTGCTGAAGCCCGAGTACAAGGGCAAGGTCGCGCTGAACGGCAACCCGACCAAGGCGGGCTCCGCCTTCGCCGGGGTGTTCGCCGCCTCGCTGGCGAACGGCGGCTCCTTCGACGACATCCAGCCCGGCCTGGACTTCTTCAAGAAGCTCAAGGGCGCAGGCAACTTCAACCCGGTCGAGTCGACCCCCGCGACCGTGCAGAACGGCGAGACGCCGATCAGCATCGACTGGGACTACCTCAACGCGGGGTACACCGAGCAGTTCGCCTCCAAGGGCGTCGACTGGAAGGTCACGGTGCCCTCCGACGGCAAGTACGCGCAGTACTACGCCCAGGCGATCAACAAGGACGCCCCCCACCCGGCCGCCGCGCGGCTGTGGCAGGAGTTCCTCTACAGCCCCGAGGGCCAGAACCTCTACCTGAAGGGGTACGCCCGCGCCGTGCTGCTGCCCGCCATGCAGACCGACGGCACGGCCGACGCGGCCCTGGTCGACAAGCTCCCCAAGGTCGACGGCACGCCCGAGTTCGCCAGCGACGCCCAGGTCACCAAGGCCAAGGAAGTCCTGGCCACCGGCTGGGGCGCCGCGGTCTCCGGCTGACCTCCACTCACATGGCCGAAACTCACGCGACGGCTCCCGCGGAGCTTCCCCGGGCCAACCCGGTCCGGGGAGGCGGGAGCCGTACCCGCTCCAAGGGCTGGACCGCGGCGCTCCCCCTGCTGCTGTTCGTGGGCCTCGCCTTCGGAATCCCGGCGGTCGCCCTGCTCGGCGGAGCGTTCACCTCAGGCGGCTCGCCCAGCACCGCGAACCTCACCGCGTCCCTCCAGGGCGCCTATCTCACCGCGCTGCTCGGCAGCGTGAAGCTGTCCGCGCTCGTCGCGGTGGCGGGCGCCGTCCTCGGCACCTTCCTCGCCCAGGCCGTGGTCACCTCGCGCTTCGGCGCGCTGCGTGAGGCCGTGCTGACGGCCTCCGGAGTGCTCGCCAACTTCGGCGGCGTCCCGCTGGCCTTCGCCTGGATCGCCACGCTCGGCAACTCCGGCGTGCTGACCACCCGTCTCGGCCTCGGCGACCACGGCTGGAGCCTCTACAGCTTCTGGGGCCTCGCCCTGGTGTACCTCTACTTCTCGGTGCCGCTGATGGTCCTGGTCGTCGTACCCGCCCTCGACGGGCTGCGCCCGCAGTGGCGCGAGGCCGCCCAGAACAACGGCGCGAGCGCCTGGCAGTTCTGGCGGTACGTCGGCATTCCGGTGCTCACCCCCAGCCTGCTCGGCGGGGTGGTGCTGCTGTTCGGCGGCGCCTTCGCGGCGTACGCGACCGCCGCCGCCATGGTCGGCACGGTCGTCCCGCTGGTCACCCTGCAGATCGCCGACGCGCTGACCGGCAACGTCCTGATCGGTCACGAGAACGTCGCTCTGGCGCTCAGCTTCGACATGATCGTGGTGGCCGGCCTCGTCATGGCGGTCTATCTGCCCCTCCAGCGCAGGAGCGCCCGATGGCTGCGCTGACCCGGATGGCCCAGGACAGGAGCGCACGATGGCCGCGCTGACGCCCACGGTGCTCCCCGACGTCGGCACGCCCGCAACCCCCGCAGGGCGTCCCCGGCGCGTACGCGTCTGGCGCGGCGTGGTGCTGGTGCTGGCCGCGCTGTACTTCGTGACGCCGCTGCTGGCGTCGTTCGTCTTCACCGTCAACGACCCCACCAAGGGCTTCACGCTCGACGCCTACCTGGAGATCTTCTCCGCCGAGGGCTTCGTCCAGAGCCTGCTGCTCTCGCTGGGGCTGGCCGTCGCGACGATCGCGGTCGTGCTGGCCCTCACGCTCCCGGCGATGCTGGCCGTACGGCTCAGCGCGCCGAGGCTGCGTCCGGTGATGGAGGTGATCTGCACCCTGCCGCTGGTGGTCCCGCCGATCACGTTCGTGGCCGGCATCAGCACGGTGCTGCGCTGGGGGCCCGACTACCTCGCGACCACGCCGTTCTACCAGACGATCATCGCCATCCAGAACCCGTCGTTCCCCGTGGTCCTGGTCATCGCCGACGTCGTGCTCGCGCTGCCGTTCGTCTACCGGGCGCTCGACGCAGGGCTGGGCGCGATGGACGTCCGCACGCTGGTGGAGGCCGCGAGGAACTGCGGCGCCTCCTGGCCGCACGTGATGTTCCGCGTGATCATCCCCAACCTCAAGGCGGGTCTGGCCAGCGCGTCGTTCCTGACCCTCGCGCTCGTGCTCGGGGAGTACACCGTCGCGCGACTGCTCGGCTTCCAGCCGTTCTCCGTGTGGATCGTCACGATCTCCGGGGCGAACGCCGCCATGTCGGTCGCCGTGTCCATCTTCAGCCTGCTGCTCACCTGGCTGTTGCTGCTTGTCCTTTCCACCGCCGGCACCAGGCAAAGGAGTGGTTCGTGAACGGGGCTCGGGTGGAGTTCCGGGGGCTTCGCCGTACCTTCGGCACCGCCGTCGCCCTCGACGGCCTTGACCTGACCGTCGAGCCGGGCGAGATGATCGCCCTGCTGGGCCCGTCGGGCTGCGGCAAGACGACGGCGCTGCGCTGCGTCGCGGGCTTCGAGACCCCCGACGAGGGAGCCGTGCTGGTCGACGGCGAGGACATCACGCGCGTACCGGCCAACCGCCGCGACGCGGGGATGGTCTTCCAGTCCTACAGCCTCTTCCCCAACCTGAACGCCCGCGACAACGTGGCCTTCGGGCTCCGGGTGCGCAAGGCCCCCACGGCCAGGCGGCACGCCCGTGCCGCCGAACTGCTCGAACTGGTCGGCCTGCCGTCCCACGGCGACCGCTACCCGCACCAGCTCTCCGGCGGGCAGCAGCAGCGGGTCGCGCTGGCCCGCGCGCTGGCGCTGGAGCCGCGCGTGCTGCTGCTCGACGAGCCGCTGTCCGCGCTCGACGCCAAGGTCCGGGTGTCGCTGCGCGAGGAGATCCGGCGGCTGCAGCTGTCGCTGGGCATCACCACGATCTTCGTGACCCACGACCAGGAGGAGGCGCTCTCGATCGCCGACCACGTCGCGGTGCTCAAGGACGGAAGGCTGGAGCAGTCCGGGTCCCCCGCCGACATCTACGACCGGCCGGAGACGCCGTTCGTGGCCGAGTTCGTCGGGACCATGAACCACCTGCCCGGCCGGCTCGGCGAGGACGAGGTCGAGGTCATCGGGCAGCGCCTGCCCGTACACGGCCGGCGGCCGGACGCAGCCGACGTCGACGTGCTCGTCCGCCCCGAGACCGTGCTGGTCACCCCGGCGGAGGACGGGGAGGCGCTGGTCGTCACCTCGTCGTTCCGGGGCGCGTCCGTACGGCTGCGCCTGCGTCTCGGCGACGGGACGGAGATCCTCGCGGACCTGCCGGGACACGACGCCGCGCGGCTCGCGCCCGGCGGCCGTGCCACGGTGCGGCTCGTGGAGCGGCCGGTCCTCGTCGCCGCGCGGACGGCGGCACCCGCCTCGTCTTCGGCTTCGAGCTCGTCTTCAGGCCCGGATTCGGCGGCCGTCCTGCCTGCGGCCGGGTAACGGGATCTCGCGAGCGTCGATCTCGATAGGGTGGCGGTCGCATATAGGTGCATAGCGGTAAGGCAACGTGGTGAACAACTTAAGTCCGAGTGAACCCTCTCAAATCGGCCACTACCGGCTCATCGGCCAGTTGGGCCAGGGTGGGATGGGCACGGTCTATCTCGGCCAGGACCACACCGGGCAGAGGGTCGCCATCAAGGTGATCAACGCGGAGTACAGCCGCCACGAGCAGTTCCGTGTCCGCTTCCGCCGCGAGGCCGAGTCCGCCCGCCGGGTCCGACGCTTCTGCACGGCGGCCGTCCTCGACGCCGACCTCGACGGCGAGCAGTTGTACGTCGTCACCGAGTACGTCGAGGGACCCAACCTGCACGAGGCCATCCAGGCGTCGGGGCCGCTGCGCGGCTCCAGCCTGGACGCGCTGGCCGTCGGCGTCGCCACCGCGCTGACCGCCATCCACAGCGCGGGCATCGTCCACCGCGACCTCAAACCGTCCAACGTGCTGCTCTCCCCGGTCGGCCCCCGGGTCATCGACTTCGGGATCGCCCGGGCGATGGACACGCTCAGCGGGATCACCGGCACCGGCGAGCTCATGGGGACCCCCCGGTACATGGCTCCCGAGGTGCTCCGCGGCGACCCCTCCTCACCCGCGTGCGACGTGTTCTCCTGGGGCTGCCTGGTGGCCTTCGCGGCCAGCGGACGCGCTCCGTTCGGCGGGGAGTCGCTCCCCTCGATCGTCTACCAGGTGCTCAACACCGAGCCCTCCCTGGAGGGGATGGAGCCCACGCTCCGCGCCCTGGTGGCGGCGACGCTGGACAAGGAACCCCTGCGCAGGCCCACGGCCCAGCAGATCCTCGACCACATGGTCGGCCGTACGACCCCGGAGCGCGCCGAGCACTCGGTGATCCAGGCGTGGCAGGGATCCCCGACCCTCCAGGGGCAGGCGCCGGCCATGCACGTACAGGCTCCCTACCAGGGACAGGCTCCCACCTACCAGGGCCCGCCGCCGACCGTCCCCGGACAGGCCCCGACGTACCAGGGGCAGGCGCCGGCCGCCGCCGTGCAGGACCCGGCGGCGTACCAGAGGCCCGCCGATCCCGCGGCTCGCCGCAAGCGGCTCATCGGGCTCGGCGTGGCGGGAGTGGTCCTGGTCGCCGCGGCCGGGCTCGGCCTGCGCGCGCTGCTTGCGCCGTCCGGTCCGCCGACGGACCTGAGCTCCCTCTACAGGGACGACTTCAACGAGAGCGGCACCGGCTGGGGCGGCAGCGAGTACACCGGCAAGCAGTACGGCATGTACGGATACGCGCCCGGCGGGTTCTACGCCGTCGACGTGAACGACGCAGGCGCGGAGAGGATAGAGAAGGCCCCCATCCCCTTCGTCCCCAAGCAACCGGCCACCCCGAATCCCTCCGCGACCCCGACCCCGACCACGCCCGAGCACCTGCTCCTGACCGTGACGACGACCATGAGGGACTTCAAGGGCACCGGGGAGTACGGGCTGTACTGCCGGGCCGACGAGGAGTCCAGGCAGAGCCGGTACGAGTTCCTGCTCACCCAGGACGGCGAGGCACGTATCCGGCGCGTCACGAAGGGCACGGGCGGCAACCTCACCGCGCCCGCGGCGGCCGACGTCGTGAAGGGCGCTCCGGCCTACCTCCAGGCCGAGTGCGCCGCGACCACCGAGGGCGTGCGGCTCAGGATGTGGGTCGACGGCCGGTTGGTACAGTCGTACGTGGACAACTCGGGAAGGCCGGCGAGTCTCCCCAACGGGGACGTCGGTTTCCTGGCACGGGTGCCGGAGAAGTCCGGAGCCTCCCTCAAGATGTCCTTCGACGACTTCACGGTCGAGGGTCCCGCCGACAGCGCCCCCAGGTCGAGTTGACGAACGTCCAGAACTCCCTGAACGTCCAGAACGCCGTCTGACGTCTACGACACCGTCGGAACGCGGTTGAGCTCGGCGGCGTACGCGATCTCCTCTCTGATGACCTCGCGCCCCGGCCACCTGGTGACGGCGACCGCCATGATGACCAGGCCGCACAGGGACCACGTCCCGATCACGATCGCCACCGGGAACCTCTCCGCGAACGCCCCCGCCACGAGCACCGCTCCCGCGTGCGTGAGCTGGATGCCTCCCTGCATGATGCCGAAAGCCCGTGCCCGATAGGCGTTCGGGAGCATCTGGACGAACAGCCCGTTCAGCGGCACGAGCACCGTGTTGACCGCGCACGCCGCCAGCAGCACCAGGAGAAGCACCACCCCGAACGGCGGCACGACCAGGACCGGCACGAGCAGCAGCGGACCCGCCACCAGGAGCGGCTTGAGAAGCTTGAGCCGCCGTTCCGGGCCCGTCACCCTCGTCACGCACGCTCCGATGACGGCCCCGATGGGGAGCGCCGCCATCAGCAGACCGGTGATCTCCGAGCCGCCCCCGAACTCGGGCGCCCAGGCCGCCGCGAGGCCCTCCGGGACGATCAGGATCGCCACCACGCTGAACACCACGAGGGCGGTCGGTCTCATCACCCGGTGCCCGAAGACCAGGCGCAGGCCGTCGCCGGTCTCCCTCAGCAGCGACCGCCGGTCGACCTCCGTCACGGGAAGCGGCCTCGGCCGTACGCCACGCCAGAGCAGCAGTGTCGAGGCGCCGAACGTGGCGGCGTTGACCAGCAGCGCGCTGTGCCCGTCGATGGCGGTCACCACGCCGCCCACCGCGTACCCGGCCACCTGCGCGGCCTGACCCGCCATGTTCTGGAACGAGAGACCGACCACGTACCTGTCCCCGGTCAGCAACTGCGCCACCATCGCCGAGCGGGCCGCCTGGAACGGCGGCGTGAGAAGCGAGGCTCCGAGCAGCAGCAGGAGCAGGGCAGGAAGCGGCATGCCGGGAACGGCCATCGTCCCCAGGATCAGCATCCGGGCCACGTCACAGATGATCATGACCCGCCGGTACGGATAGCGCTCGGCGAGCGCGGCGAGCACCGGCCCCCCGGCCACCCAGGGAAGATAGCTGATCGCGAAACCGATGGCGGACAGCAGCACGGAACCGGTGTCGCGGAAGACCAGGAAGGTCACCGCCACCTTGGCGAAGTAGTCGCCGACCCACGAAAGGACCGCCGCGCCGAACAGCGCGCGATACTCGGCGACCCCGAACACCTCCCGGAACGTCGCCGGCCGATCGACCCCTGGGGCATCGCGGATGACCCTGTGCGCGGGCGCGGCCTGACTCTGGACCTCTATCAGCTTCTCGCTCACCGGCGCTCAGTCCTTATGCATCCAAGGTCGCAGGTGGCGTGGTCCGGCGTGGGAGCCCGTGTCACGCCTGCTTGACGGGCGTAGCCACGGATAACGTCAGGCCGATTTCTCCCATTTCGACATGTGAGGCTACAAACAGTCATGATTCCAGAACGTCACGAAATCCGAACCTTTTCACCGGCCAATAGGGGTTCCCCCAACCGAGGGCGTATGGTCCCATGCCTCCGGCATTCAGTGCCGCTATCGCCACTATCACCGCATGGCCGCAATCGCCGCATGCCCGGAAGTAGGATGCCGCGCACCGCAGGCGGGTGGTGCCACGCTCCACCCAAGGCCAGGCTCGCGCGGTGCTACTCCCCCTCAGCCGGCGGTGCGACCGGATACGCGGCGGCGACGATACGCTCCGCCTCCTCGACGACCGCTTCCAGCCGGGCCCCATGCGCGCCATGCCAGTACACGCGATCACACGCGAGGCATCGCGCGAACCTGTCGTAGCTACGGCGGGTGCCCGGCCTCAGACGTCCCTCCACCTCGCTCTTCTCCACCGGGGCTACCGGGCCGTTGCACGCCGGGCACCTGGTCCAGGGCGCGAGCGATGGCGCGAAACGCTCCAGCACGTCGGCGAACTGCTCCTGCGGCCGCGCACCCCGGACGTACGCGCCCATCCAGAGGCTCCTCCGGCGCAGCAGGCCACGGTCCTGCGTGAGCAGCACCCGCCGCTCGTCGTTGGCCCGGACGATCAGCGCGTCGTCATCGAGATCGCTCTCATACGCGGTGTCGACCCCTACGAGCCGAAGCCGCCGCGCGAGCGTCCCCAGGTGCACGTCGAGCAGGAATCGCTGAAAGGGAACAGCCTGCGGCCTCCGCACCCCGAGGACGCTCACCACGTCGCCCGCCTCCGGCCGGTACGACGGCGTAACCTCCCGCCCGCCGACGACCAGACGCCCCACCTCCGTCAACGGCACCCCGAGCGACTCCACCACATGCCCCAGCGAGGACGTCCCGTCGTAGCGCACCCACACCACATCGCCCCGAAGCCGCGCCGCCAAAAACCCCCGCGACTCCCCCTCAACCCGCAATCCCAACTCCCCCACATCCCCAGCATGCCAGGCCGGCCGCTACCACCTGTGAGCCCCGGCTACGCCCCGACCGCAAACTCCGGGTCGTCAGAAGAAGAGGTCCTCGATCACCACGGCGGTGGCGGCGCGCTGGATCCAGGCATCAAGCTGCGCCAGATCCTTGTGGGCGAGGATGCGGCTCCGCGTTTCATCCGAAATCAGGACCCCTCGACCAGACAGGACGATGCAGAGCGCTTCCGCCTTTCCCTCGACCCTGCCCTCCGCCTTTCCCGCGGCGACGTATTTCTTCGCGAAGTCGCTCTGGTACTCGTAGGTTCCCGCATCCACCAATACCTCCATATGCATCCCAGCCACCTCGGGCGGCGTCGTCAGCGGCAAATCGGGTAGAGCGAGCCCGCTGTGCGCATGAACTCCGGATGGGAGTCGCCGCAGGTGCCTGAGCGGGGTCGACGCCGTTCCTCACGCCATCAAGGAAGCAGTCCCACTCGAAGGCGGTGCAACGGATGACCTGAGCATCAGGCTTGCAAGTGGGACGTACGTCCACAGGTCGTCAGGAGAAGAGATCCTCGATCGCCACGGCGGTGGCGGCGCGCTGGATCCAGGCATCGAGCTGTGTCGGGTCCGTACAGGCCACAATGCGACTTCGCGTTTCGGCCGAAATCGGGATCCCTCGACCAGACAGAATTATGAAGATCGCCTCAGCCTTTCCCTCGGCGACATATTTCTTCGCGAAGTCGCTCTGGTACTCGTAGGTTCCCACGGCCATCAATACCTCCATATGCTTCCGAGCCACCTCGGGGAGCGCCATCAGCACAAAATCAGCGTACAGCCGAGCCCGCTGGACATCGACGACCGCCAGGGCGGCCAACAGCGCCTCCAAGACCGGCTGAGCTTCGATACCACCGCCGTGGGCCACCGCCGACAGCACTGCGAGCTCGGGCGCGTCGACCGCCTCAGCGGGATCGGTCACTACCGGAACCGCCCCCGGGCCGACGACCATCGGAGCGAGTCTCCAACCCGGATGGCCCATCTCGATCGGCATCGCGCACCATTTCGCGATACTGGCGTCGGTACACACGACCAGCAGAACTGTCGGACAGCGCATCCGCGCCCGCACCGACGCCAGATACACCGGCCAGCTCCACCGCTTGCTCTTGTCCCTGCCCCGCTGCACCTCCACCACGACCGCGAGCACCGGATCACTGTCCGAGAACACCACCACCGCGTCCGCCTGATACTCCACCGGTGGGCACTCGGTCAGATCCCCGGACTCGACCCTGGCCTCGCGGTAGCCCGGCACCGGCATGCCCAGGGCCTCGACCAGCAATTCAGCAGCCAATTCCGGACGATTTTTGAAAAGCAGGATCAATGCTTCATGTTCTTGCGATGGCATGGCGGGGACGTTACTACAGAGATAAAGGGCGAGCAAAAGAGTGTCAGCATCACCCCTTAACTAACTCGAACACCCGAAAGGCATATTTTCCATTAAAAATCCCACTTAACTGCGCTATCAAGACATCCGTAGAGGTTAGATTGGGCCGTTGGCCGCTGCGTAGTGGGATGACGGGGGGTAGAACGAGATTCGACGGAAGCCGGGGGTCTATTCACCCACCCGTCACCCACTTGATCGGGGAACCCACTTGATGCCCACCCAAAACCCGCGCGCGCACCGGCACTTGTCAGTCGCCCACAGCGCCAGGGCGGTCGAACTCCCCGCTCTTCACGCCATCGAGGAAGCAGTCCCACTCGAAGGCGGTGTATCGAATGACTTCGGCATCCGGCTTGCGGCTGTGACGTACGGCAACCCCACCATCGGCCAGGTGCGCGATCTCCACACACCCGTTGCCCGACGTGCTGGCCCGAGCCTTGAACCAATGAAGCTCGCCGGATTCCGGTGCACTCATGATCGTATCTCCTCGGCGGCAGTCCGGATGAGGTGTAGGGACTCGCGTGGATCGAGGGCTATCGCTTGGAGGCGGCCGAACATCATCCTGAACCGTGAGATCTGATCCGGTCGCTGCATGTACAAGTTTCCGCCCATAGAGTCCACATACGCTACGGATTTGTCCGCTGGATCTCGGGGCTCGATCAGCGTGAACATGCCATGTTGCGGACCATAAGCCCCCTTACTGAGCGGAATGACCTGCACAGACACATTGGGCAGCGTCTCGCAGACCTCCATCACACGACGCAACTGCGACCCCATAGCCACAACGCCACCGACCGGCCGCCTCAATGCCGCCTCGTCCATGACCGTGATCAGCTCAAGTCTGGGATCCGTGACCAGCACCTTCTGGCGCTGCATGCGTAGCTGAACCAGCCGCTCTATCGTCTCCGGCGGATCTGTCGGCATCCACGCCTGAATCAGTGCACGGGCATACTCCTCTGTCTGAAGCAGCCCCTCAATGAGGGCCAAAGTGAACGTCAGCAAGCGCCCGGCGCCGGCCTCCATACCGACGTAGGTGGATAGGCCAGACGGCAGGACCGACTCATAGTCCGTCCACCAAGCCGCAGGGGCGGCCGCTTTGGCCTCACGGGCCATACGCATCAGCAGGTCACGCTGCGCGTGATCTCCGACCTTGTACAGGTCGAGCAGGCAACGGATGTCCTGGAGCCGGATAGCGCCCTTCCCGTTCTCCAACCTGCTCAGCTTCGAGACTGAAATATCGTGATCATCCGCCGCAAGCGCCTTGCTCGCCGCGTCAAGACTCAAGCCCATGCGGTCGCGCAACTCCCGCAACTCGGCGCCGAGTCTCATCCGCAGGATGGTCGGATTCTCCCCCATAGCGACTCCCTTCGGTTTGTCTGCTTGGGACATCCTCCAGAGCCAGGAGTCAGTCCCATGCCACATCACACCCGACCGCCTGGAACTCCAGCCCTCGCAATCCTTCCTGCTACCCCACTTTGATATTGCAGAATGACATGCCATAGGCACTAAGCGTCACTTGAGATGCACGTGAAGTAATCAGAGCGTCGATCACGAACCGATCGACGTACGTAGAGGAGCACCTGTGGATGCGCCGCACAGCACGCCACCTCCCCACCTGACTGGATCAAGCCACCGATACGGCGACCATGGCTGAGCGGGAGAGCACCCAACTCGACATCTCGGCACAGCCGGAAGCGGTACGCGAGGCACGGGATGCCGTACGCAAACCGACGGACGGTTGGGGTCCTGCCGACGTTATCGACGATCTGATCCTCTGTCTCAGCGAGGCGTTGACCAACGCCATCACCCATGCCGCGCATGGTAGGACGCTGGCCGTACATGTGTCGCAGACAGAGACGTTCATCCGGATCGAGGTGACGGACTGTGACAGGCACCCGCCGGTGTTCGCCATACCCGCCGAAGTGGTCCTAGCCGATAATCAGCTCCCAGAGCGCCTACTGGAAGAACACGGCCGTGGACTGTTCCTGATCGACGCGCTAAGCAGTCGATGGGGCATCGAGCCCCGTTCCCCCGGCAAAGTCGTCTGGTTTGAACAGGACATCGCTAGGCGGTGACGGATTCTCTGAAACCTGGTCGCCCCATGCCTCGCATACGGAGGCGGGGCAAACGATCATCGTCTTTCCAGGTGGAAAGGCATAAGCCAACGGAGCGTTGGGGAGTCGAGGGGCCGGTAGGCCCCTGGGAAGCGCTGTCCGAGCCGGAGGCGGGGACCATACGAGGATTCAGGTGGACTTTCGGATGATGAGTTCGGTGGGCAGGATCGTGGAGGAGACCGGGCCGCCGTCGATCTGGCGGAGGAGGAGGCGGACCGCCGCCAGGGCCTGGTCCTCTCGGAGGCTGCTGACCGTGGTGAGCGGGGGGATGGTGTAGGAGGCGGCCTCGATGTCGTCGAAGCCGACGACGGCCACGTCTTCGGGGACCTTGCGCCCGGTCTCATGCAACGCGCTCAACGCCCCGATCGCCATCAGGTCGTTGGCCGCGAAGACGGCGTCCAGCGCCGGGTCGTCCTGGAGCAGCTGGCGCATCGCGACCGCTCCCGACGCGCGGGTGAAGTCGCCGATGGCGACGATCGACCGGCGCCCGCTGTCGCGCAGGGTGTCCCGGTATCCCTCCAGCCGGGCCTGCGCCGCGACGCTGTCCAGCGGGCCGCAGATCATGGCGACGCGCCGCCGTCCCGTGCCGAGCAGGTGCGTCACCGCCGCGACGGCCCCGCCCGTGTCATCGCTGTCGATGTACGGCAGGGCCATGGGAACCGCGGGCCGGCCCAGCGACACGGTCGGGATGCCCGTACGGGCGAGCGCGCCGAGCAGCGGGTCGGCGCCGCGCGTCGAGACCACGACGACCCCGTCCACGTGCCCCGCCGCGACATACTGCTCCACCCGCAGCCGGCTTCGCGCGGAGCCGGCGAGCATGAGCGTGACCTGCTTGCCCTGCTCTTCCAGCGCGTGGACGGCCGTCCGTACGACCGAGGAGAACACCGGGTCGTCGCTCCCGCCTCCGGAACGGACGCCACCCACGATCCCGGGGCGGGGGTCTGTCAGGGAGGCGGGATGGGAGGGCGGGTGGGGTGAGTCGAGGACGACGAGGCCGATCGTGTCCGTGCGCTGGGTGACGAGGCTGCGGGCGGCCGAGTTGGGCACGTAGCCGAGCTCGTTGACGGCGTGCATGACGGTCTCGCGGAACTCGTCGCTGACCGTGGCCTGCCCGTTGATCACCCGCGAGACGGTCGACCTCGACACCCCCGCCCGGGCCGCGACCTCCTCAAGCGTGGGGCGCCGGGTGCGTTCCCTCCACACCCCGTTGCGCTGGATCACCTCGCGGTACCACCGCGCGCTGTCCTTGAGCAGGCGCCGCTGCGTCGTGAAGTCGACATGCACGATCCCGAACCGCTTGTTGTAGCCCTCGGCCCACTCGAAGTTGTCCATCAGCGACCAGACGAGGTACCCCCGCAGGTCCGCCCCGGCTTCGATGGCGGCGTGCGCGGCCCGCAGGTGGCCCTCCAGGAAGGCGGTGCGGTCGGCGTCGTACACGCGCTCGCCCGACACCACGTCGTCGAACGCGGCGCCGTTCTCGGTGACGAGCAGCCCGACCTCGGGGTAGTCACGCGCGAGCCGTACGAGGAGCTGGGAGAGGCCGGTCGGGACGATGGCCCAGCCCGTGGCGGTCGTCGGGGCGTACGCGCCGGTGAACTCGATGTCCTCGGTGCCGGGGTAGGCGGGGTTGGCCGGCTCGCCCGGCCCGGACCGTACGACGCAAGGGGTGTAGTAGTTGATCCCGAGCAGGTCGATCGGCTGGTTGATGGTCGCGAGGTCGCCGTCGTGGATGTGGTCGAGCCCGGCGACGCGGTCGACGATCGACAGCACCTTGCCGGGGTACTCTCCGCGCAGCGCGGGGTCGAGGAACTGCCGGTTGATGAGGCAGTCGACGCGGTCCACCGCCTCGGCGTCCTCCGCGGACAGCGCGAGCTCCGGGTCGTTCACCTGGGCGGGGGTGACCACCGGGACGAGGTTCAGCGTGAGGGCGATCTCCCGCGCGCCCGCGTCGCGCAGCGCCTGGGTGCCCAGCCCGTGGGCGAGGAGCAAGTGGTGCGCCGCGCGGAAGGCGTCCGCCGACGACGTACGTCCCGGAGCGTGTACGCCGATGCCGTATCCGAGGAAGGCCTGCACCCAGGGCTCGTTGATGGTCATCCACGTGCCGACCCGGTCCCCGAGGCGGTCGTACACGAGCCGCGTGAAGTCGGCGAACCGGTAGGCGGTGTCGCGGTCGGTCCAGCCGCCCGCCTCCTCCAGGGCCTGCGGAAGGTCCCAGTGGTAGAGCGTCACATACGGCGCGATGTCGGCCGCGAGCAGCTCGTCCACCAGCCGCTCGTAGAAGTCGAGACCCGCCGCGTTGGCGGGGCCGGAGCCGCCGGGCTGGACGCGCGGCCACGCCACCGAGAACCGGTAGACCTCCAGGCCGAGCTCCTTCATCATGCGCACGTCGCCGGGATACCGGTGGTAGTGATCGCAGGCGGTGTCGCCGGTGTGCCCCTCGAACACCGCGCCCGGGGTCCTGGCGAACGTGTCCCAGATCGACGGGCCCCTGCCGTCCTCGGCCGCGCCTCCCTCTATCTGGTAGGCGGCGGTGGCGGCTCCCCAGATGAAGCCGTCGGGAAAGGTCAGTGTCTGCCCTCGGTTCGCGATGGTCGTCGCAGTCATCCCTCGACAGCTCCCGTCTTTCTCCTGCTGGCCGAAACCCCTGTGGTGACCGGAACACGCCTGATCGGCGGATGCCCGCCCCCGACAATCCTGGCCCCACGGGCATGATCGCGCAAAGCCGGTTTGAGGGAGAACGCAAAGGTGGCCCGAAGGGAACAAGGCTTAGGGCCCCGGCGGTTGGGCACGAGCAACGCACCGTCTGCTCGCGAAGGAGTCCAGCGTCATGCATGCCATCGTCGTCTCCACCCCTGGTGGGTCTTCCGCGCTCGAATACAAGCAGGTGCCCGATCCGGTGCCGGGGCCCGATGACGTGCTGGTCGACGTGGCGGCGAGCGGCGTCAACTTCATCGACGTCTACCACCGCGAGGGGCGTTACCCGCTCCAGGCGCCGTTCGGCGTCGGGTCGGAGGGCGCGGGCACCGTGACCGCCGTCGGGGAGAACGTGACGGACATCGCGGCCGGGGACCGGGTGGGCTGGCAGGGGGTGCTGGGCAGCTACGCGGAGAAGGTGGTCGTCCCGGCTGCCAGGACGATCCCGCTTCCCGATGATCTGCCCTTCGAGCCGGCGGCGGCCGTGATCCTCCAAGGTCTCACCGCTCACTATCTCACCCACTCCACGTACGCCGTGAACACCGGTGACGACGTGCTCATCCACGCGGCGGCGGGCGGAATGGGGCTGCTCCTCACCCAGATGGTCAAGCTCCGCGGGGGCCGGGTGATCGGCACGGTCTCCACCGAGGAGAAGGCCAAGCCGGCCCGGGAGGCCGGGGCCGACGACGTGATCCCGTACGAGGATTTCGCCGAGGCCGCGCGCGAGCTGACCGGCGGCCAGGGCGTGCACGTCGTCTACGACGGCGTCGGCGCGGCCACCTTCGAGGGGAGCCTGGCCTCGTTGCGGCAGCGTGGCCTGCTGGCCCTGTACGGAGCGGCGAGCGGGCCGGTGCCGCCGTTCGATCCGCAGCGGCTGAACCAGGGCGGGTCGCTGTTCCTGACCAGGCCGACGCTCGCCCACTACGCCGTCACGCGCGAGGAGCTGCTCGGGCGGGCCGACGACGTGCTCGGCTGGGTCGCCAGCGGCGCCCTGAAGGTCCACATCTCCGGCAGGTATCCCCTTGCCGACGCGAGCAAGGCCCACGACGACCTCGAAGGCCGCCGTACGACCGGCAAGCTCCTGCTGATCCCCTGAGAAAGGTCCGGCTGATCCCCCGAGCACTCGCCGGATCAGCCGGACCGCCCGGATCAGCCGGGCGTCGCGAGATCGAAGAAGAGAACGCCCAGGTAGAGGCCCCCGGCGATCGCGATCAGGCTGAGCGCGATCGCCCAGGCGCGCAGCGCGGTCTCGTTCTTCATCGTGTTCCTTCCGAGTCGTTCATGGTGCTCCAGTCGAAAGGACGGGCTCGGGGGTCACCGGGAGCCGTTCAGAAGGCGGGCCTTGGCGGCGGCGTACTCGGCGTCGTCGAGCCGGCCGGTCTCGTGGAGGACGGAGAGCCGTTCGAGCTGGCCGACCAGGTCACCGGAACCGCCAGGGCCACCCACCACGGCGTCCTGTGGGGTCAGCTCGACGAAGCGCGACGCCGGGCGCGCCGGGGGTACGGGCGCGTCCGCCAGGGGTACGGGCGCGTCCGCCGGCCGGTCGCGGTGCCCGCGCCGGTCGTCATCGCCGGGCAGCACCACCGACGTCGTCCACCGCACGCTTCCCGCCGGAGGAGGCGCGGGCGCGGGCTTCGGCGACGGCCCCCAGAACAGCACGCGTAACGCGTCCCGGTTGAGCATGAAGAAGAGCGGCACGCCTCCCATGAACGCGAAGACCACGGCGCAGACCAGGAAGCCGGTCTCGACGCCGGGCCCTTCGAGCGAGGACGCGAGGAAGTTCCAGCCGAGGCTGAGGAACAGCGCGGGCCAGGCAAGCGGGATCAGGCGGGGACCCACCGGCAGGAGACTCGCGGCGTACAGCCCCACCGCGGCGAGCCCGCCGATGATGGACACCGGCATGATCCACCCGATCGCGTCCGGACACGGGGTGGCCACCACGTACGGCCCGCCGGAGGCACAGCTCCCTCCTACGCCCAGCAGAAGGCGGGAGCTCAGGAACAGCATGGTCAGGCAGCAGGTGACGCCGCCCAACCCCAGAACGGTCCCGATAGACCTGCGGACCAGGCGAAGGGGGGTGATCACGCTCCGTATGGTAGGTCACGCTCCCCATTCCAGAACAGAACTTACAAAGCCGGTAAACCACTGTCATCCCCTACGAACCACCGTGACCCGGGTGCGCCAGGCGGGACGACGTGAGCGGGACGACTGGGAACCGGTGTCCGGTGGGACCGCTAGGAACCCGTTTCCGGCGGCCAGCCGAGGAGGCGGGCGCCGAGGACGGCGGTCTCCAGTGTGAAGCGCTGGGTCGGGTCGTCGGGTGAGAAGCCGGTGAGCCGCCGGATGCGCTCCAGGCGGTAGGTGACGGCCCGGGTGCTGATGCCGAGCTTCCGGGCGGCGGCGGTCTGGTTGCCCTGGGCTCCGAACACCGCTTCCAGCGTCTCAAGCAGGGGCTCGGGACCGCCGCGCGCGTCCAGCAGCGGGTTCAGGACGGTCGCGACGAGGTCCTCGATCGCGTCCCGGTCGCGCAGCAGGACCGGGAAGACCAGCAGGTCGGCCGCCCGCAGAACCTGGGGCCGCAGGCCGAGCCGCTCCCCCAGGCCGATCGCGTCGCTCGCCTCGCGAAAGGACGTCACCACGCCTCCCGGTCCGCGATGCGGACGGCCGATGCCCACCCGCCAGCCGGCGTCGAGATTCCCGCGCACGTGGTGGGTGAACTCCCCGGTGGCCGCGGTCAGGGCGGCGGGCGCCACGCAGACCAGCAGGCCGTCACGGGCCGCGATCAGGACGTTGTGCGAGCCGAACCGGGCGATCAGCGCCTGCTCGATCCGGCGGATGAGCGGGTCGCCGTCCCCGACCGGCTTGACGTCCCTGGCCACGGCCACCACGTACGCCTCGGCCAGCCGGAGCCCGAAATGCTCCGCACGCTCGGCCAGCCGGTCGGCCCGTCCCTGCAACAGGTCGCCGATGAACTCCCGCCGGGCCTCGTCCTCCTCCCGGATGGCCCGGAGCTGTGCTTCCTCGTATCCGTCGAAGTACGCCGCCACGGCCCTGCGTACGGCTCCGAGGACGGGCGCGCCGGCGGGACGGGAGGTGAGCTCGCAGGCGAGCAGGCAGGCGTCGGTGAGCGAGCGCATGGGCACGCCACGCTCGGCGGCGGCCGTCCCGAGCGCGCGCAGCGCCTCGACGGCGTCACGGTCGGGTAAGCGTCCCGTGGACGAGGCGGCCGTGAGCACCGAGAGATACCCGCCGAGCAGGTCGGCGGGCACCCCGGTCGCCTCGCTCACATGAGCGAGAACGTCCATCACACTCCTACGTCACGCCGGTCGAAGGAGAGGACGGCGGTCAGGATCAGCACGGCCGTCCCGGCGAGCAGGACCAGGTAGTCGCCCACCGGCAAGCCGTTCACCAGCGGGTTTCCTCCACTGTAGTAGTGGAACGGCGAGAGCCGGTTCAGCCACTTCATCGCCTCGACGTCGGCGGCCAGCGCGTTGACCACGTACCCCGCCACCGCGTACGTGCCGGCGACCGCCATGGCGAGCGCCTTGCGGCCGGTGGCCGCGCCCACGGCGAGCGCGAGGGTCCCGAAGAACAGGACCAGCAGGTACAGGCCCGTGTGCGCCGCGACGATCCTGCCGAGGGGCACTCCGAGGTCCACCGCCGACCCGAGGAGGACGATCACCGCGAACGACGCGACCGCGACGCCGAGCAGGCCGATCGCCAGCGCGGCGAAGCGCTCCAGCACCAGCCGCCTGCGGGCCATCGGCAGCGTGAGGGTCAGCTCCAGCGTGCCCGCCTCCTCGGGTGCCGCGATGGCCTTGTTGCCGAGGATCACCGCGCACATGATGAAGAGCAGTGGTACGAACAGCTGGTAGACGACGGCCTGGAGGAATCCGGTGCCGCTGGCGATGTTCTCCAGGCCGCCCATCAGTTTCCGGACGCTGTCGGGGTACTTGGCGAGGGCCGCCTGGTCATAGAAGTCCGGATTTTTGTGCATCTGGGGGAAGAAGGACGTGTACAACCCCGCGAAGAGGCAGATGCCGACCGACCAGCCGATGAGCGCGCGGCGATAGTCGCGCAGGGTCTTACGCACCAACGTGGGCATGGTGCACGTCCTCGCTGTAGTAGGTGAGGAAGATCTCTTCCAGGTCCGGCTCGGCGCTGACCATGTGGACGACGGTGAACCGCGCCGCCGCCTTGATGAGCGCGTCGGGGCGGCCGTCGATCGTGCAGCTCACGCTCGCGCCCGTGACCTGGAGGTCGCGCACGCCCGGAAGATCCCGGAACGCCTCCTCGGGCACCGGGGCGTCGAAGTGGAACTCCACCCGGCGCACGGCCTTCTCGCGCAGCGCGGCGACGTCCTCCACGGCGACCAGCCTGCCGCCCCTGACGATGCCCACCCGGTCGGAGACGTGCTCGACCTCCGCGAGGACGTGGGACGACATGAGCACGGTGCGCCCCGCCGCACGTACCTCGCGCACCATCGCGAGGAACTCCTGCTGCACGAGCGGGTCGAGGCCGCTGGTCGGCTCGTCGAGGATCAGGAAGTCGGGTTCATGCATGAACGCCTGGATCAGGCCGACCTTCTGCTTGTTGCCCTTGGAGAGCTGCCCCATCCTGACCGACAGGTCGGCCTCCAGCCGCTCGGCCAGCACGTCGATGCTCCCCCTGGCCACGCCTCCCCTGACGCCCGCGAGGAAGTCCAGGTACTCTCGCGCCTTCTCCCGGCCTTCGAGGGCCAGCTCGCCGGGGAGGTAGCCGATCCTGCTGCGGACGGACGCGTCACGGGGGTCGGCGCCGAGGACGCGGACCTCGCCGCGCGTGGGACGGATCACGTCGAGGAGCAGGCGGATCGTCGTCGTCTTCCCGGCGCCGTTCGGGCCGAGGTACCCGAACACCTCGCCGGGATGGATCTCCAGGGTGAGATCCTCCAGCCCCCGGCGCTTACCGTAGAACTTGGTCAGCCCCTCGGTTTCCACCACTGCTGTCATGGCTCGCATCTTGGCCCTTAGCGCTGTCGCCCTGACAGCACCACACCCGGACAGTTCCACCCCCCTTCCTTTCCACATCCCGGCAACCGCATGGCCAAGAAAGCTCTACCGGGGTGGGGCAGGTCGGCGGGTCAGCGATCGACGGCGCAACTTCCTGTGCTGCCGGGGAGGCGGTGGCGGTTGCGGGCGATGACGCGGTAGACCACCTCGGCGGCCCAGCTCACCGGGGGGACGAGCAGGATCTGCCCCGCCGCGCGCCACCAGGCCACGGGCTGTACGGCGAGCAGCAGCGCGACGGCACGGGCGCCCGAGGCGCGAAGGCCGTTGGGACCGACCAGTTGCACGGACCGGGTCACCTCGTCGAGGGTCAGCCCGTGGCCGACCAGATCGAGATCTTGCCAGCGGCTCACCCGCGGCATCACGGGGAGATGTCTGAACCCGAACTCGACACAACGCTGGCAGAACCCGCAGTCGCCGTCATACACCAGCACGTGCCGATTCTCCCATACGGCCATCACGCTCCTCGGTTCGGTGAGGCAGCGTGGGCGGACCTGCGGACTATCCCTGAGGCAGCCCAGGCGAGCCCGCAGCTCCTCCTGGAGGTAGCCCAGGCAAGCCCGCGGCTCCTCCTGGAGGTAGTGAGGGCATGCCCGAGGGTGCGCCCTTCTCGATGAGCGTGAGCAGGGCGTCGGTGTCGACATGGTGCTCGATCAGGTCGCCGAGTGCGTCCAGGTGGCGTTCCCTGAGGGCCGCGAACGAGACGCCGGGCGCGGGAGCGAAGTCCCTGCCCGCCCTCGCGGCGACATCGGCGAGGAACGCACGACGGAAGTCGTCGTTCTCCAGCGCCCCGTGCCACGTCGTCCCCCACACCGCGCCTGCCCGGCAGCCGTCCAGGAACGGCTCGGGCCTCCGGCTTTCATCCTCGTCCGGAAACGGCTCCGTCTCCCCACCCTCTCCACCGTCGACCGTCACGATCCCGTGGTGGATCTCGTAGGCGGCGACGCGGCAGCCGTACGCCTCGCCGACCGGGCGGGAAAGGGTCTTGCCAGGGGCGAACTCGACGGTCGCGGGGAGCAGGCCGAGCCCGTCCACCAGCCCGGCGCCGGACTCCACGTCGTCGCGGATCGAGCGCGCGAGCATCTGGTAACCGCCGCAGATGCCGAGAATGGGGCCCCGCCGGTCGAGCAGCGCGGACGCCAGGCCCGTACGGCGGAGCCATTCGAGGTCGGAGACCGTGGCGCGTGACCCCGGCAGGATGACCAGGTCGGCCTCACGGAGCTCGGCGACGTCACCCGGAGAGGCGACGAACCGGATCGTCACCCCCGGCTCCGCCGCGAGGGCGTCCACGTCGGTGAAGTTGGAGATCCTCGGGTACCGCACCACCGCCACCCGCAGGCTCCCGGACGTGCCCGGCGGCGAAGCGTGCGTCGGCCTGTTGTCCAGGGCCAGGGAGTCCTCCAGATCCATCCAGAGCCCGTCGAGCCAGGGCAGCACCCCGTACACGGGGCGCCCGGTCAGATCCCTCAGCATGTCGAGCCCGGGTTCGAGCAACTCCGGGGCCCCTCGGAACTTGTTGATCAGAAAGCCGCTGATGAGCGCCTGATCTCCCGCGTCGAGGAGGGCCAGCGTGCCGTAAAGGGAGGCGAAGACACCGCCCCTGTCGATGTCCCCGACGACGATCACCGGGATGTCGGCGGCACGGGCCAACCCCATGTTGGCGATGTCCCCCCTGCGGAGGTTGATCTCCGTGGGGCTGCCCGCGCCCTCGCACACGACCACGTCGTACGTCGATCGGAGCCGGTTGAGCGACTCCAGGGCCACCTTTCTGAGGTGGTCCTTGTACGCGCCGTACTCCATCGCGTCCACGTCGGCGATCGGCCTGCCGAGCACCACGACCTGGCTACGACGGTCACTGCCGGGCTTGAGCAGGATCGGGTTCATGTCGGCGACGGGCTCCAGGCCGGCCGCCTGCGCCTGCGCGACCTGCGCCCGTCCGATCTCGGCTCCGTCGGCGGTCACGTACGAGTTGAGCGACATGTTCTGCGCCTTGAACGGCGCCACCCTCACCCCCTGGCGGGCCAGCCACCGGCAGATGCCCGCCGTGACGACGCTCTTACCCGCGTCCGAAGTCGTCCCCGCCACCAGAAGCGTCCCTTTAAGCACCCCCCAAAGATGCCAGACCCACCCGAATCCACACCCCCGCACCCAGGAGAGCTGGAGTCGCGCCACCAGAGATCGCGTTCCTCCGGAGGGGAACCGGAGACCTCGCTCCTCCGCCGGGACCGGACGTCCGTTCCTTCGGCCGGGCCGGACGTCCCGTTCCTTCGGCCAGGACCGGACGTCCCGTTCCTTCGGCCAGGACCGGACATCTCGCTCATTCGGCCAGGACCGGCGGAGGGCCGGCGGGTATGCGGTCACCGCCGGCGACGCCACCCCCGCAGCATCCGCGCGGAGGCGATCGCGAGTACGGCCGAGGACAGGTTCACAGCGCGCGCGAGCCGTACGGACCTGGAGATGTCGCCGACGGCGGGACGGGGGCCGTCGCCGAGCTCGGGGCGGTGCTCCACCCGGCCGCCGTAGTCGTTGCGGCCCCCCAGCTGGACCCCGAGCGCCCCCGCGAACGCCGCCTCGCACCGCCCGGAGTTGGGGCTGGGATGCCGGTGGCCGTCCCTGCGCAGTACGGCCGCCGCCGCACGAGGTGATCCACCGACCAGCGGAGCCAGCACGCAGGCCAGCACCCCAGTGACCCGGGCCGGGACGTAGTTCGCCACGTCGTCCAGGCGGGCGGCGGCCCAGCCGAACCGCTCGTACCGCTCGGAGCGGTGACCGATCATCGCGTCCAGCGTGTTGACCGCCCGGTAGGCCAGCAGGCCGGGCACGCCCGCCACCGCACCCCAGGCCAGCGGGGCGACCACGGCGTCGGAGGTGTTCTCGGCGATCGACTCCACCGTCGCGCGGGCCAACTCGGCCTCGGACAGACCGGAGGGATCGCGCCCGCACAGGTGGGGCAGCCTCGCCCGCGCGGCGGCGAGATCACCCGATTCGAGGGCTCTCGCCATATACGCCCCTTCGCGGGCCAGGGTCGTACCGCCGAGCACCGCCCAGGTGGCCACGGCGGTGACGGCCACGCGAGCGGACGGCCTTCGCCGGGTCACCCTCTCGGCCGCCACCCCGAGGACCGCCGCCGACCCGACGCACAGCGCCACGTGCGCCGCGCCCTTCGCACGCGCCGGCCCGTACAGGCGGCGCTCCAGTGCGCCGGCGGCGCGGCCGAACAGCGCGACGGGGTGGGCCCGGTTCTGCGGATCGGCGAGAACCGCGTCCAGCGCGACTCCTGCCAGCAGCCCAACAGCCCGGCCATTCCAGCTCCTGCCCGGCTTCCATGGCTTGGCGGACGTCCGGACGATGGCTCCGGTACCTGTCTTCGACTTCCCTGTGCGTGTGATCGTTCGAACTTTCTTCACGAAATGAGTGCTGGTTCAAGCTCTGGGAGATCGTCTCGCGTTCTAGTGCAGATAGGCGTCCAGCTCGTCCCAGTGGGCGTCGAGCCAGGCGGAGGCCCGCCGGATGCGCTCGCCCGCGCCGCCTTCCCACATGCGCGCCCAGCCCCCGCCGTTCGTCAGGGCCCGCGATCGCATGGCGACGTACGAGCGGTCGAACCGGAGCCGGCTCAGCTCCAGAAGCCGGCGCCGGTCGCGCGCCGCGAACCCGTACGCGTCGCAGAACAGCCTCAGCCGCGCGCCGACATCGAGATCACGTTGCCGCGGATCGCGATCGATCGGGTCGGCGATGGGCGCCCAGTGCCGTAAGGCGGTCACGGCGTCGAACAGCCGGGTCGTCGGGCGGGCCATGTCGAAGTCGATAAGCGCCCAAGGCCTTTTCCCGCGAAATATCACGTTCTCGGGGGTGATATCGCAATGACCGATCAGCTCGGGTGCGGCGTCGTCGGCGGAGCCGCCCTCCCACCGGGCATCCGGCGGAGGCGCGAAGCTCCGGACGGCGTCATGGAACCGCCGTACCAGCACCGCGAGGTCGACTAGGGCCTCATCACCGACCGCGTACGCAGGAAGGGGACGGGTCGCCGCACGGCCGGGCACATAGGAGAGGATCTGCCGCCCCTGGTCATCGATACCGAGCACCCGTGGCGCCCCCTCGAACCCAACCGCCTCAAGGTGGCCGAGCAGAGCGTGCACGGCAGGACTGGACGCGCTCATCGGACGTCGCACAGTGTCGCCCACCCGGACGACACCCTCCGTCACATCACCGCCAATCAGGGTGATCTCCGGAGAAGCCGTACCGACCAACATGCCCCAAAATCCTAGCCCCACCTCCCTGACCACGACACCCTTCCCCCACCCCTCCCGGGTACCCCTACCACCCGCCCCCTCACCTCCGCCGCACAACCCCACCCCGCCCACCACGACGACCACCTGCCCCCACCCGCACAGCCCACCTTGAAACACCCAGCCCCACCCGCACAGCCCACCGTGAAACCACCCAGCCCCACCCGGACGGCCACCCACCCCGAGGGACCACCCGGCTTCGCCCGCACGGCCCACCCACCGCGCTCCGTGTGGTGCGCATCAGGCGCCGCGACGGCGAGTAGAGGTACGGCGATGCCGGCGCCGCCGTACGTCGGGCAACCGGTGAACGTTCGTGGTCACCGCACCACGAATCCGGGAGTCCGACGCTCTATCTGGCATGATGCGATCATGCGAATCGGGACTCTCGGCGCGGCCCGGATCACCCCCAGCGCGCTCGTCAAGCCGGCCCGGTCCGTCGACACCGTAGAAGTGGTGGCCGTCGCCGCCCGTGACCGCTCCCGCGCCGAAGCCTTCGCCGCCAAGCACGGTATCCCCGCCGTCCACGACTCCTACGAGGCTCTGGTCACCGACCCGTCCATCGACGCGATCTACAACCCGCTGCCGAACGCGCTGCACGCCGAGTGGACGCTGCGCGCCCTCGAAGCCGGCAAGCACGTCCTCTGCGAGAAGCCCTTCACCTCCAACGCCGAGGAGGCCAGGGCCGTCGCGGACGCGGCCGAGAAGTCCGGCCTGGTGGTCATGGAGGCGTTCCACTACCGCTACCACCCGCTGATGGAACGGGCGCTGGAGATCGTCCGTACCGAGCTCGGCGAGATCAGGCACGTCGAGACCTGGATGTGCTTCCCGCTCCCCCGCTTCTCCGACATCCGGTACTCGCTGAAGCTCGGCGGCGGGGCGCTCATGGACGCGGGCTGCTACGCGGTCCACTGCCTGCGTACTCTCGGCCCAGGCGAACCGTCCGTCGTCTCGGCGTCGGCCCTGCTCCAGTCCCCCGGAGTCGACCGGGCCATGGCCGCCGATCTCCGCTTCCCCACGGGCGCCACGGGTCGGGTCCACGCCTCGATGTGGTCCGGCCAGGTACTCAAGATCGCCGCCCGCGTCCAGGGCGCACGTGGCACGCTGGGCATCACCAACTACGTCGCCCCGCAGTTCTTCCACCGCGTCACCGTGACCGTGGACGGGCTACGGCGGCGCGAGCGCGTACCGGGCGAAACCACCTACACCTACCAGCTCCGCGCCTTCGCGGCAGCCGTCCAGAACGGCACCGCTCCCCTCACTCCACCCCAGGACTCGATCGCCAACATGACGGTGATCGACGCCATCTACCGCAAGGCCGGCCTCCCCCTCCGAGGAACCCCCTCCCCGGCCTGATCTTGCGTGTTGCCCGGCTCATTACCGTCTTGGGTGTCTACGGTGGCCTCATGCCGATCGTGCTGGCCTTCGCCGCCTTCGTCACGACCCTCCTGGGCGGCGTCGTGGCCCAGCGCGTCCAGGACAGGCGGCACATGGTCCTCGGCGCGGCGGCCGGTGTGATGCTCGGGGTGGTGGCCTTCGATCTCGTTCCCGAGGGTCTCGCACTCGGGCCGTACCGGCTGCTGGGCGTGCCGCTACCGATGCTCACGCTCGCACTCGGCTTCCTCACGATCCACGTCGTAGAACGATCTCTGGCCGTCCACGAGGTACACGAAGGTCACTACGCCAGCCACAGCCACCGGCACGCCGCCGTCGGCCTCGGCGCCGGGTCAGCACTCGTCGTCCACAGCCTGATCGACGGCACCGCCATCGGCGCCGCGTTCCAGACAGGCAGCGAGCTGGGCCTCGTGGTGGCCATCGCCGTGATCGCGCACGACTTCACCGACGGCTTCAACACCTTCACCCTCACGACCCTTTACGGCAACGCCCGGCGGCGGGCCGTGATCCTGGTGTTCCTGGACGCCGTGGCGCCCATCGTCGGCGCCTCGCTGACCTTCCTGATCCACATCCCCGAACCGGTGCTGGCCGCCTACCTGGGCTTCTTCGGCGGCTTCCTGCTCTACCTGGCCACCGCTGACATCCTCCCCGAAGCCCACACCACCGACCACCCGACCCGGGCCACCCTCCTGGCGACCATCGGCGGCACCCTGTTCATGTGGCTGGTCATCGGCCTCACCGCCCACCGGCCATAGACTCCATGATGAACATCCACGCCGAGCGGCCACGGTGCACGGACGCTCCCCAGATCATGCACAATTATCCGAGAGCACCCTTAGCTCAGCTGGATAGAGCACCGGACTTCTAATCCGACGGTCGCAGGTTCGAATCCTGCAGGGTGCGCTGCAGAGACCAGGTCATCTAGCCGCTGACCTGGTCTTTTACGTTGATCGACCCCTGACGCCACCCGCAGCCAGATGCCACCAAAAGCAGCCCTCAGCGGGTGCTCACGGGATATACGCGGGATGAAACCAGGGACGTTTTCCCAGCTCAGAGGCCCAAAAACGAAGGGCCACGGGATGACCGTGACCCTCCGATGGTAGATCGTCTTCACGCCGTCAGCGCCTCGGCTATGCGCTGGTTCGCGATCTCGCGCTGCCCGTCGACGCACTTGGCATAGACCCTGAGCAGCACATCCACGCTGTGGCCTGCCCGTTCGGCGACGTCCGGCGCCGGGACGCCGGAGTTGAGCCATAGCGAAACGGCCGCGTGCCTCAGGTCATACGGCCTGCCGGCCATCGGCGAGGCGACCTGATCAGGAGTCAGCGCGTACGTCCGTGCCTCCTTCCAGACCTTGGCGTACGCCGTCTTGGAAAAGACGCCGCCGGTCGCGGTCCGAACAGCCGTCCATCGGCCGCGGTGCCATGCCGCTCGATGTGCTCGCGGAGGATCACCACCAGCTCGGGCGGGATCGGCACGTCCCGTATGGCCTTGCGCCGACGCTGCTTGAGCCCCCGAACGTCGTGCGTCTTGCCCGAGTCCGAGAACCGCCGCCCGCTCTCCGGCCGTGTCTCCTCCAAGGTCAGCAGACCCCAGCCAGTTGCCGGAAGATGACAGTCCTTCTCCCGTAGCCCCGCCGCCTCTGCAGGCCGAAGACCGGCGAAGTACATGCAGGCGAACATCCCCGCCAGCATCCCCCCGCGTGACCGGCCCACGTACGTCACCGCGACGAGCAGCTCCCGAGCCTGCGCCGGGTTGACCACCACCCGCCGATCGACCTCCCCCGAGATCTTGGCGGGCTTCCAGTTCACCCGGTCCAGCGGATTTGCGGAAAGCTCCCCGAGCTCGACGGCGTACTCCAGCGCGTGATGGAACACCGCTCGCTTGCGCCGGAAGGTGGAGTCCGCCGCCCGCGTCCCGTCGAGGGTTACCGACAGCGCCTCCAACACGGCCCGCACGGCCTTGGCCTCCTCCAGTTCCACGATGGGCACCGAAGCCGCGGTGAGCCAGCGCAGCGCCACGGCCTGATCAGCGTCGAGACTCCCCCGCCGGCCATCGGGCAGGAAGACATGCCCGCGAAGAACCGACCGCGAGACCCGGGGATCGGGCTTACCTGGCCGCTCCCGCAGGAGAGCCAGCGTGACGCCGGTCATCGTGTCCGTCATGCCCTCCCGCGACTTCGCCGCCGAGTGCGGCCACTTGGCCAGCACGTACGCCTGAGCGAACTGCAGCCAGGTACGCGCGACCTTGGCCTTGACCAACGACAGGGGCAGGCCGCTCTCCACGTCGAAGGCCTCGCCAGCCTTGGCCGCCTGCCGCAGGTCCGACAGGAAGCTCTCGGCCAGAGCCTTGGTGCGGAGAGTCTTGGACTTCTCCCGGCCGCCCACCTTCCAGCGCACCTCGTACGACACCGTCTTGCTGGACTTGTTGCGGCGGACGTCCCAGAACTTCACGTCATAGCTGGTATTCACGCGGCCCTGCCGTTCCGGGGGTCGGTCTCCCGTAGCGACTCAAGCCAGGCGTCGAAGTCGCTGCGGTAGACACGGATCTCCCCGTTGGGCAGCTTGAAGCCCACGGGCGCCTTACCGATCTCCCGCCAGCGGTAGAAGGTGCGAAGCGAGATCCCGCCCAGCTCGGCGAGGATGTCGGGAACGCTCATCAATTCATCACGCTTCCTCATGCCGCGCTCCCCTCAGTTGCCGAAAGCTCGTGACCATCCGCCTGCGCCCGGAGTTGGTTCATGTGGTTGCGCCACCGCTGACGCTCATGGACCGACCGCAGAAGCCGCAGGGCCAGCGGAGGCACGTTGGCGTCTCCGTGCGGAACGGGGCGCCAGCTGTAGCGGTGCGGGTCGACCGGCTCGTCTGCGACGCCGAGGGCTTCCAGGACCCAGGTACGCCGGTCCTGCTTGTGCTCGGCCAACGTCTTGTTCGACCACTTCCGCGACGCCAGGACCCGTCGGCCCGCGTAGCCGAGGTGCTCGGGCTTGTGCCCCTTGCCCCGGCACCGTCCGGGAGCCATGCCCGCCCTGGCGCTCTTGGGCTGCACGCCGTAGCGCAACCAGTTGGGGCAGGTCGGCGAGCAGGGCTCGAACCGCAGCGCATCGGCCAGGCGTTCAGCGTGGAGGCGCTGAGCCTGGTTCTCCGAGTCGAGAGTGTCGCCGATGCTCTTCGTGAGGTACTTGGACAGGTAGCGGATGCACTGGTCGGCGTCCTTGCTCCCGGCCAGTACGCCCTGCACGTCAATCTGGGTGCCGAAGCGAACCACGTGCAGGGGGTTCCGCCTCCTCGTCCGCATCGAGCTGGTCAAGCGCCTCATCCCACGTGGGCAGGACCTCCCCGGTCCCCAGATCCGCGCGGCGGTCAGATCGTGCACCGAGCCCGGCAATGATCCCGAGGTCAACAGCGGTGTGCCATCCGGAGCGGCGATGACCTGGACGTTCATGCCGTGTTTCTTGTGCTTGCCGGAATAGTACGGGCGGTCGGCGGCGACCCGCTCGATCGGGATCAGCGTGCCGTCCAGCACGACGAAGGCGTATCCGGCGCGCTCGGCCGTTCCGCGGTGATCTGCAAGGACGCTTACTGCGGGGATAGTGATGACACTGCTCCACCTTCAGCAAGAGCGGCTCCAACCACTCTCACGGGTCGTCTGACACCGTCCACCAAACCCATCGCCCTTTCCACGCTAAACCAACGACCAGCGGCCTGGACGGCTACGATCGCATACCGTTAGCGCACTCTAAGGGTACTTGTCTAGATTGCCGACGAACCAGCGTATGTCGCTAAGATAGGCGAACTTCAGCGACTAACGTTCTGGGCTGGCCGGAGGTACAGGATGGGTCTCCGAGAGATCGGCTATCAGGACGACTATCGGTCGGGCGTCGAAGACCTACTGATGGACTTCTTTAGGCCCTCCCTACGGTGTGCCAGGCAATACTGGCGAGCAGTCGGTTACTTCTCCAGCTCCTCATTGGAGTCTCTGGGGGCGCCACTTGGAGACTTCGTCCTCAACAACGGCATGATCAGACTGATCACCTCCGTCGAACTAAGTCAGGTCGACCTGGAAGCAATAAAGGAGGGATCCTCCAAGCTCGACGTATGTGCGGAGCGCTTGGAATGGATCATTGAGAGGGAATTCTCAGACGGCATTGGCGAAGGAACCACTCGGCTTATTCGCCTCCTACAGTTGGACCGCCTCGAGATCAAGATCGCTACCCCAAAGATCGGAAGTGGGATCTATCACGAGAAAATCGGGATCTTCCTAGATGGTGATGACTTCGTAGCGTTTACGGGCTCCTCAAACGAGAGCCGAAACGCTTTTGAGCATAATCGAGAGTGCATCGATGTCTACCCATCATGGAGGAGCTCCAGGCGGGCACACCGAAAACTAGACCACTTCAAGAACGTGTGGGAAGGGTCGGACCCAGGGGTAGATGTTTTCACCCTGCCAATGGCTATCAAAAATCGACTCGTACGTTTGCGTACAGCGCAAGGCTCAACGGTTAACGCGCGCGTACAAGAACAAGATAAATGGCGGCATCAACACGAAGCGATGACTGCATTTCTTGCTGCCGAACGCGGGATCCTCGATATGGCAACCGGAACCGGAAAGACCCGAACTGCATTCGGCATCCTAGAGCACCTGTTCAGCAATAACGTGGTAGACACTGCAGTAATCACCATGGATGGGACAGATCTCCTTAACCAGTGGTGGAAGCAGTTGATCCAGCATCGTAACGCCTTTCGCCCGGGGCTACGGCTGCTTCGCGACTATGACGAGCATAAGGATCTAGAAGAATTCGTCCTTAATCCCAGCAACTCCGTTTTCCTAGTCTCACGGCAGCCCGGCCCGCGACGAGCGCCATTAGCCGCGGCATTGCGCCGGCTCAACCGGGAAATGGCTACGAGGACCATCCTCGTTCATGATGAAGTCCATAGACTGGGTAGCGCAGGAAACATAGCCGCTCTATCGGAACTCTCAGAACGTGCCAGATTTCGGCTGGGGCTTAGCGCAACACCCGAACGAGATTATGATGCCGAAGGTAACGAGTTCATTGAACACCACATTGGCCCAACCATATTCACGTTCGAGCTCGACGATGCCATCAGGCGGGGAATTCTAGCCCCTTTCGACTACTTTCCGATTCCTTACGACATGGATGAGAGGGATCGTGAAAGAATTCGAAAGGTCTACGCCAAGCAGGCTGCTCGTGCACGAGAAGGTAAGCCGATGACGAAAGCGGAGGTTTGGATAGATCTCTCCAAGGTCCACAAAACCTCACTCGCAAAGCTACCTCCGTTCCACCAGTACATCAAACAGAACGCCGAATTACTCGATCGGTGCATCATCTTCGTAGAGACCCGCGAGTATGGCGAAGAGGTCCTTGAAATCGTACATTCCCTCCGCCCCGACTTCCATACGTACTTCTCAGGCGAGCAAGAAAAAACCCTAAAGAAATTCGCGCGTGGAGATCTAAACTGCCTTATAACGTGTCATCGCCTGTCCGAAGGAATTGATATTCAGTCTCTCAACTCCGTCATACTCTTCTCATCGGCACGAGCCCGTCTAGAAACAGTTCAACGCATAGGCCGTTGCTTGAGGACAGACCCTAATAATCCTCGAAAGATTGCGAACATAGTGGATTTCGTGCGCAACCCAACAGAGGACCAGAACTCCAACGCCGACGCTGAAAGATGTTCCTGGCTAACCGATTTGTCAAGGATCCGGTGATTTGCATGTCACTTGATAGGCGTATAAAGGAAGCAATTCGTGAGGCGGTCGAAGAGGAACATCAGCCGGAAAGCGTGAGTGCTCTCCTCATCTCGTGGATGGAGGAGGTCGCTAGCGGACGCGAAGATATTCAGGATGATAACCAAGCAGTAGGTCGGCTAGAGCTGATTTACGATCAAGTCAGCCTTGATGACGACGGAACGGAGCGCGCTGTATGACAGCAACGCTGGAACTCCTTGGCTGGAGAGCACAGGGCCTCAGATGTCCTGATCACGAAATAGACTGTCGCGACGAGCATGGTGATGTCTATTCAGTATCCCTGGTGCAGATGCCTAATGGAACTGGTAAGACCACCACACTTACCCTTCTGCGGGCAGCTCTCTCAGGGTCGCTCGATGCGATCATGTCACAACTTACAGACTTCCAGAAAAGAGAAACACAGAGCGATTACGGAGCGTTCGAGGTCCGTCTGCGACTCAACGGACGGTTAGTTACTATCATCCTTAGGTTCGACTTTGAGAACAGAACCATCGGCTACTGGACGACGCAAGGCCCAGGCCAGATGGAAGGGTTTGAGCCACCGGCTGAATTCCGCAGGTTCCTTAACAGTAACTTCGTGAAGTTTTTCGTTTTCGACGGGGAGCTGGCCCAAGAGCTGCTCGATCCTGCTCAGGTCAAGGCAGAAGAGGTCATAGAGACCCTCTTCCAAATTAATTCGCTTCACAATATCAGGGAGAGGGTCTCCGAATACTGGGAGCGACAGACCCGAACAGCAAGTGCAACCGATACGAAGGCGCTGAGCCGCAGAAGGAACAAGGTAACCAAGGAGCGCGAGCGGCTCGCGTTTGTTAGGCAGGAAAGAGATAAGACCCAGAATCTCCTCCAGTCCAATCGGCTATCTCTCGAGGCAAAACAGCAGGCCTATAACCAACAGATACAGCAGGAGGCTGAGCGTGGGGCCCATGTGTCTGCGGCAACTGCGAGGGTCGATGCTCTAAAACACCAGGTCCGTGATTCTTCGCAGACTGTCCTTGAAAGGATGCGCGATCCTCACGCGCTGTCGTCGCACTTCGCGCAGTCGATGGCAGACCTAAAAACTGCCCTCGACAGGGTGAAACTGCCCGAAAGTGCCGCTCGTGAATTCTTCGAGGAACTTGCTCAAGAAGCCGAGTGCATTTGTGGCCGCCACATCGACGATGTGACGCGTACGGTGATCCTGGAGCGAGCTGGCCATTATTTGGGATCTGACGATATGGCATTCCTCAATTCCATGAAGACAGCGATTCAGGATTCTCTTTCTAGTTCAGATGAGGAGGCGCTACTGTCTGTACTCGATGAACTCGATCGATTCTCGTCCGAGTATCGGCAGGCAAGAAACGAACTTGAGGCGCTCCTAAGTGATGCAGAGGAATCCGATCCGGCCGTAAAAGAAGCTAGCCTAGAAATCGAAGAGTCAAGCAAGCGAATCTCTCGGCTTGAGGACATGCTACAACAGTTCTCGGACAAGAACGAGAGCTTGGGAACCGATGAAACGTGGGGAATTGAGGTATTGGAAAAGAGGGTTAAAACATCCGAACGGCTGCTTGCAGAGATTTCCGATACCATAGACCTAAAGCGTCGTCGGGATATCCTTAACCGAATCTTGCTGCGCGCACACGAAAAAGCAAGATCTGGGATTATGGCTGAAATCTGCTCTCAGGCGAATGAGCGGATCACGGAACTCATGCCCCATAACAGGTTGACAATTGAGCGAGTCGACAAGTGCCTTGTGCTGAAGGGGCAGTCGGGCGGTAGCGTCGGAGAGAACCTCTCGGTCGCGTACGCGTTCCTAGCGACACTCTTCAATCGATCCGAACACGCGTTGCCCTTCATCGTTGACAGCCCTGCCGGTGCGATCGATTTGGCCGTACGCCCGCGCGTTGGGGAGCTCATACCGCGGTTGACACGTCAATTTATCGCTTTCACCATCTCTTCCGAAAGAGAAAAGTTCGTCTCGAGCCTAGAGGCTGCTGCAACACGAAGAGTGCAATATACCACGCTCTATCGTCGCAGGGAGGCCGCAACAAGCTATGCCGAAAGCGGCAATCACCCGGATGCTATTCTTACGGGCGATGGAATAATGGTATTTGGGCGAGAGTTCTTCAACTCCTTTCAGATGGAGGAGGATGAATAATATGCAACCATTTCGAATCCGTACTGACGCTCGGGAGTGGTTCAAGGACCTACGCCAAAAGGACGGCGGCCTTAGGATCGACTTTGACTCCTATTACTTTTGTTTCGTTGCCGGCGTTGCCGCAAAAGCGCACAAAGATGACGTGCCACAAGCCCAAACGGCTGAATTGGTCGAGTATTTTCCTGGAGAATTCAAAACGAGAGGGCGCCTATTGGTAGCCCTTTTCTTGTCAAGCGAACTTAAGCGCCTAGGTGTGCGGATGGACGACAAGAGGCTTGTACACACGGCTGTCTCGCGCTTGGTCGACCCAGAGAGCGCAAATCACCTAACCGACGAGGGAGTCAGCAAGTTTAATGGTTACGCCCATGGCGGTTTTGACGTCCTTCAGGGTGATTGGTTTGACGATAGGCCGAGGACCCTAGAAGCGTTCGTCCGCACATACAAGCGCCGACTGGATGAGACACTTACACAGGCAAGCTATTAGAAGTACGCTCAATCGCATATCGGATAAGGCTAGCGACCGAACTCAACTCTCTTTGCGCAGCGAGGTAGCCAATTCCCCGATGAACGTGGATGCTAAGAGTATGCGCGAGCTGTTCATCGGTCGTCGGGAGGTTGTCCCACTGACACCGCTGAACAAGAAGGGCACGGTAAAGCTCGCTGTACTGACCCGCGAATGTCCTCCAGCTCATTTCAATGTTGGAATCCATCACGAGGTCTTGGACTAGTGGCACTGTTCGGTCTGCTAGGGACACGGTTAGGCCCCATCTGCAGAGGATATTCCAGTTTTTGATGCCGGTAACGCGCTTGAGCTTGATGAGCTGGTCCTTCGCTGGCTGGGATAGCCGGATAGTGTCAAGCGACATAACGAGTCTTCCCCCATCCGTAGCCAAGCTCGATCGAAGTCGTAAAGGTGGTGTCGTTGTAAACCAGGGTGTATGTCCGAGCTATCGACGGCATAAGCCTCTTCAGCAATTCGTCGTCGATCTCTTCGTCAGTGGAGAGCAATAGCACCTGGTGGCTGGCCTGAGGGAAATAGCGCTCCACGAGGTTCTGTCGGTGCCGACTGTCCAAGCGACCTAGAGGAGTGTCAATTACGCTGGGCAGGCGGTTTCCTGCTACTCGTGCTAAGCCCCAAAGAAGCGATACCGCCAGGAGTTGTCGTTCGCCAGCGCTGAGACGGGCGGGGTCAAGCTCGTCCCCGTCCGCACCGACCAGGGTTAGGGTGAACTTAGCGGTATCGATACGGAGATCCTTAACCAGTCCTTCCTTGCGCATCAGCCGGTTGAGGCTGTCGAGCACTGCGACTTCTAGCCGGCTAATGTGACGCTGTAGGAGGAGCTGACCGAACTTTTCAAGGCTGTTGCGTGTGCGGTCGGCGTAGGAGACGACCCGGGCACGATGTTCAACCTCGGCGAGGCCCTTTGCGCGCCGAGCATAAGCACGGTCCCGCGCTACAATGAGCTGCTCATGCTCCCGGACAGAAGCCGCATGAGCTTCCTCCATGCCCCTGAGCTCCCGCTCAAGATCACTCACGCGGTGACGGACCTTAGCCTGCCGAGCAATCACCTCGGCGATGGCGTCCTCAGCTGGGACACCCGCAAGCTGGCGGTCAAGGGCATCGAGCTGTTCCCGAAGATTCGCGGATTCGGCGAGCAGCTCTTGGGCCTGGCGTTCTTCGACCTCCAGCACTTGATCGAGAGAGCTAAGCTGCTTTATGCCCGTCGCAGACATGTGGAGCACCGGGCGCACATCAGCTTTGGCTGCCCGGTGGGCTCGGTCTTCATCAAGGAACTGGACGATCTTCTCCAATTCTCCCGATGGAATGCCGGCGCCGAGAAGACGAAGAATCTCTTTGTCACGCTCCCGGAGAGCATCGACAAGACGTTCTGCGCGGCCAGCTTCCTCTTCTCGCTCGACCTGCCTTCGCAACTCGGCGAGCTGCGACTTCAATAGCAACAGGGGCAACGGTCCGGCAGCCACCGCGTTGGCTAGGGTGTCTTTGATGGACACCAACCGCTTTTCTGCCTGATCCTTCTGTGCCTCCAGCTCCGCACGTCGTCGGAAGAGATCCCCTCCTGCCTTGGCGAAGGTAGCCTCGACGGCCTTCAGTTCTTTTTTCTCATGCAGGAGCCCTGCCTTGGCGGCTGCCACTCGCTGCAGGGCGTCGGCCCGGGTGACCTCGTTCTCCTCCAACTGTGCTTCGATCTTGGCGATGAGCTCCAGCGCGTCTTTGTCTTCCTGTGTCACCCTCTGGCGCCGCTGGAGGGCCAGCAGGTCGGTTCGGAGCTGCTCCACTGTGCTCAGGCCAAGCAGGGACTGGATCGCTGATTCAATGACCGGCGCAGCACGGTCAGGGTCGGCAAGCGACTCGATCTTCTCTCCGTCAAAGAAGAAGAGCGAGGCCACCTCAAGCGGCAAGAGATCTTCGACGTAGTCAGCCCAGGTTTCGCTGATCGCCTTGTCTAGCTCCCCATTAACGAAGACCGAGAGCGTCTCCCGAACGCTCTTGCCGCTGACCTTCCAGTAGCGCTCGACTCGGTAATGCCGCTGTTGGCCCTCCGCTGTGGTGGAGAACCACAGTTTTACGCCCGCCTGTCTGGGAGTGGCTTGCCGGTTCACGCTGTCGCGTAGGAACGAGTCGTATGACCGGTTGCCGCGTCCGCTGCATCGTGCACGCGAGCCGTACAGAGCAAGCTGGATGGCGTCCAGCAGCGTGGTTTTGCCACACCCGTTAAGACCGCCGATCAAAATGATCGGCCGCCCGGCTTTGGGGGCTAGGGAGACAGGGTTCTTGCCCTTGTAGGCGCCGAAGTTCTCCAGGGTTATCTCATGCAGGAGCATCGGTGCTCACTTCGTCCAGTTCGATAAGGGCGGGCGCGGTCTTGTTCTTCTGGTTACGCAGGGCCATGTCTACGGCGTCGTCCTTGTCCGCGTAGTAGCCCTTCTTGATCGTGCTCTCCAAGGCATCAAAGAGCCCCGAGCGGCGGGTCATGGTGCGGAACTTGCGCTCTACCGCCAGCAGTTCACGCATCGTATTGAAGTGGAGCTCGTCATCTCCGCAGATCTCCCGCAGCAACTCCACCTCGTCTGCAGCCACCGTCAAGTGCTGGTCCAGTGGACCGCCCGGGAAGTCCTCGCCTGCCTCTTGCTTGTAGATACGCGGCAAAGAATCTTCAATTTCGTGCTTTTCAAACACCCAGATTCGACGGATCTCGTGCAGCTCGTCCATGGTGATGAGCTGAATGCCGCGGACATAGTCCGGTGCATTGTTACGAATCCAGGTCTGAGCGTTCAGGAGTTTGGTGAGCCAATCCTCGCGCGCCTTCTGCGTATAGGGTCCGGGCACGTTCCGATCGTGGAATAGCTGGATGCTCCCGTTCATCTTCCGGAAATCACGCAGATGGCTGTCATCGGGGACGTCCAGTTCGTCCCGCAGCTCGAGGAGCGGGAGCATCCACTCCTTCTCCTCATCGTTTTGAATCATCGCCGACATGGATTTGTCCTTGTCGACGAGCGTACAGGTCCAGCACCCGAATCGGCTGTCACCGCAGGATGGAGTGGTGTTGTCGACCACCAGCGGGCACTCGCCGTCGCTGGAAGCACCCTGATACATGGTCAGCAGGTCCTTGTTGGGGTGCCCCCAAGGATTGGGCTGCTGCATGAGGAAGGTCCATACCTCGTCATTGCTCCAGTCCTCGACCGGACTGTAGACGAGCGAGTTGGGCAGGTTGCCATTGGGCGAAAGTCTGTCCCGGACACGACGCTTCTCGTGGCGTTCCATCACCCGGGCACGAGCCTGGCTCTCCGCCTTCCGAATGCCGAGTACTAGAATGGCCTCGCCGTGGTCGTGTACGACACCGCGGATGAAGGAGTTAGATGGGCGGATCTTCAGCCGCTCCGTGCACCAGCGGAACTTCGGACGCGGCGCCGGGTATCCCTTGCCGATTAGTCCAACCCAGAATGTGTCCTTCACCTCAGGCGTGAGCCTGTTTGGTTGGATTGGCAGTTGCTGCTCCTGGGCAGCCTTGCGCATCGTCTCCAGCGACTGGGTGACCCATGCCGCCACGACCGGGTTCTCGACTAGAGTATCGGTGCTAATCACATAGACGGGCTTGATGCGCTGTTGAGGCTCCAGCCCTTGGAGCGCGGTCCATACAAGCTGGAGGACTGCCGTGGAGTCCTTGCCACCGCTATAGCCCACGACCCACGGAACCTGGTCGGCCGTGTAGAGTTCGCGGATCTCGGTGGTCAGCTCATTTATTACAGCAGCCAGCCCACCACGGCCCTCGAAGGGTGTGGCTCGGCGGGTAGGGGTGTTCAGCATGACGACACTGCGCGTCGGCGTGCTCATCGCTCTCCTCGCTGGTAGGCGTCCTCAGCCTGTTGCTCCTCGGCACTCAATTCGAGTCCAAGCTGCTGCCGTAGATGGTTCACTGTGAGTACAACATTTTGGTGGTTCTTAGAAACCCGGCCACCGATGATCGCGCGACCTTCCCACTCAGGGTTGGTCCGTGACCAGTCAACGTTGCGAATCGGTGCAAGCCGGGGCTTCCACTCCTCCGGGTCAATGGATTCGCGCAGAAGGGTGTTCCCAAGCAGCCCGAGCGCGTGGAGGGCGATCCCATGGGTGTGGAGGTACTGCTTGCGCACCTCAGCTGCGGCCAAAGTCCGATTCCGAACCTCTCGCCAGTCCGGGATGAGCTCGTCTATCGCCTCCCAGAAGGCTCCGGAGACGTCTTGTGCCCCTTCGGTGCTATTAAGATCTATGCCTTGCAGCAGGGCGCTGGTTGCCGAATACAGTGCGCTCAACGTGAAGAGCCGGCGGGACCTGGCCGACAGCGTGCTGCTCTCCATCTCAACGAAGCCCCTGAACACTGGGGATCTTAGCGCGAGGAGCCGGGTGATCTGCGAGAGCTCGTCTCGGTGGTCGTAGAGAACTCCAATGGACCTGGCCGGTCGTACGGCATGCCGGTTCAGATCCGCGAACATCTGCTGGCTGCGCGCGAGCCCGGCATCCTGAAAGAAGACGACGGCGATAGTCTCATCGCCCAGTGCCGGGTTCTCCTTCAATGCAGCTTCGATGGCTGCACGGCGGTGCTGGCCATCGTTGATGAGGAAGCGTGAGGCCATCGGTATGTGGAGTCGCCCAACCCGCATCCCCGGGCCCTGGTCAGAAACACCGACGAAGCGCATCGCCCCGTCGACTGAGGCAGTTAGCGCCGAGAAGACGTAATCGTCAGGGTTGTCCAAGATGTACCGGGCTAGACCGGGAACGCGCCCCTTGTTCAGGACTCGTTGGGCGCGGACTTCGGGCGCCAGCTCGTCCTCGTCGAACAAGAAGATCTTCGGGATGAGGCGCAGCGGACACATCGATACGTAGTATTCACGCCCTGCCTGCACGCCGCGAATCCCTGGGAAGATGTACTCGAACCCTGCGGTTGTCGTGTCAGCACCCTGTTGGGGCAGTCCCTGTGTTCCCACCGGCAACACGGTACCGTAAGTACGTCACGTTTTTAACGTACGCACGTGACCTAGACGGACGAAGTAGGAGCTGGTGAGGACTCGTGGTCGCCTACCTGGATGCCGCCGCTACGACGAGAGTGCTGCCCGAGGTCGCAGAGGTGGTCCTATACTGGATGACCGAAGACTTCGGCAACGCTGGCTCCCGCACCCATGAGTACGGCACGCGTGCCAAGAAGGCGGTTGCCCGCGCCCGCGAGAGCATCGCCGCAAACCTCTCCGCACGCCCAGACGAGCTGATCTTCACCAGTGGTGCTACCGAGAGCAACAACATCGCTATCCTGGGTCTAGCTCCATACGGCGCCGAGCACGGACGACGTCACCTCATCAGCACCGCCATCGAGCACAAGGCTGTCCTAGAGCCGCTGGAGCACTTGCAGTCTCAAGGATTCGAGGTCGACCTGATCGAGCCGGGACCATCCGGGCGGGTGAGTATGGAATCTGTACTGGAACGCCTTCGACCCGACACGCTCCTGGTCTCGGTGATGCAGGTGAACAACGAGACCGGTGTTATCCAGCCTGTTGGCGAGTTGGCTGAACACCTGCGAGCAACGCCTACCTATTTCCATGTCGACGCTGCTCAAGGCTTCAGCAAGTTGCCAGACGATCTCCTTACTCCCATCGATCTCATTAGCTTCAGCGGACACAAGATCGGGGCGCCTAAAGGAGTGGGCGGTCTGCTGATCCGGCGGAGGGGCAGGAATTCTGTTCCGCTAACGCCGTTGATGTTTGGGGGTGGGCAGGAGCGCAAGCTTCGCCCCGGCACACTTCCGGTTCCGCTCATTATGGGGATGGCCAAGGCACTCGAGGTATTCGAGGCCGACCGTGCCAGGTGGCTGGAGGCAGCCGCAGATTTCCGGACACGGCTCCTGGCAGGGCTAGAGAAAACTCGATTCCATCTACACGGTGACCAGGAGCATGTGGTGCCTCACATCCTCAATCTGTCCTTTGAGGGTGTCGACACGGAGGCCCTGATCCTGCAGCTGAAGAGCTATGCTGCCGTTGCCACAGGTTCGGCTTGCACGAGCGCCTCCTACACACCAAGCCATGTCCTGGCTGCTATGGGGCTCCCGATGGAGCAGGCCAGCAACGGTCTTCGGCTTTCATGGTTTCCCAAACAGGTCGAGAACCTTGATGTGGTCGAGTTTGCCGACATGATCGCGCAGTACCAGGCCGGCATCATTTCCGCATGACGAGCCGGTGACCACGGAGCTCCCGTCCACAGCGGACAAGCTCTGCCTCCCACCCCTCTTCAGTACCAATAATGTGCGGATTGGTGTAGAGGCCAGCGCGAAGCTCGCTATTTGTAAGGCGATGATATTTAGGCACGTCTGGATCGCTGGGGTGCAGGAACTCGTGCTTGCGGTGCAACAGCGGCCTATTGACCGTCTCTTCATAGGACATGAACGAGGTCTTCAACGTGGCCAGGTCAACCATGTAGGAGGACCTCAGCCGAGGGTGCGGGTCGCTATCGAACTCCGGATAGTCCAGCCAGCTCACACCTCGGCCCTGGTGACGAAGCTTCACCACCGTCCAATCCTGAGGGCGACCGGCCGCGATGGAAGCGCAGTGCTCATAGAGCCGTAGTACGACGGGCATGTGGTCGATCGTACGGCGGTGGACGTAGAGGGCTGTCGGAGTGAGCTTGCCGACCTTCGAACCGTTCATCGCGCCGCGGACGTAAGAGTCGTCACGGAGCTTGAGGAGCAGCCGGTCCGAGCGCTGGCAGGCTGCCTTGTAGGAGCTAAAGAATGTGCGCACGTCAAGCTGGACTGAAAGCGGCAAGCATCCGAAGGGACCACGACCGTTGAACAGCTCAACGCCAAGGAAGAGCAGGGTTGTGAGGGTTGAGCGCCTGGCGCCTTCTGCGACCTTTGCGGCGTCGGCGGATGCGCGGACGACCCGCTGCACTTCTGCGGTCGTCAGGTGGGAGAGCAGTTTCACCATTTCCGCCGGCATCTCTTCTAGTCGGGGTCCGCGTCCGCGTTGTTCGGTGTAGTCCACCACCGACGCCATCGCCGAAGCCGCGTCATCGGAGGCGAGCCAGGTCGCCGCAGGAGCGATGCGGCGAGCCAGGTATGCCAGCCGTGCTTCGTCGCGCTTGAACGCGTAGATCACGCCGGGCATGGCCGAGACACACCGGACACCCGTGACCTCCTCGACGTAGCTCTTCAGCTCACTCGCGGTGAACAGGTGCTGAAATGTTCGGCGGCTGGTGAGCACTCCATCGCCGAGATCGTCGCCTGTGACCTTGGACCTCTCCCACGTGAGCCTAGTAGAGACGACCAAGGTCTCACCCGCCAACTCCCACGCCTTTAGAAGTGTATGGCGGCGTTCTGCCGGATCCTCGATGATGTTAAGGACGTAGGTCAGGAGCACCACGTCAGCCGACTCGAGGCGCCCTTCGGGATAGAAGTGTGGATCCCAACCAGACGCCTTAGTAGCGAGGCTCTGGAGCGCACGAACGTCATCACCTCGCCCGCACCCGTAGTCGAGAACAGAACACTGAGGCGAGATCTGCTGATCCATCACCGCCTGACGAGCGGGAACCGACAACCCTGAGCGCCCAATCGCAGTCAAGCGTCGGTTGCTCAGCCATTGTTCACCGGTCGGCCCCACCAGCCGAAACTTAGTCGTCGAGGAGGTCTCCCGCCAGCAATTCATCGAGATTGGCGGGCACATCCTCAGGCGTGGAGGGAGCATCCTCGGCTTCGGCATCGTCACCGTTCACAGGTACATCGACGACTTCCGCCCCCGCCTTCCAAGCATCGTACCGCTCGGCCTGAAAGCCGAACCAAGCGATGAGTGCGCTCTGAAGAGTCTGGTCGGCATGCTTGTCAGCCTGCTGCTTCCGTTTGGCGTCGCTGAGTGAGGGGTTGCTGCTCTTCAGCACTTTTTCGTGCTGCTTCACCAGCAATCCATGGTAGAGAGACCGGGCTGCACTGAGTGTCTCTTCGAAAGCGCCACGGTCCTCGATCCAGTCGGTGATGAAGGTCCATGCAACGGGCGTTGCAAGGATCTCTAGCCAGAAGTACCGGAAGTAGACCGCTTGCGGAGTGTCCATGGAAGCGATTGCATTAAGGGGGTGGCTTACCCCACGCTTGGCGAAGACCCGCCGTCTATCGTGCGCCTTTCCCTGCCATTCTTCCTGCGTGAAGTAGGCATTCCAGGCACTTGCGAGGGCCTGCGCGAAGGCTGGTATATCACGCAGGTCGCGGCCCTTAACGTGGAGCTTCCAAAGGCTGCCCAGCGTCAGCATCATACCGAGTTGGCACGCATGCGTATTCATCATCGCATACACTTCTACGCTGCGTCGTACGGCATCGCCGCTCTCTGAACCGAACAGCTCTCTGGCACGTTGCTTCTCGAAGGATTCCTGTTTGTCCTGGAGGTAATCCCAAGCCTTCACGATGTCGGGCTTGGTCCGATGAGGGCTCATACCAGGAAGGCTAGACTCGTGTTTGAAGTGTTCGCTGCTGTCGCGAAGAGTCCAGTAAACTCCTACACCTCCGAACAAGGCGTCGTTAGCGAGTCGTGCTAGGACGTCTCCAGGCGCCCACTGTTCTTTAATCTGCGTAAGAGCTTCCGAGTGTGCACGGTAGTGGTCCACGTGGGAGAGGAGCGTCAAGATGGCGTCACCCCATGACTGCTTGAACTGCTCCGTAATTTCCTCGACTCTGCCAAGAGGGAACTTCGTGTTCTCGATCTCTTTTGCGAGATAGGTGAAGTCGCCATCCTTCACAGGTGCTGGGAAAAGGCTTGCCATGGCAAGCTGGCCACGCATAAAGGCGTCACGCTCCGTATCGCTTTCACGACCACCGAATGTCAGGTCAACTTTCTGGAGATACTTCGGCGGCCCGAAAACGCAGCGCTCTACCGCCATCTGAAGGAGATGGATATTGGTCATTGCAGACCAGCGAGCGGACTGTGTTGTCTTCGTCTCCGGGTTGTCGTATTCAACCGCATAAAGAGGCATGAATCTGCTGTTCGATTTACTCCTGAGCTCATTCAAAAGACTACGGGTCAGAACCTTCTGAAGTTCACCGTCGGAGAGAAGTATGAGGCGAGATTCACTCGGCTTCCGCGCCTCTTTGTTCACATCCACAAAGAGCTTCCGGGCGACGCCGTGAGGATCATTCTGTGAACCGGTGTGGTCCGGAAACCAACACACGGTAACTGGAACTTCGATGTGCGATAGGTCCAGAGTTCCACTATTTCGCTGTTCCCAGAGTTCAACCTCGCGCTGCACAGGGACCTCGTAGAAGGACTTGAAGCGTTCCCCCCCGCTCTGATCCCATGTCTTCGACAGGGTACGTTCGATCGCCAGTAAGGCCATCGCCCGGTGCTGACCATCGATGACGACAAGCCGCGCATGCGCCTCGTTCCAGTGCAACTCGCCCACCGGAACAGAGTGAAGCTTTCCCTCGGGACTCGCAAGGCGACGAACTCGCATTGCCTCGCCTGCCGTCGTCTGAATCCAGTGGCCGTCGCTGTCGGCAACAGTCTCCTGGCCTCCTAGCGGGGGAAGTACGTGGGGGCGCTTGTTTTTGAAAGGTAGAAGCACGGCTACGATTGGAGGGAAGAACGCAGGCCCAGTCGCTCGCGGGCGGAGGAGGTAGGGGATCAAATTTGTCGCAACCCGGTGGTCGTCGAGGTCACGCTGGAGTAGCTGGTTGAAGTCCAGATCCTCCGTGCCCATCACCTCACGTACAGGCGCGAGACTCTTGGTTAGAAGGCGCTCAGGATCTGAAGTTTCATCACCCAAACGTGCCTTTGTCATGATGTACTCGACTCGCCCAGCAGGCGTAGCAAAGGTGCCCCAAGTACCACGCACAAAGTCCTGAAACCGTGGTCCGCCGCCCGACCCGAACATCGCCATGCCTACCGCCTTCCCAGGGTGGGTGCAAAGAGTCTATGCAGATACCACTCCGCTGAGCGTATGATATCTCGAATATCATCCGCACTCGCATCAGTTTGGATGAGTTTCCTCAGGTCGAGGACCCAAACCTCGAGGTCCTCCATGGAGACCTGCCGTGCGGCGGCTCGATGGCCGAACGATTTGGCCTGTATGATGGCTCGCTGCCGGTCATCAGGTCTATTTCGGAGATAGTCGCTAATGCGAGTAAAATCACTCTTATGCCTAGATAGGCGTTTCTTCAGGTCTACGGCAATGCCGATATATAGCGGCGTTGCAAAAATTGGTATCGCTTGCCTTAATATGCGGGCCAAAGCTTCTCTTTCAACCCTTGAATGAGCAACTCGAAATAGACTGGCCCTGGCGCTATCTTCCGTGTGCGCCGCAATTGTCGATTCCTCTTGCGCCTGAGCAGTGCCGGGTTGGATAAAGTCTTCAAGCGCACCTAAGGGATAATCCACCCGGATTCTCCCCCTCCATCGGGAATCATAATCGGAAGTGCCCTGTAGATCTATAGCTGGCGGTTCATACACCAATGCGTATCGCTGCAGCGAGTCTATGAACGCGGCAGCCGCCCCCTCCTCATCACTCGCCTTATCTGAGTTAGGGATCGAGACTTGGGGACGGACGTACCATGCATAGAGACCGGGACTTTCCGGTGCCGAATCAACATCGAACATAGAGAGGTGCATGCTGGGCGCTTCGATCTGGCCCGAGCTCATCAAGTGCGACCTTTCTCCTAGCTGGCTACTACTGGATACTGATTGGGCGCCTCTAGCCGCGATATCTCCAAGCACAACAGGAGCTGGTCCACCGATGAAGGTCTACGATTCACGAAACCTCCCAGTCCGCTTCGCCCGAAATAGAATCCGGTATTCCAGCCGGCTGAAGAGCTGGATATGCACCTGCAGAGCTGGGGACAATATAGACCACGAGTTATGACCTCCTGAGGGATATAGCAGTTTACGCCACAACCGTTACGGCCAGGTGAGCTAGGACGGTTTGATTGGTCTCCCAGCCGCCAGGACACCTGACCGGCACGTTGAGTTGGACTCTTATGGTCGGGAGATGGTTGTCAAGCAGCGGTAGAAGTTTGGCGCGGCCGAAGACGATGGACGATGCAGGGGTTTCGCTGCCGGGAGGTGAGCACGTCAGCCGTCGGCCTGCAGATCCAACCACTCAGTCGCGTTGCGGCTGACCACAGTGGGGAGGGCACTCAGTTGGCAACATCGAGTGGAGCCTCAGCATCCGCTCCTCCATCTACCGCGCTCACCAGCACGTTGGCTCAGATCGCCTGCCGGACACGATGGATGATTTCTGCGAGTCCGCTCGACGCCAGGACGGCTATGACCCCTGGCCAGTCGGCGAGCCAAAACCGGTCCACGATGCGGCTGGTCCATTGCTGAGCAGGACGGCGCCGGTCAGCTCGGAGATTGGACAGCTTCCGGTGATCGCCTCGTCTGCCGCCCAAGGGTTGTCCTTGACCACCCAGAAGCCGCCCGGCCGGTTCGGGTTGGCGTGCAAGTCTCAGAGGACTCGGTGGTACTCGTCGCTAAGGCGGCCTCGAGCGTGGGCTGGTACGACCGGCCGATGATCACCTCCCGGGGATCTGAGACGACGAGCGGCGCACCGTCTGCTCTGTCGAGCACCAGGAACGAGTCACCGAGCACCAGGTGCGCGATGAGGCTGTCGGAACAGGCGCAGGATAGCCACGGTCGCCGACGGACTGATGGGGTCGGCGACGTCGCAGGTGTCGCGGTGGTCGTCTGTCACCTGCTCGATGGCCTCGGCGAGCAGCGCCGAAAGGCTGCGGTCCCGCATGAGCGGCAAGGGGCTGAGGAGGCTGCCTCCAAGACGGCGGGCGTACCAGGTCACGCCGTGTGGCAGATCGATTCGGTGCCGGAGATGCCGGCGCCGTCGATCAGCACCGCTACCGTCGGTACGGCGCCGGTGAAGTCCTCGTTCGCACGGCCAGTCAGCGCCGCAGCGCTCGTCATCGTCACCCGCAAGTTCGGTGGCGTCAGAGGAAGAAGGGGATCAAATAGGTTTCCGGGCTATGCTGGAACTGGACAGATACAGCAAGGCCCCTCGGCGAGCGTTATGCGCCGGGGGCCTTGTCGTTGCCGGTTACTGGACTTCGCCGGCCTTGATGCCGCCGATGAATGCGGCCCAGCCGTCCTGGGTGAAGCCCAGAGCGGGGCCAAGGTTCTTGCTGTCGCGCACGGCTACACCGGCCGCCAACCACGCCACTTCGACGCAGTTGTTGCTGGTGCCCTGGCTGCGCGTGCTCTTGCGCCATTGGGCGCCGGACAGATCCATGGTCGATAGATCCATTGATGCCTCACAGCTTGTCGATCAAATCGGACAGATACGCGATCGACGCGTCCACGCTTAGCGCTGAAGCGCATACGTGCTGAAACAACAGGTTATAGCTTTTGAGTTGCTCCGCCTCCTCCAGGTAGAGACCGTCTGTCGGGGTCTCGATGTAGACCACGCTGCGGTCCATGGCATGCGGGAAATCCAGGATCACGAAAGGGCCGCCCAGCCCGGCATGAGGACCGGCGGAAAAGGGCAGCACTTGCAGCTTCACATGCTGCAAGGGGCTGGTGTCCACCAATTTTCGTAGCTGCTCCTCGCGTACCTCGCTGCTGCCCACGGGGCGTAGTAACGCCGCCTCGTCGACCACGGCCCAGAACTGTGGCGGGTTCTTCTCGCGAAGTAGCAGTTGCTGTCGCTCCATACGCACGGCCACGCGGCGCTCGAGTTCACGCAGTTCGCGTACTCCGGCGGCGCGGATCACCTCGGCCGCATACGCCGGCGTCTGGAGCAAGCCCGGGATGATGGACGTCTCCCAGTTCCTGAGGGACGACGCCGCGGCTTCCAGGCCAACGTACTCGCCCGACAGGATGTCGCTGAAGGACGACCACCATCCGCGTTGTTTGGCCTCGCGGGCAAGGGCCATCAGCTCGTTAATGCGCGTCTCACTGCTCACGCCGTACGCCTCACAGAGCTTTCGGACATGATGCACATCCGGCCGCTGAGTGCGCCCATTCTCCAGGCGGCTGATCTTCGACGTGGAGCACTCCAGAACGTCGGCCGCGTCCTGGATGTCCATCTTCGCTGCCTTGCGGAGCTGGCGAAGCTCGAGACCGAGACGGCGTAGCCGCACGGTCGGACTGTGATCAATGTCCGTCATCACATCACTCCAATCGACGTATACAGCCTCACCGCCCGGTCAGCCTACGCAAGCCAGGATGAATGCCGCACATTTTGAGCAGAACTTGCATCTTAGAACTTGCACGAGCACTATGGCTACGGACAGTCCCCAAGCAACCACACACGGAGCCCATGTGACTCTCGAAACCCCAGAATCCTCGGGTTGGAAGCGCGCATGGCACACGGAAGCAGGCCGTTGGTGGACGGCACGAACCGACAGCCTGAGCCGTGCCCAGCGAGATGCAAGTTGCGCGCTGACCGTGAGCGCTGACGAACTCGGAACGCTAACCAGGCTCATCCAACTTCACGACGAACTCGCAGCTGTCGCTGAACCCAGCACCAGCACGTAACAACCCTCGTTCCCGGCGGGAAGGTGCTCACCGCCGACGAACCCCTCCGCGCGCTGTTCGGGCACCCCGACATCCCCCACGGCCTGGCCTGGGGACCGTTCTCGGAGACGACATGAACGCAACCTCTTGGGCCCTCCCCGCCGACCTCGCCGTGGTGGGAGAGGCCCGCGCCATGGTGCGCAAGACCTTGACCGACTGGGGCCTGCCCCACCTGGTCGACGACGCCGAGCTCGTCATCTCGGAGCTGGTCACCAACGCCCTGGTCCACGGAGCCGCGCCTGTGGTCATGGCCCTGCACGACGCCGGACCCGCCCTCATCGGCGCCATCACCGACCGCAGCACCACCCCGCTGGCCGCGCGCGACCCCGACCTGGAGGACACCGGCGGGCGCGGCCTGGCCATCGTGCGCGCCCTGGCGGCCAGTTGGGGGGTGTGGCCCTACCCCACCGGCAAGACGATCTGGTTCACCCTGCTCCGCGACGGCACCCCGACGTGATCGAGACGACCTCAGGCCACGCCGACCGCGGACCGCACGTGCTGGGCGCCGAGCCTGCCGCACGGCGGATCACCTGGCTTCAGCCACAGTCCAGGGGGAGGGGCGCCGGACCGTGCAGTGCACCTGCGCCTGCCGGGCGACGACGCCCACCAGGAGGAAGACCCAATGGGAAACAGTACGACCCGGGCGCCCATGGGCAAGGCGAGATGCGCCTGGTGCACCGACCACCACGACGGCGAGGGCATCCCCGGGGCCGCCTGCTGCTCCACCACCACGCCGGTCCGCCCCGGCGCGGTGTGTATGTCCAACGACTCCGGCTCACCGGTCATCGAGCTGCACGACATCGGCGTGGTCCTGTCGCCGGCCCACGCCGAACGTCGCGGCGGTGGTCGCGACCGGTCGCGGCCCGATGAGCAGAACAAACGCCGGGCCATCCGCTTCTGGATCACCAGAGCCAAGAAGTGTCAGCCGATGTCCAAGCGCGAACTGGCCGAGCTGACCGGATTCTCCGAGACCTGGGCGCTGGGATGCGGCCTGGTCGAGGGTGGGCGCGATGGTCGCCACCAAGAGGCCAGACGAGTACGACGCGGCCGTCGAACTGCTCACGGATCTGCGGGCGGTGGCTCAGCGCGCCGACCGTCTCGACGGGTTCGCGCGGCGCCTCGCATCCCTACGCCAGGAGCACTCTGCGCAAAACCTCCCTCATAGAACGTTTCAACCGCGCCGGACTCGACGATCGATCTACCGGTTGATGTTTCGCCAGCGAAGCGGCGAGCGGCCGTTTCGGCCAAGGGCCGACGTCCAAAGAGATCGTTGACCGGATGTGTCGGGAAATTTATCGTCGGTTGTGCGACGCCCTGTCACGTCCGCCCTGCCGTCTCTCGACACGGAGGCATTGATGTCCCGGAAGCTCTCCGCCCGGCTCGTCCCCCTGGCAGCCGCCATCGTGCTGACCGCCGCGTCGGCGCCTGCCCTCGCCGACGTGGTCGACCCCGCACCGATCGGCCCCGGCCAGTACTTCTCCGGCCTGGTGAACGGGCAGACGGCCAGATCGATCATCAGGATGGCCTGCTTCGGTCCGGTCGTCCCCGGTCAGACCGGACATCCCATGGCCGGACAGACGGTCGGAGTCCGGCCCGCCCCCTCAGGCTCGACCAGCGGCGTCGGATACACCGGCAGCGCGGCCAACGCGATCGGCGTCGCCTTCAGGAACGCCTCCACCGCCACGCCGCCCATCGTCCTGCGCTACTACGGAACGGCCACCGAGATCCCCACCTCGCTGAACCTGCCCTGTTACGGCAGCGGCGTCCTGGAATTCCTGCCCACGCCCACCAGCCCCACCGCCCGCCCGGCGACGGTCAGCGTCAACTTCGTCGGCCAGCCCTGACCCATCGCCGCCGTGCCGGCCCAGGCGCTTCGTCCACCTCGTCGACGGTGATGGCGCGGCCCCCCGCCCGGGCTTCGCCGTCAGGCGTCAGCCGAGAGGTCGGTGCGGAGTAGGGGGATGAGGCGTTCTTCCATGACGGCCCGGCCCTCGGCGGCCATCGCCTCGGCGAGGGCTGTATCCCAGGGGCTGCCGGACCGGCTGCCGGTCAGCGGAGTGGACTCGCCCTCCGCCAGACCGGCCGCGTAGTCAGCCGCCCCCATCCGCCAGGGCGACGCGCCATGCCGTACGGCTGCCGCCTCCACGATACGCAGCCCCGTCCAGTCGAAGTCGGCTCGCCAGCGCAGTCGTGACCCGGCCGCCGCTGCCGAGGCGAGCAGCTTGTGGCAGGCGGCCGACGGGATCCCCTCGGTGCAGACCAGGGCGGCTGACCGGGCCCCGAGTTCGGCCGCCGCCGCGCGGAGCACCGCCGGATTCTCGCAGACGAAGATCTCCTCGGCGACCGGCACGACCGGGTGTTTCCCCTGCTGGTGAAGGGTGAGCCGGAACGGGATCCCGAACGAGGCGGCGTCGTTCAGCCACCTGGAGACCACCTCGTCGCCGCGGGTCCTGACGTTGAGCACCAGCACCTGGCTGGCCAGGTCGTCGACGATCACACCTACGGACTCCCACAGCGCCCGCTGCCCGGCCCTGCCCGAAGGCGGAGCAGGAGCACCGGACCGAAGCGCCAGGGCGCGCAGCACGAGCGTCGCCAGCGGGCTGCCGGCGACGAGCGCCTTGGTGTCGCCGGTGGCCGACTCGGCCAGGACGGGAAGCGGGACGAAGGTTGCGGGCAGCTGGTCGAGCACGGCTGTCGCCTGCTCGATCAGGTGGGTGTCACCGCGCCGGACCAGGCGGGTGAGGGTGCCGTCCGCGGTCATCGCCGACAGCCACTCGGCGAACCAGGGTTCCGAAGCACACGTCGCGGACTGAGCCGCGGCGAGCAACGCCTGCCGGCCGGCGACCTCCGCGGCTCGCTCCGCGGGCCGGTCCCGGACCGGCCCCCCTACCGAAGCCAGCGCCTGGAGCAGGCCCATGCCGTGCATTTTCGTGAGGGCGTCGTCCAGGTCGGCCAGTGACACGGTGAGCCGTTTGACGCTCTCAGGCCGATAGGTCCCGGTGATGCCGATGATCACCCGACGTTCGGGTTCGGATGGGTTGGCGAGCCCGACGGAACCGTCGAGCACGCCCCCGGTCTGCTCCAGCCTGCGCCGGGCCGCGGCCAGAAGACGCTGCCATCCCACGCCCCGCAGCTCATCCAACGATGCTCGCCTCGACCCGCCGGGTGCCGGGGGAGCCCAGCGCGACGGTCAGCTCTCCCGCGTCGTCGGCGAGTAGTTCGGCGCCGTCCCAGACCAGCAGCAGCCCTCCCTGCCAAAATAGACAGAGGTAGCAAACAGGTATAAAACTCTGTGTCGAGGGTGGGTAAGGAGACATCCGTTCGTGGGAGCAAGCAAGCC
>NZ_JBICTU010000024.1:0-145738 GCF_043197795.1 Sphaerisporangium sp. NPDC049003
TGAAGATGTGCAGGTGCTTGGAGTTCACCACGATCACCAGGAACACCAGCATGACACCGATGTGCAGCAGCAGACCGACCTTCTCCAGCACCTCGCTTTCCGGGAGGAAGCCGGCGGTCAGCTCGGAGGCGAACGCACCCGACGCGTACGGGAGATTGCCCGTGTTCATCGCGGCGCCACGGAACAGGAACATCGACCAGATCACGTTGAAGATCATGAACAGGATCAGCCACGCACCACCCAGGTGCGAGCCGGAGAACCTCGACCCGCGTCCCCGTCTCTTCGGCGAGTTCCTCAGCCGGATCACCGCGAACGCGACCAGCCCGGCGAGCGCCGCCATGGCGATGAGGTCCTGGAGGAACCCGAGGACCGGCCACGTCCCGATCAGAGGGATGTGGAAGTCCGGCCTGCCGGTGACCGCCCCCTGGATCAGCGCCCCGTAGGCCTCCAGGTAGACCGTCGCCAGGATGAAGAACGCCCACATGACGAAGAAGTGGGCGACGCCCGACGGTGTCCACTTCAGCAGCTTCTTCTGCCCGAACACCTCGACGAGCTGGGCCCGGATCTCGGCGCCGAGGTGGGATCTGGCGTATTCGATCCGTTCGGGCGCGGGCTGCCCGCTGGTCGCGAGCCGGTGAAGAAACCGGGCGCGCAGGCCGGCCACGATCACCCCGGCCACGGTCATGGCCAGTCCGGCCATCGCTACCACGAGCACAAGGTCCTCCTCTGATCGGCCCGGCGGTTGCCGAAAGTCCTATCTGAATGCCATTCACTATGGCAAGAGCAGCGGGCAGATCGGGTGTACCCGGTCCTGCGGGTGGGGCCTCTGGCCCGGGATTCAGCTGAACACGCTGCTAGAAAGGCGGTCGACCATCGCGAGGACGGATGACGACTCTGTTGCGCCAATGTGACGGGCCTGTTTCCGTTGACGCCGTTCTCGGCCGCGTGCTAGACATCACTTGAATTACATTCAGTCCATGACGGTCAAGTGGGGGGACAGGAGGTGCGGTTGTGCTCGCTCTGCTCAGTGACGAGCAGCAGATGCTCAAAGAGGTGGTCCGCCAGATCGCCGGTTCCGCCGGTCTGGCGAACCCGGGCGACCTGACCACCCGGGACCGGGCCGCGGCCTGGCGGGCGCTGGCCCAGTCGGGCCTGCTGGCGCTGCGCACACGGGACGGTGACGGGCTGCCGGTTGGCTCCGGGGTCGAGGTCGCCGTGGTGGCCGAGGCGCTGGGCGCCGGGCTGGTCCCCGCCCCCTATCTCGGTTCGGCCGTTCTCGCCACGGAGCTGCTGGCCCTGGCCGGCGCGCATGACGAGGCCGAGAAGCTGGCCGAGGGCACGACCCGGGCCGGGGTCCTGCTGAACAGTGACCTGTCCGGCCTGGTCCGCTCGCCGGAAGGCGGCTCGGGATACGGCTGGGACGTCGACGGCGCGGACACGGTGCTGGCCCTGGCGGACTCCTCCGCGGGCACGCGGGTGGTACGGATCTCGCTGGACGCCGGCTTCGTCCCGGTGACGAGCGCCGATCTCACCCGTTCGCTGGTCCGCTCGGACGGCCCGATCGACCCGGGACGCCTGACGACCGTGGGCGACCCGCTGGCCCCCGAGGACCTGCTCCGGTGGGAGGCGCTCACCCTCGCCGCGATCTGCGCCGACGCGGCCGGTGTCATGCGCGCCGCAGTGGAGCGGGCCGTCGGCTACGCCAAGGAACGGGTGCAGTACGGGGCGCCGATCGGCTCCTTCCAGGCGGTCCAGCACATGTGCGCGGAGGCGTACGTGAGCGCGGAGTCCGTGGCGAGCGCCACGAACTACGCCGCGTGGGCGGTGGACGCGCTCGACCCGGCGGAGGCGCTGCTGGCCGCGCGTACCGCGAAGGCGCAGTGCGCCGCCGTCGCGCGTGACGTCACCGAGACGGTCATGCAGGTGTTCGGCGGCATCGGCCAGACCTACGAGCACATCGCGCACGTGCACACCCGCCGCGCGCTGATGGATCGCCAGTTGTTCGGCGACGAGGGCGCCCAACTGCTTCTCATCGCCGACGTCCGACTGACGGGAGAGTGACCATGGACTACCGAGACACCCCCGAGGAGGCGGAGTTCCGCGCGGTCCTGCGCCGCTGGCTGACCGAGAACATCCCGGCGGGCTGGGACAAGATCGAGGACGAGGAGGAGGCCGTACGGCTGCGCAAGTCCTGGCACCGCACCCTCTACCAGGCCGGCTACGTCGGGCTGAGCTGGCCGGTGGAGTACGGCGGGCGTGGGCTGAGCCCGGTCTACGACGCGATACTCAACGAGGAGTCGGGCAACCTGGGCGCCCCGCCCCTGCCCTCGGTCGGATACATCGGCCGGGCCATCTTCACCTACGCCTCCGAGGAGCAGAAGAAGCGTTTCCTGCCCCCTCTGCTGTCCGGCGAGATGTCATGGTGTCAGGGCTTCAGCGAGCCGGAGGCCGGTTCCGACCTCGCCGCGCTGCGCACCTTGGCACGGCTGGACGGTGACCACTATGTGGTGAACGGCCAGAAGATGTGGACCAGCGGCGGCCAGCACGCCGACTGGTGCCTGCTGCTGGCCCGCACCGATCCCAGCGTGCCCAAGCACAAAGGCATCTCCGCCTTCCTGGTCTCGATGAAGGAGCCCGGCGTCACCGTACGGCCCATCGTCATCGCCAGCGGAGAGGCGGAGACCGCCGAGGTCTTCTGGGACGACGTGCGGATCCCGGTGGAGCAGCGGCTCGGCGCCCCCGGCGAGGGCTGGCGGATCGCGATGACCACGGTCGCCTACGAGCGCGGCCCCGCCGACATCGGCTTCATCGCCAACTATCGGCGCACCCTGCGCAAGGTGGAGCGGCTCGCGGCCGAGCGCGGGTTGCTGGAGCAGCCGGAGACGCGCAAGGCGCTCGCCCGCGCGTACGTGCGCGGCGAGGTGCTGCGCCTCAACTGCATGGAGCAGTTGTCGCTCCGGGTATCCGGACGTCCTCCCGGCCCGGAGGGCTCGGTGGCCAAGCTGCTGTGGGCCGAAGCCGAGCAGTCGTTGCAGCATCTGGCCATGGACATCCTCGGCGCCGACGAGCTGACGGGCGTCGCGGACGGGTGGCTCAGCTCGTACTTCACCTCCCGGCCGGTCAGCGTGTACGGCGGGTCGGCGCAGATCCAGAAGAACATCATCGCCCGGATGCTCGACCTGCCGCGCTGAGCGCCTCCGATCGAGTGCGCCGGTTCCGCCGGGACGCCGTTCACCCCACCGGCTTCGCCGGCCGACGTCAGGTTCACCGGGGAGTGCCCTCTCCGAGTAGAACCCTGAACCCCTTCAGACGCTGATCCAACAACAACGTCCTGCCTCGGCGTGCCCGGAGGACGCCGCCGCGTGTCCCGAAAGCGGCGCCCCTTCGAGTGATCTTCACCGCGGCCGTTCGCCCGTGGGCGATCTCACCGATCACCGCACCACATCCCCCTGTACTACCTCCTGAACATGATTCAGCCGCCGGGTTTCCCTGGCTGAGGAGGCCGCAATGAGCCCACGACCCACCCGCCTCGCGATGATATCGATCAGCGCGCTGCTGACGCTTTCGCTCACCGCGTGCTCAGGCTCCGGTGACGCCGGCGCCGACGGAGGCGCTGAGCCCTACATCGTCTACCTGACCGGCGACTACTCCGGTCCCGTCTCCACCAACACCAAGAGCATCGACGCCGGCGTCAAGCTCGCCGCGGAGGAGTTCAACGCCTCCGGCGGCGTCAACGGCCGCAAGATCGTGGTCGAGACGGCCAACGACCAGAACGACCCGACCAAGGCGGTCAGCCTCCTGCAGCAGCGCCTGTCCTCGGGAAAGAAGCCGGACCTGGTCTACCCGGGCAGTTCGAGCGCGGTCTCGCTCTCACTGCTGCCCATCCTGACCCGGCAGAAGATCATGTCCGTCGGCGGCACCGTCAGCATGCTGCTCAACGACCCGGCCAAGTTCCCCTACCACTTCGGCGTCTCCTCGCCCGGCAAGGACTACGTGCCCGCGCTGATCTCGATCGCGAAGTCCAAGGGCTACAAGAAGATCGCCATGCTCTACTCCAACGACGCCACGGGCCAGAGCTCGGCGGAGATCTACAAGAGCGCCGTCCAGGGCGCGGGGATGCAGTTCGTCGAGGCCCGCTACGAGGCGACCGCGCTGGACATGAGCTCGCAGCTCAACCAGCTCAAGGCGCAGAACCCTGACGCGCTCCTGCTCAACGGGTACGGCACCGCCGCGCTCTACGTCATGCGCAGCCGGGCCCAGATCGGCTGGGACATCCCCGCCTACTGCGACCAGCTCGCCTCCGGCTTCCCCTACCTGAAGAACCTCGAAGCGGAGCAGCTCAAGAACGTCAACGTGGTCGTCTCCTCGGCCACCTTGTCCTCCGCCGAGCAGCACCCTGGCCTGGCCGGCTTCATCCAGAAGATCAAGTCCGGTCCGGTGGCCGACGGCATCTCCAGCACGGGCTGGGGCCTCTACTCGACCGGGCACGACGCGCTCGCCGTCGTCGTGTACGCCGCGCGCGAGGCCAAGTCCGACGACTCGGCCAAGGTCAAGGAGACGCTGGAGCACCTGCCCGCGCCGACCGGCGCGCCGCTGTGGTACTACGCGGGCCCGAACGGCCAGTACCTGAAGTACAGCTTCTCGCCGACCGACCACTTCCCGACCGCCGGCGCCGACACCTTCCAGTACGTGCCGCCCGGCACCTACAACAGTGACGGCTTCTACGCACCGGAAAAGGCGTGAGGCGGCCGTGACGACGGTTTGGGCCGGGCTGGCGACGGGCGCGATCTACTCGCTGATCGCGATCGGGTACAACGTGGTGCTGCTCGCCTCCGGCACGTTCAACTTCGCGCACGCGCAGCTCCTGATGGTCGGCACCTTCCTGGCCTACGCCGGCGCGGTCACATTCGGCCTCCCCGTGGTGGTGACCGTCCTGTTCGCCGCCGCCGGTGTGGGGGTGGTGGCGCTGCTGGAGGAGCGGATCGCGATCCGGCCGCTGCTGGGCCGCTCGACGCGCACGGCGCGCTGATCACCACGGTCGGCGCCGCGACGATCCTGGACGGCCTGGCCGCGGCGATCTGGGGCCGCCAGCCCCTGACCGTGCCCTCGGGCCTCCCTGACCGGCCGCTGGAGCTGCTCGGTGGCACGGTCCGCCCGGTCGACCTGGTGCTGATCGCGCTCACCCTGCTGCTCGGCGTCGGGCTGCACCTGTGGTCGCGGTACTCCCTGCTCGGCCTCGCCTCGCTCGCCTCGGCCGAAGACCGGCAGGCGGCCTCGGCCCGCGGCATCAACGTACGACTGCTCGGCGTCGGGGCGTTCGTCCTGGCCGGGGTGATCGCTGGAGCGTTCGGGCTGCTGGTCGGGGCGCGCACCTACGCGACCTTCGACCTCGGCCACGCGCTGTCCCTCTTCGGCTTCGTGGCGATCGCGATCGGCGGTTCGGGCAGCCAGCTCGGCGGGCTGATCGGCGGCTTCGCCACCGGGCTGATCTACGCGTTCGCCGCGCGCTACATCGGCGCGGCGTACCCGCAACTCGTGATCTTCGGGGTGTTCCTGCTGATCCTCTTTCTGCGACCGCGCGGGCTCTTCGGCTCCGCGCTCGAACGGCGGGTGTAGCCATGACCGCACTCATCCACCGGTATCGCCCGCTGATCGCCGTACTGCTCGTGGCGCTGCTCATGGCGGCGCCAGGGGTGGGCCTGATCAACGCCTACTGGTCGCGCACGGTGATGCTGATCGCGATCCTGAGCCTGCTCGTCAGCGGCCTGAACGTCGTCCTCGGCTACGCCGGGGAGCTGGCCGTCGGCCAGGTGGCGCTCTACGCGGTCGGCGCCTACGTCGCCGCCTACCTGGGCGTCGAGTTCGGCGCGACCAACGTGCTTCTGGCGCTCGGGGCGGCGACGGCCGCCGCGGTCGTGGTCGGGCTGGTGACCGGGATACCCGGCCTGCGGCTGGGCGGCTGGGCACTGGCGATGGTGACCTTCTTCCTCGTCACGCTGATCCCGAACCTGGTCGACATCCTGCACTCCTTCACCGGGGGCACGCTCGGCCTGGCCGCCGCGGTCCCGACACTGTTCGGCCTGGAGATCACCGGTAACCGGCTGTACGTGCTGATCCTGCTGGTCACCGCGGGGTGGTTCGCCATGGCCCGCAACCTGCTGCTCTCCCGGCACGGCGACATCTTCCTCGTGCTGCGGCAGAGCCCGATCCTCGCCTCGGTCCTCGGCGTCTCGGTCTACCGGCTGAAGCTGCTCGCCTACGTCATCGGCGCGATCCCGGCCGCCCTGGCGGGAGCGCTGTTCGCGATGATCGACGGGTTCATCGCCCCGGAGACCTTTACCTTCGCGCTGGCGCTGAGCGTGCTCGCCGCCTCGGTGGTGGGCGGTTCGACGTCCGTCTACGGCGCGATCGCGGGCGCGGCGGTGATGCAGCTTGGCCAGCAGACCTTCACCCAGTTCCAGGACTGGCAACTGGTGATCTATGGAGCGTTCCTGCTGCTGGCGGGCGTCATCTTCAACCGCGGGCTCGCGGGCATCGCCCACGACGGGCTGGCCGCGGCGCGGCGGCGCGGCTGGTTGCCCACGCTCCCGTCCGCCTCCGCCACCATCACCGCCAGGCACGGACACGACCCGGCGGCCGGCGCCTCCGCGAGCGCCGGGCTCGACCGCCTGAACGGCGCCGTGCTGCGGACCGAGGGGCTGAGCAAGTCCTTCGGCGGCAACAAGGCGCTGCGGGACGTCTCGATCGAGGCCCACCCCGGAGAGGTGACGGCCCTGATCGGGCCGAACGGCTCCGGCAAGACCACCCTGCTCAACCTCATCAGCGGTTTCTACAAGCCCTCGGGCGGGTCGCTGGTGCTCGACGACGAGCAGATCGGCGGCCGGCCGCCGTACCGGATCGCACGGCTCGGGGTGACCCGCACCTTCCAGACCCCGCTGATCCCCAAGCACATGAGCACGCTGGCCTTCGTCGCCACCGGCCGGTACGTGACCCACCGCGTGGGGATCGCCGCCGCGGTGCTGAGGCTCCCGGTGTTCCGCCGGGGGTACGCGGCGGACAACGCCGAGGCGCTCAGGCTGCTGCGGTGGCTGGGGATCGAGGACGTCGCCGGCCGTCCGGTCGACTCGCTGGCACTGGGCACCCGCCGGCTGGTCGAGGTGGCGCGCGCGCTCGCCTCTGGGCCGAGGGTCTTCCTCTTCGACGAGGTGGGCTCCGGGCTCGACGAGAGCGACCTGGTGGTGCTGGAACGGGCGATCGAGAAGATCCGGCAGGCCGGCGGCACCGTGATCCTCGTCGAGCACAACTTCCCGCTGGTGCTCAAGCTGGCCGACCGCATCCACGTACTCAGCCAGGGCGCGCTCATCGCCTCCGGCACCTCGGCGGAGATCCAGGCGGATCGCCGGGTGCTCGCCGAGTACACCGGCGCGACGGACCACGAGTCCCCGGCCGAGAACCCAGAACCCGAGCCGGCCGGCCGGTCCGCGGCACCGAAGGGAGCCCAGTGATGTTGTCCGCCGTCGGGATCACCGGTGGGTACGGAGACCTGCGCGTCCTGTGGGGCGTGGACGCGGCGGTCCGCGCCGGGAAGATCACCGTGGTTCTCGGGCGCAACGGCGCCGGGAAGACCTCGCTTCTCTGCGCGATCGCCGGACTGCTGCCGAACGTCGGCCAGGGGAAGGTCGAGCTGGACGGGAAGGACATCAGCGGTGCGCGAGCACACCGGCGGATACGCGCCGGGCTGGCCCTTGTCCAGGAGAACAAGCGGGTCTTCCACGGCAGGAGCGTCGAGGAGAACCTGCTCCTCGGCGGGTACCTGCTTCCCGGGCGCGGGCTGCGCAGCCCGGCCAGGCGGGAGGCGCTTGAGCAGGCGTACCAGCGCTTCCCGCTGCTGAGGGAGCGGCGGCGCGTGCCGGCGGGGAGCCTCTCGGGCGGTCAGCAGCAGATGCTCGCCATCGGCCAGGCGCTGATGCCGGGCCCGAAGCTGCTGATGCTCGACGAGCCCTCCGCCGGCCTGGCCCCCGCCATCGTCAACGAGGTCCTCGCGATGGTCTCGGCGCTGCGCGACGAAGGGCTGTCCATCCTCCTCGTCGAGCAGCGCATCGAGCACGCGCTGGAGATAGCCGACGACGTGGCGGTGATGGAGAACGGGCGGATCGTCGCGGCGGGCGCCAAATCCGATTTCAACGACGGCGCGGTGATCCGCGAGGTGTATCTCGGCCGGTCGGACGAGCGGCTGACCACAGGCAACGTGTGAGAGCAGGAGCAGACAGGATGCAGATGAAGGACAAGGTCGCCGTGGTGACCGGCGCCGCTCAGGGCATCGGCCGCGCGGTCGCCGAGGCGTACGCCCGGGAGGGCGCACGGGTGGCGGTGGCCGACATTCAGGCCGACGCCGCCGAGGAGGTGGCCGACGGCATCCGCCGTCAGGGCGGGGAGGCGCTCGCGGTGCTCTGCGACGTGTCGAGCCGCGCCGAGGTCGACCGGGCGGCCGCCGAGGTCAAGGCGGCGTACGGCCCGATCGACGTGCTGGTGAACAACGCCGGGATCACCCGGCCCGCGATGCTGCACAAGATGACCGAAACGGAGTGGGACCAGGTCATCGGGGTCCACCTTCACGGCTCGTTCTACTGGCTGCAGGCGGTGGTCCACGACATGATGGAGCGGGAGCGGGGACGGATCATCTTCTCCTCCTCGTCGACCGCGCAGAACGGCTCCATCGGGCAGATCAACTACGCCGCCGCGAAGTCCGGGATGCTGGGCATGATGCGGAGCGCGGCGCGCGAGCTCGGCCGCTACAACATCCTCGTCAACGCCGTGGCCCCGGCGGCCGCGACCGAGATGACCCTCAAGGTGCGCACCGATCCGCGCTTCGCCGACGCGGTCAAGCGCCTGCCGCTGCGCCGGCACGCCGAGCCCGAGGAGATCGCGCCGACCTTCGTGTACCTGGCCTCGGACGCGTCCAGCTTCGTCACCGGCCAGGTGATCTCGGTGGACGGCGGCGGGATGATGGTCCGTTGACCATGGACACCGGCCTGGGACGCCGTCCACTGGACGGCGTCCGCGTGGTCACCTTCGCCCAGAACTTCCAGGGACCCTACGCGACGATGGTCCTCGCCGACCTAGGCGCGGACGTCATCGTGGTGGAGCGGCCCGCGACGGGGGACCCGGCCCGGAGCCAGCCGGGCATGTTCGCGGCGCTGAACCGCGGCAAGCGTTCGGTGACCCTGGACCTCAAGTCTCCGGAGGACCAGGAGACGGCGTTCCGGCTGGCGTGTACGGCGGACGTGCTCTTCGAGTCCTACCGGCCGGGCAGCATGGCACGGTTCGGCCTCGGCTACCCGAGGCTGAGCGCGGCCCACCCCGGGTTGGTGTACGTGTCGGTCTCCGGCTTCGGCCAGGACGGGCCGTACCGTGACCGGCCCGGGCACGAGCTGATGTACCAGGCGACGGCCGGCGCGCTCGACGCCCTGTGCGACCGGCCGGAGCCGGCGATCCCCCCGCCGCCCGGTCCCGAGACGGGCGCCATGGCCGGCGCGCTTTACGCCGCGCTCGGCGCCCTGGTCGGGCTGGTCGGCAGGGGCGCGACCGGGTGCGGCACGTACGTCGACCTGTCCACCCACGAGGCGCTGATGTCCCTGCTGGCACTGCGGTTCGAGCGGGAGCTCAACGCGCCGGCCGCCGCCACGGCCCCGCCGGGCCGCGAACCGGGCTACGGGCTCTACCGTTGCGCGGACGGCCTGCTCATCTGCCTCGGCATCGGCTTCGAGGACCACTTCTGGGCCCGGCTGTGCGAGGTGACCGGGCTGGCCGGGTACGCTTCACTGCGCCGGCACGAGCGCTGGCCGAGGGCCGGGGAGCTCACCGGTGAGCTGGCCCGCGTCCTCGCCTCCCGCACCCGCGCGCGGTGGCAGGATGCCTTCGACCGCGCCGGGATCCCGGCGAGCCCGGTCCACCGCGTCGGCGAGGCGCTTCGCGACCCGCACGCGCTCTCGCGCCAGGTCGTCAGGTCCATGCCAGGACGGGCGAGCCCGCGGTACGTCCGCCAGCCGCTGCGCCTGAGCGCCTACACCGAGCCCACCCCTGCCCCCGCCCCGCTCCTGGGCGAGCACACCGCTTCGGTCCTGCGCGAGCTGGGCGCGTCGGCCATACCACGAGGAGGCAACTCATGACCACGCCCGACTCCCGGCCGGCGTTCGACCGGCTTCTCTCTCCCCGCTCGCTCGCGATGGTCGGCGCCTCCAACAGCCCGACGCGCATCGGCGGCACCGTCTTCGCCAACCTGCTGCGCGCCTTCCCCGGCGAGGTCCACCCGGTCCATCCGAAGGACGAGGTGGTCCAGGGCCGCCAGGCGTTCCGCACCGTCGCCGACCTGCCGGAAGCCGTGGACATGGCCGTGATCGCGGTACCCGCCCCCGCCGTGGTCGACGTGGTCGCCGCGTGCGCCGCCCGGGGCATCGGCGGCGCGACCGTCATCACCTCGGGCTTCGCCGAGGCGGGTCCCGAGGGACGCGCGCTGCAGGACCGGCTCACCGAGGTGTCCCGCGACACCGGCATCCGCGTCATCGGACCCAACTGCATCGGCTACATGAACGCCCACGACGGCGTGATGGCGAACTTCATGGTGACCGCAAACGAGCCACTGCCCCAGCCGGGACCGGTGGCCCTGGTCTCGCAGAGCGGCGGCTTCGGCTCCTACATCACCAACAAGGCCGTTCTGGCCGGGCTCCGGCTCGGCTGGTTCGTCTCCACCGGCAACGAGGCCGACGTGAACGTGGCGAACGTGCTGCGCCACCTGGTGGAACGCCCCGAGGTGGGTGTGCTGTTGTCCTTCGCCGAGACCTTGCGCGACCCCGAGGTCTTCGTGGATACCGCGCGCCGGGCCGCCGAGCTGGATAAGCCGCTGGTCCTGCTGAAGGCGGGCCGTTCCGACGAGGCGGCGCGGGCCGCGATGAGCCACACGGCCTCCATCGTCGGCTCGGCCCAGGTGCTGGACGCGGTGTGCGAGCAGTACGGCGTCTTCGTCGCCTCGACCATGGAGGAACTGCTCGACCTCGGCACCATCTTCCAGGACGGCCGGCGCGCCCGGGGCGACCGCGTGATCGTCATGACGTCGTCCGGAGGGGCGGGCGTGCTGCTCGCCGACGAGGCGGGGCTGGCGGGACTGTCGGTCCCCGTTCTGCCGGAGCAGGAGCAGGCGGCGCTGGCCGCCGACATGCCGGTGCCGTTCTACGGCAGCACCGCCAACCCCGTGGACACCACCGCGCAGACCACCGCGATGCCGGGCGCGTACCGCAAGGTGCTGTTCTCGGTCGCGGCCAGCCCGTCCGCCGACCTGGTGTCGGCGGTCACCTGGGCCCGGCCGGGGCCGGCCAACGACGCGATCGTGGAGATGTACCAGAACACGGAAAAGCCGGTCGCGGTCCTGTCGACCGCCTGGTCGGAGCAGTTCCAGGCGGCGGGCGTGCCCACCTACACCGACCCGCGCCGGGCGATGACCGCGCTGGCCGCCCTCGTCCGGCAATCCGGCCGCCGGCCGCACGCCGGCCCGGCGCGGTTCGTCCCGGACGCCGGACGGGTGCGGCACGTACGCGAGCTGATCGCCGCCGCGGGCCGGGAGACGACCCTGCTGGAGTCGACCGGCAAGAGCATCCTCGCGCGGTACGGCGTGCCGGTGACCCGCGAGGAGCTGGTGACCTGCGCCGACGGCGCGGTCGAGGCGGCGGAGCGCGCCGGCGGCCCGGTGGCGCTCAAGGTGATGTCCTACCAGCTCCCGCACAAGTCGGACGCCGGGGCGATCCGGCTCGGCCTGCGGGGCCCCGACGAGGTGCGGGCGGGGTACGAGGAGATGCTCGCCGAGGTCGCCGTCCGTGCGCCGGACGCGGTCGTGGAGGGCGTCCTGGTCCAGCAGATGGCGCCCGCGCGGCTGGAGATGGCCTGCGGGGTGCAGCGCGACCCTCTCTTCGGGCCCATGGTCGCGATCGGGCTCGGCGGGGTGCTGGTCGAGGTGCTCAGCGAGGCGGCGCTGCTGCGCCCGCCGTTCGACGCGGCGACCGCCAGGGCGGTGCTCGGCGGGCTGCTCGGCGGCCGGTTGCTGAGCGGAGGCCGCGGGCTGTCGGAGGCGGAACAGGACGCCGTGGCCCAGGTGATGGTGGCCCTCGGTGAGCTGGCCCTGGAGCTGGACGAGGTCACCGAGGTCGACGTGAATCCGCTTCGCGTCTCCGGCGGCGTGGTGCTCGCGGCCGACGCGCTGATCGTGGTGCGGCATGGTTGACCGCACCGCTCTGATCGGCCACGCCTACCCGCCGTACAGCTTCCCCGTCGAGCACGGCAAGGTGCGCGAGTTCGCCCTCGCCGTCAAGGCCGGGGACCCGGTGTACCTCGACGTCGAGGAGGCGAGGTCCGCCGGGTACGCGAACCTGCCCGTGCCGCCGACCTTCTCCGCCGTGACCGCCCACTGGGCCGTCAGGGACGGCGAGGACGTGCTCGGGCTGAACCTGCGGAGAGTGCTGGCGGGCGGCGCCGAATGGGAGTACCTGGGCGACGTCGTCGTCGGCGACGTGCTGACCGTGCGGTCGCGCATCGCCGACGTCCTGGACAAGGGCGGAAGCCGCGGTCCGATGACGCTGATCGTCACCGAGCACGAGTTCGTCAACCAGCGTGAGGAGACCGTGATGCGCGTGCGCAGCACGGTGATCGAATTGGGGGAGCAGTGACAGAGTCGGAGACCGAGGCGCGCGCCGCGGCACCGGTGCCGAAGGCCCCGGGCCGGCGGGTCGGCCCGCTGACCCGTACGGACTTCGTGCGGTACGCCGGAGCCGGTGGGGACTTCAACCCGATCCACCACGACGAGACCTTCGCCCGCGCGGCCGGCTACCCGTCGGTGTTCGGGCACGGGCTGCTCACGGCCGGGATCCTCGGCGGCTACGTCGCCGACTGGCTCGGGCGTGGGAACCTGCGCAGGTTCAGCGTCCGCTACGTGGGCCAGGTCTGGCCGGGTGACACGCTCACGCTCAGCGGCGAGGTGCTCCGCTCGGAGAGCGGCCCGGACGGCGCCACCGAGGTCGAGGTCGGGCTGACGGTACACAGCGAGGCCGGTGGGGACGCGCCACGGCTGGTCCTCCGCGGTGGCGCGACGGCGGTCTACGCCTCCTCGGCCGCGGGAGGGCGGCCATGACCGGCATCGCGCCGCACCGGGAGTACACCGACCGGCTCGCCGCCGGGGAGGTGCCGTTCCAGACATGCGACCGCTGCCACGCCGCGGTCTTCTACCCACGGGTGATCTGCCCGGTGTGCGGGGCCGTCGAGCTGAGCTGGAGCCAGAGCGCCGGGCTCGGCACGGTCTACTCGGCCAGCGTCCTGTCCCCGCGTGAGGGGCCGCCCTACACCGTGGTGCTGGTCGACCTGGACGAGGGGTTCCGCGTGATGAGCACGGTGGTCGAGGTCCCCGCCGAGGACGTGCGGATCGGGGCGCGCGTGCGGGGCCGGGTCGACCAGGACGGCCCGTCCGGGCCGAGGGTCGTGTTCACGGTCGACGAGGAAGGACGAGGATGAGCGGGCCTGAGCTGCGCGGCGCGGCCGCGATCGTGGGAGTGGCCGAGTCCGACCTCGGCGAGGTCGGGCCCGACAGATACGCGATCGAGTTGGCGGCGCAGGCGTCCGCCGCCGCGCTCGCGGAGGCGGGATTGTCCACCCGGGACGTGGACGGACTGTTCTGCGCCATCGCCGGGCGCGGTATGGCGCCGCTCGACATGGCCGAGTACCTGGGCGTCCGGCCCAGGTACACCGACGGCACGATGGTCGGCGGCAGCTCGTTCGTCTCGCATCTGCACCACGCGGCGCTGGCGATCGCGTCGGGCGCGTGCGAGGTGGCGCTCATCGCCTATGGCAGCACCGCGCGGTCCGACAGCGGCCGGGGCCGGCTGTCCACCGGCCCTCCCGAACTGCCCTCCTACGAGGCCGCCTACCGCCCGCGCATGCCGGTGACCGGCTACGCGCTGGCCGCCGCCCGGCACATGCACCAGTACGGCACCACCCGCACCCACCTCGCCGAGGTGGCGGTCGCCGCACGCCGGTGGGCGAGGCTCAACCCCAAGGCATTCGTCCGCGACCCGCTGACCATCCAGGACGTGCTGGACAGCCGCGTCATCTCCAGCCCGCTGTCCAAGCTCGACTGCTGCCTGGTCACCGACGGCGGCGGCGCGGTCGTGGTGACCGGTGCCGAGCGCGCCAGGGACCTGCCCCGCCCGCCCGTCTACCTGCTGGGCGCGGGAGAGGCGCACCGGCACCGTTCCATCTCCCAGATGCCCGACCTCACCGTCACCGCCGCGACCGAGTCCTCGGCCCGCGCGTACGCGATGGCCAAGCTCGGGCCCGGGGACGTCGACGTCGTGCAGCTCTACGACGCCTTCACCATCAACACCATCCTCTTCCTGGAAGACCTGGGCTTCTGCGCCAAGGGAGAGGGCGGCGACTTCGTCTCGGGCGGGCGGATCGCGCCGGGCGGGGCGTTGCCGGTCAACACCAACGGCGGCGGCCTTTCGTACTGCCACCCGGGGATGTACGGCATCTTCCCCCTCATCGAGGCGACACGCCAGATCCGGGGCGAGGCGGGCGGCAGACAGCAGCCTGACGTGACGATCGCGCTCGCGCATGGCAACGGCGGCCAGCTCTCCAGCCAGGTGACGGCCATCCTCGGAGGGCGGGAGAGCCTGTGAGCACTGTCCTGACGTCCCGTGACGGCCCCGTCCTGACCGTGACGCTCAACCGCCCCCGATCGCTCAACGCGCTGGACGCCGAAACCCTGTACGCGCTCGCGGAAGCCTGGCACGAGGCCGCCGACCCGGAGATCCGGGCGGTCGTGGTCACCGGGAGCGGACGGGGGTTCTGCGCGGGCGCCGACCTGCGCGCGCCGGCGGACCGTTCCAGGCCGGGAATCAACGGGCTGCGGCACACCTACCACCCGCACGTGCTCGCCATGGCCGCGCTGGAGAAACCAGTGATCGCCGCGGTGAACGGCGCGGCCGCCGGCGCGGGGCTGTCCCTCGCCGCGGCGGCCGACCTGCGGATCGCCTCGGAGGAGGCCAAGTTCGTCCCGGCCTTCACCGCCGTGGGCCTGGTGCCCGACGCGGGGGGCGCGTACTTCCTGCCGCGGTTGCTCGGCTACGCCCGCGCCTACGAGTGGCTGGCCACCGGCCGGCGGCTGACCGCCGCCGAGGCGCTGGCGTGGGGACTCGTCTCCGAGGTGGTGCCCGCCGGCGAGCTGCTGCCGCGCGCCGCCCGGCTCGCCCACCAGCTGGCCGCCACCCCCGGCCGCGCGGTGGGCCTCACGAAGCGGCTGCTCGACTACGGGCTGAACCACGGACTGGCCGAACTACTGGACGAAGAGACGCGGCTGCAGGCCCTGGCGGTAGCGGCGCCCGGACGGATGCGGGCCCGTGCCGAGGTGGTAGGCCGCCTTTCCGCTGACAAGGAGGATCGATGAGCGAGTACAAGACATTGCTGGTGAGCCGGGACGACGGGCTGGCCACCATCGCCCTGAACCGCCCCGAACGGTTGAACGCGATCGGCGGCGGCCTGGAGGAGGAACTGGGCAGGGCGCTGGCAGAGGTGGCCGACGACCCGGCGGTGCGGGCGGTGCTCCTGCGCGGCGAAGGGCGGGCGTTCTGCGCCGGTGGTGACGTCAAGGACATGGCCGGGCGCGCCGAGGACGAGATCGCGCCGAGCGCCGGCCAGCAGGTGTACGAGATCCTGCGCGGCCGCCGCATCCTGGAGACGATCCTGTCGGTGCCGCAGCCGATCGTCGCGGCCGTGCACGGGTACGCGATGGGGCTGGGCGCCACGATCGCGCTGTTCTGCGATGTGGTGGTCGCCGCCGAGGACGCCCAGTTCGCCGACACGCACGTCTCGATCGGGCTGGTCGCGGGCGACGGGGGAGCGGTGGTGTGGCCGCTGGCGATGCCGCTCGGCGCGGCCCGGTACTACCTGATGACCGGCGACCGCGTCAGCGGGACCGAGGCGGCACGGCTCGGGCTGGCGCTGCGGGCCGTTCCGGCCGGTGACCTGCTGGACGAGGCGACGGCGATCGCGCGACGGCTCGCCGACGCCGCGCCGCTGGCCGTCCAGGGCACCAAGGCCACCGTGAACAAGATCGTCAAGGAACGGCTGAACCTGCTGATCGACCTCGGGCTCGCGCTGGAGGGCGGCACCTTCGTCAGCGACGACCACAAGGAGGCCGCCGCCGCGTTCGTCGAGAGGCGCAAGCCCACGTTCCGGGGACGGTGAACCATGAAGATCGTTGTCTGTGTCAAGTACGTACCCGACATGAGCTCCGAGCCGGGGTTCGGCCCCGACCTCACGGTCGACCGTGAGGGCGCGGGCGGTCGGCTCTCCGAGCTGGACGAGTACGCCGTCGAACAGGCGCTCAAAATCCTGGACGCGGCGCCGGACGCGCACGTCACCCATCTGACCGTCGGCCCGGCCGGCGCGGCGGAGGCCCTGCGCAGGGCCCTCGCGATGGGAGGGCACGCGGCGGTCCACGTCGACGACGACGCGATCGCCGGTTCCGACGCGCCCGCCACCGCCCTGGTCCTCGCCGCCGCCCTGCGCCGCCTCTCGCCCGATCTGGTGCTGTGCGCCATGGCCTCCACCGACGGCGGCACCTCGGTGGTGCCGGCGATGCTCGCCGAGCACCTGGAGCTGCCCCAGCTCACCTTCGCGAACGAGGTGGCCCTTGATCCGGGCGGCGGCACCGTCCGCATCCGGCGGGAGGCCGCGCGGGCGACCGAGCAATGGGAGGCGGCGCTGCCCGCCGTGGTCTCGGTGACCGACCGCAGCGGCGAGCCCCGGTACCCGTCCTTCAAAGGGATCATGGCCGCCAAGAAGAAGTCACTGGAGACCTGGACCCTCGGCGACCTCGGGGTACCCGCCGGCCAGGTCGGCGCCGCGTCCCGGACGGTGGTCGACGAGATCACGGCCAGGCCCGCCCGGGTGGCAGGGACCGCGGTGCCCGACGACGGCGAGGGAGGCCGGCTGCTCGCCGGCTTCCTGTCCACGCACAAGTTCATCTGAGGAGGGATCACCGTGGCAGAGGTTCTCGTGCTCGTCGGGCACATCGCGGGACAGGTCGGCAAGCCGAGTCTGGAACTGCTCACCCTGGCACGCCGGCTCGGCACCCCGGTGGCCGTCTGCGCAGGCGCGATCGGCGACGAGACGGTGGAGACGCTCGGCAGGCACGGCGCCGGGCGGGTGCATGTGATCGAGTCCAAGGAGATCGAGGAATACCCGGTCGCCTGGGTGGGGGTGCTCGCCGGCCTCGCCGCGGAGACCGCGCCGGCGGCCGTCCTCACCGAGTCCACCCCGGAGGGCAGGGAGATCGCGGGACGCCTGGCCGTGCGGCTGGGCGGCGGCGTTCTCACCGACGCGGTGGACGTGCAGGCCGGCCCGTCCGGCCCCGTCGTCACGCAGTGGGCCTTCGCGGCGGGCTTCGTGGTCACCTCCCGGGTGGTCCGGGGCACCCCGATCATCGCGATCAAACCGAACGCCGTCGTGCCCTCGCCCGAGCCGCTGACGCCGGCCGTCACCCGGAGCACCGTGGAACCGGACGAGGCGGCGCGGCGTACCCGCGTCGTTTCGCGCACGGTCAGGGAGAGCACCGGCAGGCCGGGGCTGACCGAGGCCGAGGTCGTGGTGGCCGGTGGCCGCGGCCTGGCGGGGGCCGAGCAGTTCGCGCTCGTCGAGCGGCTCGCCGACGCCCTGGGCGGCGCCGTCGGCGCGTCGCGGGCGGCGGTCGACGCGGGCTGGTACCCGCACGCGCACCAGGTCGGCCAGACCGGGGTCACCGTCTCACCGCAGCTATATCTCGCCGTCGGCATCTCCGGCGCCATCCAGCACCGTGCCGGGATGCAGACCAGCAAGACGATCGTCGCGGTGAACAAGGACGGCGAGGCGCCCATCTTCGAGCTGGCCGACTACGGGGTGGTGGGCGACCTGTTCCAGGTGGTGCCCCAACTCCTGGACGAGATCGCCGGGCAGCGGGCCTAGGTGGGCGGATTCCGGGAGCTGCCACGGGAAGTCAAGATCCTCACCGCCGTCGCGTTCACCGTCGCGGTCGGCTTCGGCATCCAGTCACCCGCCATTCCGGTCTTCGCCAGCGAGTTCGGCGTGGGCAGCGCGGCGGTCGGCGCGGTGGTGTCGGCGTTCGCGTTCATGCGCCTGGCCACCGGCCTGCCCGGCGGCCGGTTGGTCAACCGGTTCGGGGAGCGGGCGGTGCTCACCACGGGCATGGCGCTGCTCGCGGTGACCAGCGTCCTCGCGGGCCTGTCCTGGAACTACCCGCAACTGCTGATCTTCCGGGGCGCCTGCGGCATCGGCTCGGCACTGTACACAGTGTCGGCGATGAACCTGCTGCTGCGGGTGACCCCCGCTTCGCACAGGGGCAGGGCCAGCGGGTACTTCCAGGGGGGCTACTACCTCGGCACGGTGACCGGTCCCGCCCTGGGCGGAGGGCTGATGGGGATCTCGCCCCGTCTGCCGTTCTTCGTGTACGGCGCGGCGGTCGCGGTCGCCGGGACGATCGCGACGGTCACGCTGGCGCGCGCCGCGCTGTTCAGCGCGCCGGCACGGCCCGCCGGCCCAGCCGGGCGACGGATGTCGGTGGCCCACGCCCTGAGGCAGCAGCCCTACAGGGCGGCGCTGACCACGAACTTCGGTCTCGGGTGGGCGGTCTTCGGGGTACGGGTCTCGGTGCTTCCGCTGTTCCTGCTGTTCGTGGTCAAGGCCGCGCCCACCTGGGTCGGGGTCAGCCTGGCGGTGGGCGCGGTGCTCCAGGCCGTCACCCTGCCGGTCGCGGGCAGGGCGGCCGACATGTGGGGGCGCCGCCCCTCGCTGCTGCTGGGCGAGGGCCTGGTCCTCGGCAGTCTCGTCGTGGTCACCGCCTGGCAGACGCTGCCCGGGTACCTGTTGGCCTTCGCGCTGATGGGCCTCGGCACTGCCTTCTGCACCACGGGCGGGGCGGCCACCGTCGGCGATGTCACCCAGGGACATGGCGGCACCGCCGTGGCGGCCTACCAGATGACCGCCGATCTCGGCATGACCGTCGGCCCGCTCGTGGCGGGCCGGCTCGCCGCGTACTCGTATGAGACGGCCTTCGTCACCACGGCGATCGTGGTGCTGGCCGGGCTGTTGATGGCGGTGGCCATGCCGTCACGGCGAAACCCGCCGAATCCCGTGTGAAGTGGCGTCCTGCGCCGCCCCGCCCGGCGGGTCCGCGCGGCGCCGCCTCCGGCGGGCGGCCCGCTCGACCGGGTCGGTCGTGCGGCCGTCAGGAGGGCTCGGGGAGCCGGGGAAGCCGTCGAGCAGGCCGCGCACGAGATCGAGCGTGATCACCTGCTCGGCCTCGCTGTGGGCGACCTCCCACACGAGCTGCACGTCGCGCCGGCCCATGGCGGCGCAGGCCGGGCAGCGCCGCACGAAGCGCGTCACGCGTAGGCGGCGACCAGCCCGGTCACGACCAGCACGAGGGACAGGCCGGTGACCACCAGGCCGAGGATCCCCGCCGTCTTGCGCCCCCGCCTGATGCGCAGCGCGAACATCAGCGAGTACGGCAGCCCCGCGTACACCAGCGGGGTGAGGCCGATGAGGGCGAGCTGGGCCAGCACCCCGGCGGTGCCCGTACGGACCACGCGGTCGGTCTCGACGTCGAGCCGTCCACGGAAGGACTGGCCCACCTCGGACTCGGGCGCCGCCCGCACGATGGTCGTGCGCAGGGAGTCGTCGTCGGGGACGAACTCGCCCCTGCAGTCGTAACGGCCCTTGCCGAGGGCCTGGCACGAGACGACGGTGAGGCGCCCCGGCGCCCCGGTCCTGCCCAGCGCCAGCTCCAGGTCGTGGGTCGAGAACAGCACGGGCAGGAGCCCAAGGATCACCCAGCAGACGAACAGGATGTACATGCCTATGAGACCGGGGGTGCGGCCCCTTCCGATCGCCCAGCCGGATGTCGTCGGATGCGTCATGCCGCGATCCTCGCAGGCCGCTCTTGGAACCGGCTTGCCGCGCACTGGGGATCGCGCGGGCCGGCCCTGAGGTGGGTCCGCGGAGTCGCCGTGGAGCGGGGATCGCGGCGCTCCGGCGCCCCTTGACACGTCTCCGCCGACGGGGCCGTCCGCTGTCGTCCCCCCGGGGCTGGCTCCCTTTACCCAGGAGCGTGATTTTATTGATTCCATGGCGAACCCGGCAATTCTGACCGTTGACGACGACCCGGCCGTCTCCCGGTCGGTGGCCCGAGATGTCCGGCGCCGTTACGGCGACCGCTACCGTGTCGTGCGCGCCGACTCCGGCGAGGCCGCCCTGGACGCGCTCCGCGAGATCAAGCTGCGTGGTGAGCAGGTCGCGGTGCTCCTCGCCGACTACCGGATGCCGCAGATGAACGGCATCCAGTTCCTCGAGGCCGCGATGGACATCTTCCCGCGCGCCCGCCGCGTCCTGCTCACCGCGTACGCCGACACCGACGCGGCCATCGACGCGATCAACATCGTCGACCTCGACCACTACCTGCTGAAGCCCTGGAACCCGCCGGAGGAGAAGCTCTACCCGGTGGTCGACGCGATGCTCGACGCCTGGCTCGCCGCGCCCGACGAGACGATCACCGAGACCCGCGTCGTCGGGCACCGCTGGTCGGCCCCCTCGTTCGCGGTCCGCGACTTCCTCGCCCGCAACCTCGTGCCCTACCGCTGGATGCTGGCCGACGAGGCCGAGGGAGGCCGCCTGCTGTCGGCGGCGGGCCTGACCGTGGACGACGTCCCGCTCGTGGTCACGCCGGACGGCACGTCCCTGGTCAAGCCGAGCGAGACCGACCTCGCCGCCCACGTGGGGCTGACCACCACCCCGGCCGGGGACTTCTACGACCTGGTCGTCGTCGGCGGGGGCCCGGCGGGCCTCGGCGCCGCGGTGTACGGCGCCTCTGAGGGGCTGCGCACCGTGCTGCTGGAGCAGCGCGCGACCGGCGGGCAGGCCGGGCAGAGCAGCCGCATCGAGAACTACCTCGGCTTCCCCGAAGGGGTGTCGGGCGCGCAGCTGACCGACCGCGCCCGCAGGCAGGCGCTGCGGTTCGGCGCCGAGATCCTCACCACCCGCGAGGTCGTCGCCCTGGAGTCCGGGGGGTCGACCCGGCTGCTCCGGTTCGGCGACGGCACCGTCATCGCCGCCCACACGGTCGTGCTCGCCACAGGGGTCTCCTATCGCATGCTGGAGGCGCCGGGCCTGGCGGAGCTGACCGGCCGGGGCGTCTTCTACGGGTCGGCGGCCACCGAGGCCCCGAGCTGCGCCGGCCAGGAGATCTACATCGTCGGAGGCGCCAACTCCGCCGGGCAGGCGGCCGTGCACTTCTCCCGTTACGCCCGGCGCGTGCACATCCTCATCCGGGCCGGGGACCTCCGGCGGTCGATGTCGCAGTACCTGATCGACCAGATCGAGAGCCACGACAACATCGAGGTCCACCCGCACAGCCAGGTGGTCTCCGCCGAGGGCGACGACCACCTCGAACGGCTGTCGCTGTGCGACCCCCGCTCCGGGCGGGTGCGCGCGGTCGACACCTCGTGGCTGTTCATCTTCATCGGCGCCGAGCCGCGCACCGAATGGCTCGACAAGGCGGTCGTCCGCGACCAGCGGGGCTTCGTGCTCACCGGGCCCGACCTGCTCGCCGACGGCCAGCGACCGCCGGGGTGGTCACTTCCCCGCGACCCCTACCATCTGGAGTCCAGCATGCCGGGCGTCTTCGCCGCGGGCGACGTGAGGGCCGACTCGGTCAAGCGTGTCGCGTCCGCCGTGGGCGAGGGCGCGATGGCGGTCTCCCTGATCCACCGTTACCTGGAGGCCCAATGACCGAGCCGGCCGACACCGCCGCCGGGCGCGGTGACACGGGCGATCGTCTGACCGCCGATGAGCTGCGCACCCTGTTCCTGTTCGAGGCGCTCGACGACGCGCAGCTCGCGAGGTTCGTCGAGCACGGCCGGGTGGAGCGCTGGCCCGGGGGCACCACGGTCTACCAGGAGGGCGAGCCGGCGACCTGCTTCTACCAGCTGCTCACCGGCACGATCGCGCTGACCCGGCGCATCCAGGGCGACGAGGTCGAGGTCACCCGCACCGAGCAGCGGGGCGTGTACGCGGGCGCCATGCAGGCCTACCTCGGTGACGAGGTCGGCCAGAGCTACTCCAGCAGCCTGCACGCCATCAGCGACGTCGAGCTGTTCGCGGTGCCCGCGACGGTACTCGCCAAGTCGCTGCGCGAGTGGTTCCCGATGGCGACCCACCTGCTGGAGGGCATGTTCTTCGGCATGCGCGCCAACCAGACGATCGTCGGGGAGCGCGAGCGGCTGCTCGCTCTCGGCTCGCTGTCGGCCGGGCTGACCCACGAGCTGAACAACCCCGCCGCCGCGGCCGTACGGGCCACCGCCGTGCTGCGTGAGCGGGTCGCCGGCATGCGCCACAAGCTGGCCATGATCGCCGATGGGCGGCTGGACGGCAGCAGGCTGCACGACCTCGTCGAGCTCCAGGAGGACGCGGTCAAGCGGGCCGCGAGCGCGGCGCCCCTTTCGGTCATGGCCACCGCCGACGCCGAGGACGAGCTAGGCGACTGGCTCGACGACCACGACGTCACCGGCGGGTGGGAGCTCGCGCCCACGCTGGTGGCAGGCGGCATCGACGTGCGGTGGCTGGAGCAGATCACCGGCGCCGTGGGCGGGGAGAACCTGGAGGCCGCCGTACGGTGGCTCACCTACACGATCGAGACCGAGCTGCTGATGGGGGAGATCGACGACGCCGTCACCCGCGTCTCCACCCTGGTCTCGGCGGCCAAGCAGTACTCCCAGCTCGACCGTGCCCCCTACCAGACCGTCGACGTGCACGACCTGCTCGACGCCACGCTGACCATGATGCAGGCCAAGACGCCCGAGGGCGTGCGCACGGTCAAGGAGTACGACCGCACGGTGCCCCTGGTCCCCGCGTACGCCGCCGAGCTGAACCAGGTGTGGACCAACCTGATCGACAACGCCTTCGCGGCGATGCGACCAGAGGGCGGCACCCTCACCCTGCGCACCGGGCACGAGGCCGACCGCATCTTCGTCGAGATCGCCGACACCGGGCCCGGCATCCCCGCCGAGATCCGGCCGCGCATCTTCGAGCCGTTCTTCACCACCAAGGCGGTCGGCGAGGGCACGGGGCTCGGGCTGGACATCTCCTATCGGATCATCGTCAACAAGCACCACGGGGACATCCGGGTGGAGTCCTCGCCGGGGGACACCCGGTTCAGGGTGCTGCTGCCCATCACCCCGGCCTGAGGGACGGTCCGCGGCTCGCCTCGGGCCCGGGTCCACGCCTCAGGTCCGGTCCGATCCGCCGATCACCTCGGATCCGAGGCGGGGGAAGACCTTGGCGACCTTGGCGGTGAGATAGTCGCCGTAGGTTCCCGTGAAGGCGCGCAGGTCCTGCCCGTCCCAGCGGGGGCGTCCTCCTTGGCTGTACGGCAGCGCGGGGAGCGGGGGCACCTCGGCGTCCCAGCCGGGGTCGAAGAAGAACGGGAACGACAGGCGGCTCCGCCCGCTGAGGTTGCGTACGCGGTGGGGCGTCGACCGGTAGTGGGACCCGGTCAGCTTGTCGAGCATGTCGCCGATGTTGCACACGAACGTGCCGGGGACGGGCGGGGCGTCGACCCATCCGTTCCTGCCGTGCACCTGCAGGCCGCCGTTGCCGTCCTGGAGGAGCAGGGTCAGCAGGCCGTAGTCGGTGTGCTCGCCCACACCCCAGCCGTCCGCGTCCGGCGGGGCGGGCGGGTAGTGGAATATCCGGAAGAGGATGGTGGGGTCGGCGGTGTAGCCGGTGGAGAAGTAGTCCCGCCGCAGGCCGAGACTCAGGGCGATGCCGCGCATCACGCCCTGGGCGACCTCCGTGAGCGCGCCGAGGTACGCGGTCACGGCCAGGCCCAGCTCGGGCACCTCCGAGGGGAACAGGTTGCGGCCGTGCAGCGGGCGCGGGTCGTCCGCCGCCGACTCGGTCCCGAAGTAGAGCCCCTCCTTCAGGTCAGGCCGTCCCGAGGTGAGCTCCGCGCCGACGGGGAAGAACCCGCGCCAGGCCCGGCCGCCCTTCTCCATCGAGATCTCCATCTTCCGGTCGAGCGGCAGGGCGAAGAAGCGGCGCGCGGCGGAGTCCAGCTCCCGCAGGAGCCGGTCGGGCACGCCGTGCCCGGTGACGTAGAAGAACCCGCTCTCCCGGCAGGCGTCCCCGATCTCCAGCGCGACCCGCTCGGCTGCCGTACGGCCTCGCCCGCCGGGGTCACCGGGGTCACCGGCGTCCGCCCGGGCCGTGGCCGGTCCCATCAGTGCCGTCACGTCGATGACGGGCAGTGCCTCGCTCACGCCGACCTCCTCAACCATGCCCCGCACCCCGCGATCCTGCCCGCGTGGTGGCCACACTAAGAGTCCTAAGGTTCTTCTGCCGGATAATCCGCCACGGGACGAATTGTTATGCTGGCGGGATGACCGCCATGGCGCCCGCCCGCACGAAGCCGGACCTGTCGTTCCTGCTCGACCACACCAGCCATGTCCTGCGCACCCGCATGGCGGCGGCGCTCGCCGAGATCGGGCTCACGGCGCGCATGCACTGTGTGCTGGTCCACGCCCTGGAGGAGGAGCGCACGCAGATCCAGCTCGCGGAGATCGGCGACATGGACAAGACCACGATGGTGGTGACGGTCGACGCCCTGGAGGAGGCCGGCCTCGCCGAGCGCCGCCCCTCCGGCAAGGACCGGCGGGCCCGCATCGTCGCGGTCACCGAGGAGGGCGCCCGGGTCGCCGCGCGGAGCCAGGAGATCGTCGACGGCGTCCACGAGGAGGCGCTGGGCACGCTCCCCGAGGAGGAGCGCGAGATCTTCCTGCGCGCCCTGAAACACCTGGTCACCGGGCATCTCGCCACCCCGATGGAGAGCCCCCAGACGGTCCGGAGAGCACGCCGCCCGGTCAGGTAGGCCCGTAGCCGGCCGTCGCTCACGAAACGGTCCTCCACGGTCTCCTGCGCTACTGGAGGATCGTCACCCCTGATCCTGCGACCAGATCCCTATAAATTCAATAGGGAATACATGAATTCCTATCGGGGAAGGGCGGGAAGGCGCTTGGCGTACAGCCAGGAGGCGAAGAAGTCGTCCAGGGGGGCGAAACGGCCCGCGAGGCGGGTGAACCGGTCGGTGGTGACGGTTCCGTGCTGGTAGGTCGTCGTCCACTCGCGCAGCAGGGCGAAGAACGCGTCGTCGCCGAGCGTGCGCCGCAGGGCGTGAACGGTGAGCGCGCCACGCTTGTAGACGCGGTCGTCGAACAGCCGTCGCGCGCCAGGGTCGGCCAGCGCGAAGTCCTGGGGGAGCTTCGCGAGCCTGCGGTGCCAGCGATCGGCCAGGGCGTCGGCGGTCTCGTCCCCGGAGGCCTCCGACCACAGCCACTCGGCGTACGCGGCGAACCCCTCGTGCAGCCAGATCTCGCGCCAGCTCTCCAGCGTCAGGCTGTTGCCGAACCACTGGTGCGCCAGCTCGTGGGCGACCAGGCGCTCCTCGCCGCGCCGGCCGTCCACGTGGTTCCTGCCGAAGATCGACATCCCCTGGGCCTCGACCGGGATCTCCAAATCGTCGTCGACCACCACCACGGTGTAGGACGGGAACGGGTAGGGGCCGAAGCACTCGGTGAACAGGGCGGTCATCCGCTCCTGGCGGGCGAAGTCGTGACGCGCCCGCGCGGCGAGCCGGGGAGGGTACAGCAGCCGCTGGGGCACGGGACCGTCCACCTCGGCCGCCTGGTAGCGCCCGATCTGCACGCTCGCCAGATAGGTCGCCATCGGCTCCGCCTGCTCGTACACCCAGGTGGTGGTGGACGCGGCCCGGCGCCTGCCGGTCAGGCGGCCGTTGGCGACCACCTCGTACGGGGAGGCGGTGGTCACCGAGATCCGGTAGCTGGCCTTGTCACCCGGCTGGTCGTTGCAGGGAAACCACGACGGCGCCCCGGTCGGCTGGCTCGCGACGATCACTCCGTCGGTGAGCTGCTCCCAGCCCAGCCCGCCCCAGCGGCTCGGCACCGGGCGCGGGTTGCCCCCGTACCGGATCTCGGCGGAGAACAGCGTGCCCTCCTGCAAGGTCCGCGCCGGGGTGACGCGGAGCTTGCCGCCGTGGTGGGCGAAGCGGGCCGGCGCCCCGTCGACCAGCACCGCGGTCACCCGGAGCGCGTCCAGGTCGAGCGTGAACGCGCTCAGCGACCGTGTCGCGAACGCCGAGAGCGTGGCGGCGGCGCGCAGGCGGTTGGCCCCGACACGGTAGTCCAGGGACAGGTCGTAGTGCTCGACCCAGTAGCCGTCGTTGCCCCGTTCCGGAAAGTAGGAGTGGCGAGAGGTGCTCGGTGCCACGCTCACATGCGGTCATGCCTTCCGGATCATCTCGGCGAAGGAGAGGACCACGCCGCGATCGGGTTTCCGAACCAGCGGGTCCGCGGAGGCACGGACTCGCCGCGCATCACCAGGGACGCGGGCCCGACCGTGGTGTTCTCCCCGACGGTCGCCGAGGGAAGGACCACTCCGTGCGGGCCGAGTGTCGCCCCGTCCCGCAGTACGACCTTATCGATACTCATGACCCGGTCATGGAACAGGTGGGTCTGCAGCACGCAGCCGCGGTTCACGGTCACCCCGTCGCCGAGCCGGACGAGGTCCGCCTCCGGCAGCCAGTAGGTGTCGCACCAGACGCCACGGCCGACGCGCGCCCCGAGCGAGCGCAGCCACAGGCTGAGGGGAGCGGTCCCGAGCCAGGCCTCGGCGAACCACGGAGCGGCCAGCACCTCCACGAAGTTGTCGGCCAGCTCGTTGCGCCAGACGAACGAGCTCCACAGCGGGCGGTTCCCCGGGGCGATCCTGCCGAGCAGCGCCCACTTGGCCGCCGTCGTGATCGTGGCGGCCAGCACTCCCGCACCGGCCAGGACGAGACCGACCAGCAGCGCCGCGACCCCGAAGCCGAAGGACGCCGCGAAGAACTCCAGGGTCGCGGCGACCAGGACGGCGACCGCGACGGTGAACATGGCCGGGACGATCCGGCAGATCTCCACGGCGGCGCGCGCGGCCTTGAGGCGGCGCGGCGGGTCGTAGGTGCGGCTGCGGTCGGCGTCCTCGGCCGTCCTGCGCAGCTCGACGGGGGGCAGGCCGAGGTAGGACGACCCGGCCTTGGCCTTCTTCGGGGCGGCCGACAGCACGCCCACCAGCCCGTCCTTCGGCACCTTGCGGCCCGGAGCGGTCATGCCCGAGTTACCGAGGAAGGCGCGCTTGCCGATGCGCACCTGGTCGACCCGCAGGCTGCCGTTGACCAGCTCGTACGGGGCCACCATCGTGTCGTCGGCGAGGAACGCGCCGTCGCCGACGGTGGTCATGGTGGGCAGCGCGAGCACCGTCGACAGCTCCACGTCGCGCCCGACCTTCATCCCGAGGGCGCGCAGCCACGCGGGGGTCAGGATGCTCGCGTACAGCGGGAACAGCCAGACGCGGGCCGCCGCCATCAGGCGGCCGGTCGCCCACGCCTGCCACGCCGGGCGGCTGTGCACCGGGTGCTGCCCGGGATGCAGGCAGATGCCGAGCAGCCGCACGCAGACCAGCACGATCAGCGCGAAGGCGGCCAGCGAGGTCACCGTGGCGGGCGCCACACCGTACAGGGCGGCGGGCAGCGCCTCCCCGAGCGTCGCGGCCCCGCGGACGAACACCTCCAGCACGATCAGGCCGCACAGGGCCGCGACCACCGGGATCAGGCTCAGGAACATCGCCGACAGGCCGTACGCCAGCTCCCAGCCCCGGGAGCGCGGCGGCCTGGCGGAGGGCCGGAAGCGCCGCGCCTTGCCCTGCCTGGCGGCGGGCGCGCCCGCCCAGCGCTCACCCGAGGGCACCGGGCCGGCGACCACGGCGCCGGGGGCCACCTGGGCGTTCTTGCCGACGCGCGCGCCGGGGAGCAGGGTCGCGCGGGCGCCGACGGTGGCGGCGGCGCCGATGCGGATCTCACCGACGTGCAGCCGGTCGCCATCCAGCCAGTACCCGTGGAGGTCCACCTCAGGCTCGACGGCGGCGTTCTTCCCGAGCTTGAGCATCCCGGTCACCGGCGGCAGCGTGTGCAGGTCGGTGTCCTCGCCGATCTGCGCCCCGAGGGCGCGCGCGTACCGGGCGATCCACGGCGCGCCGGACAGCTGGCCCACGCCGAGCTGGAAGGCGAACTGCTCGGCGAACCACAGCCGCAGGTGCGTGCCCCCGCCACGGGGGTACACGCCGGGGGTGAGGTCGCGCAGCAGCACCCGGGCGACGCCGGCGGCGATGCCGATGCGCCCCCACGGCGATACGAACAGCAGCCAGCCGGCCAGCACCCACCACCAGGACACGGCAGGGGCCCACGGGAAGGAGACGAGGTTGTTCAGCGTGGCGAGGCCGATGATCCAGCGCATGCCGCCCACGGTGAGCAGCGGCACCATGAGCGCCGCCTGCGCCAGGGCGGCGCGGCGCGGCACCGGTGCGACCGTACGGGCCACCGCCGCCACCTCGGGCGTGTCCATCGCGGAAAGGCGCGCCGCGAGCGCCCCCAGCGTGGGGTTCTCGTAGACGTCGTTCACCGAGGCGCCCGGGTACCGGGTGCGCAGGGCCGACACCAGCCGGGCCACGGCGAGGCTCGTGCCGCCCTGGGCGAAGAAGTCGGCGTCACGGTCGCCGGTGTCCGCCCCGAGGATCTCCGACCACTGCCGCGCCACCCAGCGCTCGGTGCCCGACAGCCCGGCCGTGGACGCCGAGCCGGGGTCCGCGGCGCCGGTCAGCGGCCAGGGGAGGGCGTCGCGGTCGATCTTCCCGGACGTGCGCGTCGGCAGGGCGTCCACGAGCGCGATCCTCGGGACCAGCGCGGCGGGAAGCGCCTCGGCCAGCCGGTCGCGGGCGGTCGCCTGGTCGAAGTCCTCGCCGGGCACGACGTAGCCGACGAGGAGCTGGTGCCCCGAGGCGGTCGTGCGGACCGCCGCGGCGGCTCCGGCCACCCCCGGAAGCGCCTGGATCGCGGCGTCGACCTCTCCGAGCTCGATGCGCCGCCCGCCGAGCTTGATCTGCTCGTCGGCCCTGCCGGCGAAGACAAGGCCCTGCGGCTCCGCCCTCACCAGGTCGCCGCTGCGGTAGGCGCGCTCCCAGCCGAGGGACGGCAGCGGGGCGTACTTCTCCCGGTCCTTCTCGGGGTCGAGGTACCGGGCCAGGCCGACCCCGCCGATGACCAGCTGGCCCGTCTCGCCCATGGCGACGGGCTCGCCGTCCTCGTTCACGACGGCGAGGTCCCAGCCGTCGAGGGGCAGGCCGATGCGGATCCGTCCCTGGCCGGGCAGCGGGGCCGCGCACGCCACGACGGTGGCCTCGGTCGGGCCGTAGGTGTTCCACACCTCGCGTCCCGGCACGGCCAGCCGCTCGGCCAGCTCGGGCGGGCACGCCTCCCCGCCGAAGATCAGCAGGCGCACGTCGTCCAGGGTCTCGACCGGCCACAACGCGGCCAGCGTCGGCACGGTCGACACGATGGTAATGCCCCTGTCGGTCAGCCAGGGGCCGAGGTCCATGCCGGTACGTACGAGCGCGCGGGGCGCGGCGACCAGGCAGGCGCCGTGCCGCCACGCGAGCCACATCTCCTCGCAGGAGGCGTCGAACGCCACCGACAGGCCCGCCAGGACGCGGTCCCCGGGGCCGATCGGCTCCTCCGGCAGGAACAGGCGGGCCTCGGCGTCCACGAAGGCCGCCGCGCTGCGATGGGTCACGGCCACGCCCTTAGGCCTGCCGGTCGACCCGGACGTGAAGATGATCCACGCGTCGTCGTCCAGGCCCGAAGGCCCCTGGCGTCCCGAGCCGGCCGGGGAGGAGCCGCGCGGGGTGATCGAGCGTCCCTCGCCGACGACCGCGCGGACGCCCGCCTCGGAAAGGACCAGCTCGGCCCGCTCCTCGGGATCGTCGGCGTCGACCGGGACGTACGCCGCGCCGGCGGCCAGGACGCCGAGGATGGCGACGTAGAGGTCGACCGTGCCCGAGGGCACCCGGACTCCGACGCGGTCGCCGGGGCCCACCCCCGCCCGCCGGAGCCGCCCGGCCAGCAGCTCCGCCTCGGCGCTCAGGCCCTCGTAGTCGAGGCTGGTCACCCCGTCGTCGAGCGCGGGCTCGCGGGGGTGCAGGCGGGTGGTCGCGGCGAGAATGTCCAGCAGCGTCCGGGGCGCCGCGGCCGCGTCTCCCGACAGGAACACGGCGGGCGCCGGGCGATCGGCCGTGGCCTCGCGGCCGGGCGAGCGGAGGTCGCGGCCGTACGTGCCCTCGGGCTCCTCGCCGGTCGTGGGGCCGGTCGTGGGGCCGGTCGTGGGGCCGGTCGTGGGGCCGGTCGTGGGGCCGGTCGTGGGGCCGGTCGTGGGGCCGGTCGTGGGGTAGGTCGTGGGGTAGGTCGTGGGGCCGGTCGTCTCGTCGGTGGCGTCGTGTGGCGGACGGCCCGGCTCGGTCTCGGTCGCGGATGGACGCACGTTCTCTCCCCTGAATGCCCGGACGTTGGTCTGGGTCTTCGTCGTGGCCCCAGGAGATCGCGGGATCACCATGCTCGGTTCCGAAACGGCCCGACGTCATGCCGTGGGCATCGTAAGATCCTAACTCTCGACGTGTTACGGCCTATTCCTGGTTACTTTCCGTACATCTCCGCGTCGCCTCCGGGTCACCCCTCCGGTGGTCACTCGCCACGACGCGCGCGGGCACGGCGCTTGCCCTCGTGCATCGCCTGGACGCGGGCCACCGGGATCGTGTGCCCCTCCTCGACCAGGTCGTCCGGCAGCCGCTGGGGCGCGGGCATCTGCTCGGCCCAGGGATCGCCGTCGCCCAGCAGCCCCGCCGCGGTGCGGACGGTGAAGTCGGCGGGTGTGACCCGGTCGAGGTCGTCCCAGGTGACCGGGAAGGACACCGGCGTGTCCGGACGGATGCGCGGGCTGTAGGCGGCCACCACCGTCGCCCCGCCGGCCCGTGTGGAGTCGAGGAACACCTTGCCCTCGCGGTCCTCGCGGATGAAGGCCGTGGTGGCGATCGACGGGTCGACGCGCTCGGCGCGGGCGGCCAGGGCGCGGGTGGCCGCGGCCAGGTCCTCGGGCGCGATCCCCTCCTCCACGGGCACGAAGACGTGCAGGCCCTTGGCCCCGCTGGTCTTCACCGCGCCCGCCAGCCCGGCGTCGTCCAGGGCCTGGCGGACCAGGCGCGCGGCCCCGACGGCCAGCGGGAACGCGTTCTCCTCCGGCGGGTCGAGATCGAGCACGAGGTGGGTGGGGTGCTCCCCCCGGAACAGCGCCGGGTGGTACTCCACCGCCCGCTGGTTGGCGAACCACAGCAGGGTGCGGCGGTCGTCGCACAGCGCGTAGGACACCTCCCGGTGCGAGGCCTCCGCCCACACCGAGATCGTGCGCACCCACGAGGGGGTGTACTTGGGCACGTTCTTCTGCATGAACGCCGGCTGCCCCGGCCGTATGCGCATCACCGACAGCGCCCGGTCGCGCAGCACCGGGATGATGCGGTCGCGAACCGCGTCCAGGTAGTCGACCAGATCCCTCTTCGTCGCGTTCGCACCGTCGAACAGCGGCTGGCCGAGATTGGTCAGCGGCACTCCGTCCCGCGTCTCATCGCTGGTCACCCGCCCCACGATGCCCACCCGCGGGCGTGGGGTCAACAACGGCCCTGCCCGCCACACGTGCGAAACGATCACCGGGGAACGGCCGGGAAATGCAGAATCCCCAGGCCGATGACCTGGGGATCTGATGGTGGGCGATACTGGGATTGAACCAGTGGCCTCTACCGTGTCAAGGTAGCGCTCTCCCACTGAGCTAATCGCCCGTGCAAAACAGAGGTGGAGACGGGATTTGAACCCGTGTACGCGGCTTTGCAGGCCGCTGCCTCGCCTCTCGGCCACTCCACCGGGCTATGCCTCGTCTCCGCAAGGCATCTCCGAGCGGACGACGGGATTCGAACCCGCGACCCTCACCTTGGCAAGGTGATGCTCTACCAGCTGAGCCACGTCCGCATGATCGGCCGTGAACTCCCGGCCTCACGCAGAGAACTCTAGCGAATCCCGGCCAAGTCCCCAAACCGAGGGCCGCCGGCCCGCTCGGCGTACCAGGTGATCGCGGCCACGCGCCGCGGCGTCCGGCCGGGATCGCGAGGAGGATCCCACGCCGCCTCGCCGGTCTGGGGGACGGGGATCGCCTGGTCATAGGGCATGCTTCGACGCCGGTCCAAGCGTCCTTGGGTTAGCGTCGAAGCATGGTTGCGCACCACGTCGCGAGCGACGCCGACATCGCCCCGGTCGCGTCCTTGATCGCCGACCCCACGCGGGCCGCCGTGCTCACCGCGCTGCTGGACGGCCGCGCCCTGGCGGCGGGGGAGCTGGCGAGGCTGGCCGGGGTCAGCCCGGCCACCGCGAGCGCCCACCTGTCCCGGCTGCTGGCCGGCGGGCTGGTGACCGTGGTGAGCCAGGGCCGCCACCGCTACTACCGGCTGTCCGGCCCCGAGGTGGCCGAGATCCTCGAAGTGCTGGCACGGGTGAGCCCCCGACCGGCCGTACGGTCCCTGCGCCAGTCCCGCCAGGCGCGGCTGCTGGAGGAGGCGCGCACCTGCTACGACCACCTGGCGGGCCGCGCCGGGGTCGGGCTGCTCGCCGCGCTGGTCGAGGCCGGGCACCTGGTCGGCGAGGACGCCTACGAGGTCACGGCGGCGGGGGAGCAGGCCCTGGCGGAGCTGGGCGTCGACCTCGCCGGGGCGCGCGCGTCCCGGCGCGGCTTCGCGCCCGCCTGCCTCGACTGGACCGAGCGCCGGCCCCACCTCGGGGGAGCCCTCGGTGCCGCGATCACCCGCTCGCTCCTCGAACGCGACTGGTACCGGCACGGGCCGGTCAGGCGCGCGCTGGAGCTGACGGACCTCGGCAGGAAGGGGCTGGCCGCGATGTTCCCCTGTAAGGGGCTAACATCCAATACGCCAGTTACCTAAGCGAGAGAGTGACACCATGCGCGACATCGAGGTCGTGAACGTCGGTCCGGAACCACTGAGCTTCGGCGACGTCGTCAAGGTCGCCCGGCACGGTGCCGCCGTACGCCTCACCGACGAGGCGGTCACGGCCATGGCCCGCGCCCGCGCCCGTGTGGAGGAGCTCGCCGCGAGCCCCACCCCGGCCTACGGCGTCTCCACCGGGTTCGGCGCCCTCGCCACCCGCCACATCGACCCCGACCTCCGTGCCCAGCTACAGCGCTCCCTCGTACGGTCGCACGCCGCCGGGTCAGGCCCCGAGGTCGAGACCGAGGTCGTCCGCGCGATGATGCTCCTGCGCCTGCACACCCTGGCCACCGGGCACACCGGGGTGCGGCCCTCCACCGCCCAGGTCCTCGCGGGGCTGCTCAGCGCCGGGATCACCCCGGTCGTCCACGAGTACGGCAGCCTCGGCTGCTCCGGCGACCTCGCGCCGCTGTCCCACGTCGCCCTCGCCCTGATGGGGGAGGGGCCGGTGCGCGACCGCGACGGCGAGCTGAAGACCGCCCGCGAGGCGATGAAGCCGGCGGGCCTTGAGCCGGTCGAGCTGGCCGCCAAGGAGGGCCTCGCCCTGATCAACGGCACCGACGGCATGCTGGGGATGCTCATCCTGGCCCTGGACGACCTCGGGGCGCTGCTCAAGACCGCCGACGTCAGCGCCGCCATGAGCGTGGAGGCCCTGCTCGGCACCGACCGGGTGTTCGCCCCCGAGCTGCAGGCCCTGCGTCCCCATCCGGGCCAGGCGGCCTCCGCGGGGAACCTGCGGGCGCTGCTGCGCGACTCGGGGATCATGGCCTCCCACCGGGACGACTCGTGCACCCGCGTCCAGGACGCCTACTCGCTGCGCTGCGCGCCCCAGGTGGCCGGGGCCGCCCGTGACACCGCCGCCCACGCCGCCACCGTGGCGGGCTGGGAGCTGGCCTCGGCCGTCGACAACCCCGTGGTCCTCGACGACGGCCGCGTGGAGTCCAACGGCAACTTCCACGGCGCGCCGGTCGGCTACGTGCTCGACTTCCTGGCGATCGCCGTGGCCGACGTCGCCTCGATGGCCGAACGACGCACCGACCGGATGCTGGACGTCGCCCGTAGCCACGGCCTGCCCGCGTTCCTCGCCGACGACCCGGGTGTCGACTCCGGGCACATGATCGCGCAGTACACGCAGGCGGCGATCGTCTCAGAGCTGAAGCGCCTCGCCGTGCCGGCCAGCGTCGACTCCATCCCCAGCTCGGCGATGCAGGAGGACCACGTCTCCATGGGCTGGTCGGCCGCGCGCAAGCTCCGCCGCTCGCTGGACGGGCTCACGCGCGTGCTCGCCATCGAGGTCCTGACCGCCGCCCGCGCCATCGAGCTCCGCCGGCCCCACCGCCCCGCCCCCGCGACCGGCGCCGTGGTCGACGCCCTGCGCCAGGAGGTACCCGGGCCAGGCCCCGACCGCTTCCTCGCCCCCGAGATCGAGTCCGTCGTCCGCCTGGTGGCCAACGGCACCGTCCTGTCATCCGCCGAGTCCGTCACCGGCCCCCTCGCCTGAGCAGCCTCTGCAGCCTCTGAGCGGCGTCTGAGCAGCGTCTGAGTGCGGCCCCGGCGGTTCCGAAGGCGGGCGGCCGGGCGTCGTGCCCGCCGAAGATCAGGAGCCGGGTCGCTCGGGCGGCTCGGGCCGTTCAGGGCCCGCGATCTCCTCGTCATCCCTCAGCTTGCTCGCCTCGTGCTTGAAGATGCGGAGCGACTGCCCGACCGACCTGGCGGCGTCGGGCAGTCTCCTCGCACCGAAGAGCATCACGAATACCGCGGCGACGATAAGCCAGTGCCACGGGCTCAGTTCCCCCATGCCGAATCTCCTTGCTGAGCGCCTATCACACCAGCGTAGAACCTCGGTGACCAGCTGTGATCCCGGGTACCCTCCATTCGGAGGGGAACGCCGCAAACCTCGCCGGACACCCCGAGCACGTCGTGGCGCGCGCGAGAGGTCGGTCTCCGGCCCGCCGCCGGCGGCGCTGCCCCGTGCGGCGCCGCTGCCCTCGGCCGAGACGCTCCTCGGCCTCCTCCGGCGAGAAAAGGTGTCAATTGCGGTCGCGTAGCAGGCCGTGCCTCATGGCGAGGACGACGGCCTGCGTGCGGTTGGGGCAATTCAGTTTCAGCAGGATATTTCCGACCAGGCGTTTCGCGCCGTGCAGGGAAACGGAAAGGCGCTGCGCGATCTCCTTGTTGCTCAGCCCGTCCGCGAGCAGCTCAAGGGCGTCCTGTTCTCTCGGCGTCAGCTCGGCGAAACGCGGATGGGAGGTTTTCAGAATGCGTATCGCGGAGTCGAACACCTGCGAGACGATTTCCGTCGGCATCGGCGTCTCGCTGCGTGAAACGCGTATCAGGGCGTCTTCCAGCCGACGCTTGGTCAGGTCGCGCTGCAGGATGAAGCCGTCCGGCCTGAGGGACACCAGTTTCTCGGGGTCCTTCGCGCTGACGTCGTCCACGAAGGCCAGCACCCGTATGTTCGCCGCCCGCGCGGCCGGCACGACGCGCATGGCCGTGGCCCATTCGGCATAGGAGATGATGACGATGTCGAGCGAGCCCAGCCCGTTGCCACCCGAGTATGCGGACTGTTTCGCGATCTCCCGTACGGTTCGCACCGTCATTATGTCGTGCAGGGCCACCTTGAGGCCATAACGGAGGATTTCGTTCTCACAAACTATTCCAACGTCAAGCTTCCTGCTTATTCGATCGTCGATCTTTGTTCTACTTGGTTGTTCCACTCAATCCCCCGTATGTTGGGCGGGCCAAGTACTTATAGATGGATTATGGGACATGTGGTGTAGATGTGCAATAACCAGTCTCAAGTGTCTCTGTTAGTACACGACATCCGTCCCACATGTCCCATAACGGAATTTACGGACAGTCAGGAAGAAGTCGCCGAACCGCCGCCCCGTGCCGCCGGACGCCCGAAGCCGGGGTCGCGGAGCGACCGCAGGCCCCCGGCCGCCGCTCCCGCCGCGATCGCCACGTTGATCAGGAAGTGGATGCCGGCGAATCGCCCGAGGAACCGCGGCCCCCGCCTGCGGAGGACGAAGCGGTAGAGACCGGGGTTGGAGCAGGCGAACACCGCGGCCGGCAGCAGGGGCAGCGCCGCCAGCTTCCGCGAGACGAGGAACGCCGGGAGGGTGGCCACGGTGAGCGAGGCCATGGCGACGCCGAGGGTGCTGTTGGGCCGCAGCGCGCCCGGCCGGTTCCTGTGCGCGGCCACGAACGGGATCATGAGCTGTGACCTGCGGTACTGCTCGGAGAGCAGGTCGGGCAGCCGGTCCTCGTCGTCGTGGTAGACCACCACCTTGTCGCTGAGGCCGATGCGGTACTTCGCCGACAGCCGCTCGCTGTACTCGACGTCCTCGAAGTCGCGCAGGGACTCGTCGAACGGCCCGACGTCCTCGAAGACCGACCGGTGCATCGCCGCGGCCTGGAAGTAGACCGTCACGGTGGGTCCCGCCGCGCGCATGCGGGCGAAGTGGGCGAGCATCGTCATGACCCACTCGACCGGCCCGTCGTCGATCATCGGTTCGGGCGCGATGATCCCGTGTACGCAGTCGTAGCCGGCCTCGTCCCGCAGCGCCCTGACCGCCTGCTCGATGGCGTCGGACGCCAGCGCCTGGTCGGAGTCCATGAAGAACAGGATGTCGCCGGTGCTGGCGGCCACCCCCGCGTTGCGGGCCGCGGAGACCCCGCGGTTGCGCGGCGCCCGTACGAGCCGGCACGGGAACCGCTCGGCGATCTCGGGGGAGCCGTCGGTGCTGGCGTCGTCGGAGACGATCACCTCGTACGGGGGCAGGGTCTGGGCGAACACCGATTCCAGGCAGGCCTCCAGGGTCTTCGCGTAGTTGTAGTTCGGGATGATGACCGAAACCCTGGGCGCGTTGACGGAAGCTTCCATGAGGCACCTTTCAACGAACAATTTCTACGGGTCGAGCGGGCGGTCAGGCGATCTTCTTCTGGGCGTTTCCTGGAATCCCCGGTTTCGCGCCCAGGGACTGGAACAGGTCCTCGTAGGCGTCGAGGCAGGCCTGGAGCCCGAACTTCGCACGGGCGTCGCGCGCGCCCGTCGCCCGGCGTTCCACGGGCAGGTCACGCAGTTCCTGGATCGCCTGGAATATCGCGGCCGGGTCCCTGGGCGGTATCACGCGGCCGAATCCGGTGGCCGTCACCGGGACCCGGCCGCCGGGGATGTCGGTGGTGACCGAGGGGATTCCCGCCATCATCGCCTCCGCCTGGACGATGCCGAAGGACTCGGATATCGACGGGAGGGCGAACACGTCGATCGAGGCGTAGAAGTCCCTCATCTGCCGCCCGTTCAGCAGCCCGAGAAGCCGGACGCGCGGGTCGTCGCCGATGGCCCGCCTGACGCTCTCGATGTCGCTGCCGCCGGCGACGTCGATGTAGTCACCGGCGAGGAGGAGACGGGCGTCCTGATCGGGCAGGCGGCGGAACGCCCGCACCAGGTACGCGAGGCCCTTCTCCGCGGCGATGCGCCCGGCGAACCCCACATGCAGGCCGGGCCCCTCCCGGTAGGAGGGGCTGCCCCCCGTGCGGTCCTGGCAGGGGGCCGGGATCGCGTGGACCCGGGAGCGGCGCATGGTGGGCCACAGGCGCGAGTGCCGGGCCTGGTCGTCGCTGTTCACCACCACCGCGGCCGACCGCCGCATCGCCATCCGCGCCGAGGTGTCCACGGCCCCGATCACCGCCGGGCTCACCAGGGACGGCCTCAGCCACAGGTCGATGTGGTAGGTGGTGACCACAGGGGTGGGCGCGCAGAGCCGGGCGATGGGACCCGCCTCCAGCATGGGGATGTGCAGGTTGGCGACGCTGGACGCGCGGGCCACCTGCCCCGCGACGAACGGCAGCGACAGGCTCACCGGCCCCCGGCTGATCGTCGTGACGACGGGGCAGCGGAAGATCTCGACGCCGTTGCGGCGCTCCCGCCGGGGAAGGGACCGCTTGTGCTGGGAGGCCACCACGGCCACCCGCCACCCCCGCCCGGCGAGCCCCTCGGCGATCTCCCGCGCCGAGTCGGTCAGGCCGCTGACGTAGGGGGAGTAGTAGTTGAGGATGACTGCGAGGTCGAAATCCGCCATCGAGGTTCATCTCCTTGGTTGCCGTCAGGGCGTATGCGTAGGTGGGCGACGAGCAGCGCGGCTCCCGCCACGGCGATCTCGGTGACGGTGCAGAGCAGCCGGCTGGCCAGAACGACGCTGCCCGCCGCCGGAAGGGGGAGCACCCCGGTCAGGGCCGCCAGCAGGATCGCCTCGCGGACGCCGAGGCCGTCGGGCACCAGCACCATGAGGTAGCCGATGACGGCGGCGCCCGCGAAGGCGCCCACGCAGGCCAGGAGCGACGGGAGCGGCGGGGCGCCCATCGCGATGGCCAGGAACCACACGTGCGTGCTCGACACCAGCCACGACAGCGTCTGCATGGTGATCGCCCGGCGCACGCTCCCGTCGGGCGCCCTGGTCACCGGTTCCGGCCGCCGGAGCAGCCGCGCGGCCACTCCGATGAGGCGGTGGGCGAGACCGGGGCGGGCGAAGAAGACCACGACCGGCAGGGCGGCCAGCGCCATCCAGACGCTGTTCCCGCCGAACACGCTCGGCGCCGCGAGCAGCCCGGTCATCAGGCCCGTCAGGGACGCGACGGCGATGTTCAGCACGTAGAGCGCCGCCATCTGCGCCGGGGTGATCCCCACGGTCCTGCCCATGCGCATGTTCGCCAGCAGCGTCCACACCCGGCCTGGCACGAACTTCGCCAGGAAGCCCACGAAGAAGACGCGGGCACCCTCCCACACCCCTGCCCGGGAGCCGAAACCGACCACCAGCGCCCGCCACGAGAGCATCCCGAACCACAGCCCCACGGCGTTGGTGACGATCGCGGCGCCGATCAGCAGGAGCGCGCGCGGCTCGGCCAGGGTGGCGAGCAGTGCCCAGTCCTGGTCCTTCAGCGTCAGGACCACGAACGCGGCGACCGTCAGCACCGCGACCGCGGTGAGCGCCGCGCGCAGCCTCGCGATCATCGGCGCACCGAGACGGACAGGGACTGGGCGAGGTGGTCGGACATCCCATTGGACGGGGTGAAGTGGTAGCCGGTGACGTCGAGACCTCCTTGGGAGAGCACCCAGTCGAGCCGCCACAGCCGCGGCATGCCCTCCGTCGGCCAGCTCAGGGGCAGGGGGGACGGGCCGGCCGGGTTGTGGCACCGCGACCGTTCGCACAGCCTGCGCACGTCAGCCATCAGCGACGTCGAGTTGAAGTCACCGGCGATGACCGCGGGGTTCCCGTTGGCCGACAACTCCGCGCTCAGCGTCCGCAGTTCTGCTTCCCTGCGGTGGTACTGGTCGTGGACCACCCGGTAGAAGGCAGGTGAGAACGGGCTCAGGCGGATGTCCACCTGGACCGCGAGATGCACGTTGTAGAAGGACACCAGGTCGCCCCCGACGCGGACGTCGGTGCGCAGCGCCTTGGTGGTGTAGTAGTCGCGCCAGCCGGTGCCCGCCGGCGGCGCGCTCCCGTCGGCGGTGGACATCAGGGCCGAGGCGTCCACGGGACGCGAGGCGGCTATCGGAAAGCGGGAGATGGTGACCAGCTCGCCGGCCGCCGCGACGTGGTAACCGGGGAACTCCCGCCTGATCCGCCGCAGGTCGTCGATCCTGATCGGGTCGTCGGAGAAGTAGAGGTACTCCTGCAGCAGGTACACGTCGGCACGCTGCGCGCGCAGGTAGGAGTAGAAGGCCGCCGGATCCTCCCCCTGGTGCCAGTAGCCGGTGTTCCAGGAGAAGACCTTCACCGCCCCGGGGGCGGCGCCGGCCGCCCCCGGGAGACCGAGCCCCGACAGCGGCACGCCCAGTACGAGCGTGGCCGCCAGCACCACCGCGAGCGGCAGCCGCACCGCGCGGGCCGCCAGCGGGGTGAGGGCGAGAAGCAGGACCGGGACGACGAGCACGACCACAGGCGGGGCGAGCTCGACCACGAGCCACAGCCACCACCGCCCGCTCACCAGGGCGTGGACGAGAAGGAGCGCCGCCCACGCCAGGGCCGCGGTGACCAGGAGCCGGGTGCCGAGACACCAGCGCGCCGGTGGGACCGCCCGCCGCGACGTCGGCTGCTCGGCGACCGTGGTCACGAGAGCCCCCCGAGGCCGCCGACGCCCAGCAGGACGGCCAGCAGGCCCGCGCTCAGCAGGGCGGTGCTCACGATCACCCGGTCGCGCAGCAGCGCGCGCACCGGATCGCCGTCCACCCCCTGGAGGGTCAGGATCCGCAGGTAGCGGAAGAGGCCGAACAGGCTCAGCGGCACGAGCAGGAGCGTCGCCAGGTTGTCGGGAGCGGCCGAGGAGGCGTCACCGCCCAGGAAGAGCAGGAACGAGACCGCGGCCAGTCCCGCGCTGAGCGTGAGCATCTGGTCGACCAGCGCGGCGGAGTAGCCCGCCAGCGCCGGGCGGTGCGCCGACCCCGCGTCGTCGATCTCCCTGCGTCGCTTGCCGAGGATCAGGGTGAGACACAGGAAGAAGACGCAGAGCAGCAGCCAGACCGACGGAGCCGCGCCGACGGCCTGGTACCCGGCGACGATGCGCGCCTCGAACCCGAGCACCACGACGAACAGGTCGACCACCGGCACGTGCTTGAGCCAGACGCTGTAGAGCACGTTCAACGCCAGGTACCCGGCGACGGGCCACGCCAGGCCCGGTGACACCACGGCCAGCAGCACGACGAGCAGCGCCGCCAGCGCGCAGCCGGCGCCGGCCGCCAGCGCCACCGAGACGCGCCCGGCCGCGATCGGGCGGTGGCGCTTGACCGGATGCCTGCGGTCGCGGTCGCGGTCGGCGATGTCGTTGCCGACGTAGACGACCGACGAGGCCAGGATGAAGATCAGCACGGCCCCCGCCAGGCGGGCGAGCGAGGGCGGGTTCCAGGCCGGCGGGTGCACCAGGGGCAGGGGGACCACCAGAAGGTTCTTCACCCACTGGTGGGGTCGGAGCAGGACGAGCAGGTCACGTGCCGGCCTCCGGTGCTCTCGCGCCGGATGGACCGTCACGGGCGGCAGATCCAGGGGAGTGCTTGACATACCTCACCTCCGGCGACCGTCAGAAGAAGACTTTGGACATCGCGAGCACGCCCTGGCGCCACGGCTCGCGGCTGGTGCGCCCGGTGCCCCGGGCCGCCGGCTCGGCCCGGTGCCGCCGCCACCAGTCGTACGTGCGCAGGATCGCCTCCTGGTTGGAAAGCCGGGGGGTGAACCCGAGCCGGTCCTGCGCCTTGCCGATGCTCACGTAGGAGTCGGCGAGCAGCTTGTACAGGAGCCTTCCGTACACCGGCGAGAGCTTGAAGCGTTCGAGCAGCCGCAGCACCCCCACCGCCGCGTGGGCCGGGACCGACACCACGCGCCTGCCCCGGCCGGCGGCGTCGAGGACGGACTGGAAGTCCTCCCTGATGGTCCCGAAACGGGCCGCGCCCAGGTTGTAGGTGTCGTTGGCGACCTCGTCGGGGGCGGCGAGGACGGTGGTGACGGCGTCGACGAGGTCCTCCAGGCCGAGCATCTGGATGCGCACGTCGCCCCGGCCGAGGACGGGGAAGTTGCGCCCTTCCTCGGCCCACTCGAAGAGCATCGAGAACAGCCCCATGCGACCGGGGCCGAGGAACGTCTTGGGACGCAGGACGCTCACGCACATCCCGTCGGCCCGGTACTTCTCGGCGAGCTCCTCCGCCTCGGCCTTGGCCGCGCTGTAGGTGTCGACGGGCTCGCGGGGATGGTCCTCGGTCGTCGGCACCCGCTTCGGCAGCCCGTACACCGCGGTCGAGGAGATGTGCACGACCCGCCGGACGCCCGTGTCGCGGGCCGCGCGCAGGACGGCCGTGGTGCCGCCGACGATGATCGAGCGGATCTGGTCGGCGGGGTAGCTCGGGAGCGCCGCCGCGCAGTGCACCACCATGTCGGCGCCGGCGAAGGCCGCCTTGACCGCCGGCACGTCGCGGATGTCGGCCCTGCGCGGCGTGAGGCCGGGCTCGGGGGCGATCTCCCGCAGGTCGAGCCCGCACACCTCGGCGCCGTCGGCGAGCAGGCGGGCCACGAGGCTGGAGCCGAGGATCCCGGCGGCCCCGGTCACCACGACACGGGAGGGCGGGGAGGGGTTCACCATAGCGAGCTCACCTTCTCCTTGAGGAAACGGCTCAGGAGCCGGGGGATGCCCTGCGCGAGCGTCGCGTCCAGGGCCGCGAGGAAGCGCTCCATCTCTTCCGGCTCGGCCACCAGCGGGGGGCCGACGACCAGGGGGCTGCGCCCGTTGAGCGTGTAGTAGGCGTAGATGTCGTGCTCGCGGTAGAGCGTGTCGATCACCGAGCAGGCGACCAGCTTCGTGCGCAGGAGCGGGTCCTTCAGGGGCGGCAGCCTCCCGGCCAGGTCGAGCACCTTGGGCCCGCCGGACAGGAAGAGGCCCCACAGGGCGCCGGCGCCGCACACCTCCGAGACCTGGTCGGGGTATTTCACGCGGATGCGGTCGAGACCGGGACGGAGTACGTCCTCAAGCGCGCGCGCACGCGCCGGGTAGTCGTCCTCCACGGCGATGTTGACGGCCTCGATGGCGGTCGCCGCCTCCTCGCCGAAGCCGTAGTAGGTGGTGCTCGTGCTCTGGATGAGGGCGTCGGCCATGTTGTCGTACGCCTTGCGGAATATCGGCTCGCGGGCGATGAACGCGGAGATCGAGGACTTTCCGCCGCCGAAGGACTTGGACGTCGTCAGCACGTCGGGAACGAGGTCCGGGTAGCGCATGAAATAGAAGAGGCTGCCGGTCTTTCCCCACCCGGTGTAGATCTCGTCGAAGATCAGGACGATCTTCTCGGCGGTGCACAGCTCCCGTACCCCGCGCACGAACTCTTCCGAGCACCACCTCATCGTCGAGGCGCTGAACGGCTCGATGAGCAGGGCGTACACGTCGCCGCGATGGGCGCGCAGCGCCGAACGGACCGAGTCGAGGTCGTCGTAGGCGAAGCTCGCGATGCCCGGGATGGTGGGGAAGGAGAAGCGGTTCTGCGAGCTTCCGGTCAGGCCGCCCGAGCCCAGCAGCTTGCCGTGGAAGCTGATGTCCGAACGCAGGACAGTGCCGCGCCGGCCACGGTGGTACTTGTAGGCCAGCTTGACGGCTCCCTCGACCGCCTCGGCGCCCGAGTTCGGGAAGAACGACATGGTGAGGTCGCCGGGGAGCACCTGGGCGAGGTTGTGGCCCAGCGCGGCGAGATAGGGGGAGAAATAGGTCTTGTGCACCTCCATCCGGCGGTCCTGCTGGAACTTCGTCCGGGCCGCGAGGATGCGCGGGTGGTTGTGCCCGTGGTTGAGGACCCCGACGCCGCCGGTGAGGTCCAGGACGCGGCGGCCGTCCTTCATGTACAGGTAGGCGCCCTCGGCGTGTTCGACCAGCTCGCGGCCGAAGCCGAACGAGGTCATCAGCGAGACCTGGCTGCGGTTGACATACTGGCGGTACATCTCGTGGATCTGGTCGACGTCCAGATCCTCGGCCTGCTTCAGGGAAAGAAGCTCCTGCATCTGATTCCCTTCATCACGATGGCGAGCGCCGGGCATGGGTGCGAAACCCCCGGCGTGCGTGGGTGCGTGCGTGCGTGGTCATGCGGTACGTGCCGTACGTGGGCATGTGGATACGCGGTGCGAGGCGTGTCGGAACGTCCACCCGCGGCCGGGTGGGGTGACCTGGTGACGAGGCGGACCACGGCCGTGCGCACGCCGCGGCGGCGAGCGGCCGCCGTCATGCGTCGTTTCCGCCGGGGGCATGATGGGCCGGCCGGTCCGTCAGGACGACCGGCCGCCTCCCGGCCGGGGTCATCGCGTGGTCCGGTGGTGCCTTGTCGCGTGGAGCGGTACCGCGTCACCGCTCACCGCGCGGAACGGTGCCGCTTCACCGCTCACCGCTTCACCGCTCACCGCTTACCGCTTACCGATTCACTGCTTACCGATTCACCGTGCGGACCGGTGACAGGCCGATCGGCCGTCGATCATCAAGACCACCCTCCCGTTAATGCGTCAGCCTTGCGTCCGGAGTTCCGGACTCCATTTATTCCGGTCCCCTGTGCCGGTGGATCGTGGCGACTCCGCGGAACCGCGAATCGTCAACGTCTGAAGCATGACCGACGGCGGATCAGTGCGGGAGGTTCCAACGCTCGCTCTAAGGAGGTAGCCATTCGGCGCGCCCCGGCGGTCACCGCGCCGGCCGCCGCGGTCTGCGGCGGCCGGCCGGGGACGCGCCCATCAGGACGTACGGCCCATGGCGTGCCCATCAGGACGTACGAATCAGGGCATGCGGGTCGAATCGTGCGGGTCAGGCGGTCTCGTCGAGGCGCCGCCGCTGCTCGGAGGAAAGGGTGAACGCCACTCCGGTGACGGCCTCGCTCAGCTGCCCGGCATCGCTGACCCCGACGATCGGCGTCACCGAGGGGCTTCCCCCGGTCAGCCAGGCCAGCACCACCTGGTTGCGGGTGATCCCCAGCTCGGCGGCGACCTCGGCGAGCACGGCCAGCCGCCGGGTGGTGCCCGGATGGTCGTAGGCCTCGATCAGCGGGCGGTCCTCACGGACGTAGGCGCCGTTCAGGAGCGCGGTGTAGGCCCACAGGGCCATTCGCGGATCGGAGGCCACGTAGTCGAGGACCTCCTCGCCGACCCAGCCGAAGCGGTGGTTCTGGTCGGGCACCGGCGCGTCAGGACGCGGTTTGACGTAGGAGTGGCGCAGCTGGAGCGCCGTGTATCCCTCCCACCCGTTGGACTCGGCGATCCGCCGGGCGCGCTCCACCCGCCAGACGGGATGGTTGGACGCGCCAAGACGCCCGACCAGCCCCGCCTCCACCAGCTCGGCCAGCGCGCCCGCCGTGTCCTCCAGCTGCGCCGACCTGTCCTCCATGTGCGTCCAGTAGAGGTCGACGCGGTCGGTGCCGAGACGCCGCATGCTGCCTTCCAGCGCCGCCTTGATCGCCGGACCCGACAGGCCCTCACGGTTGGCGGGCCACTCGCCGTCCCCTCCCGGTTCCGCGCCGACCTTCGTGCTGATGTACAGCTTGTCGCGGAGTCCGGGACGGCGTGCCAGCCATCTGCCGATCACCTCTTCGCTCTGCCCGCCGAAGCCGCTCGGGTCGGCCCAGAACGAATAGCAGTTCGCGGTGTCGATCATCGTCCCGCCCTCCGCCACGAACCGGTCAAGCAGGTCGAACGACGTTCGCTCGTCAAGTCGGGTGCCGAAGTACATCGCTCCCAGGGCGAGGTTCACCTGTGCCACGGCATGCTCCTTGGTCGGGAATCGGAATGGAAAGCCGAGTCTGACATCCGGAGTGACTTCGATGTCAAGGCCATCTGGCGATCTTGGTCGGCCGGTCGGGCGCGGGGAGGCCGGTGGCGCGAGGCGGGTTCCGGGGCGCGGGAGAATGGAAGGGTGTATTTCGCCCATGTCGGAGGCCGATTGGCCACCGGGCTGCGTGACGTGACCACCGATCTCGGAGCCCTCGACGGCGCAGGCTGGTGGGCCGTCGTGGTGACCTACGAGGGCAAGGTCACCTGTGCCCGGTTCGACGAGGTACGGCCGGCGCCCCTTCCCCAGGCCCGCGGGCCCTGGCCCGCCTCGCTGCGCTGGACCAGCTCGCTCGACCAGCGGGGGTACGAGGACGGCGTCCGGCGCATCCGCGACTACATCGGGCAGGGCGAGGTCTACCAGGCCAACCTGTGCCGGGTCCTCACGGCCGAGATCCCGCTCGACGCCGACCCGCTGGTGCTGGCCGGGCGGCTGGAGCGGGGCAATCCCGCGCCGTACGCCGCCACCGTGCGCGTGCCGGGCCTGACGGTCGTCTCCGCCTCGCCGGAGCTGTACCTGTCCCGCGCCGGGGACGTCGTCGAGTCCGGGCCGATCAAGGGTACGGGCGTGACCAGGGACGACCTGCTCGAAAAGGACTACGCGGAGAACGTGATGATCGTCGACCTGGTGCGGAACGATCTCGGCAGGGTCGCCGAGGTCGGCTCGGTCACGGTTCCGGCCCTGTGCGCGGTGGAGGAGTACCCGGGCCTGGTACACCTGGTGTCGACCGTTCGGGCCACGCTGGAGCGTGGACTCGGGTGGCCCGAGCTCTTCTCGGCGACCTTCCCGCCCGGCTCGGTGACCGGTGCGCCCAAGTCCTCGGCGCTGCGTATCATCAATGAGCTCGAACCTGAGCCCCGGGGGCCGTACTGTGGGGCAGTGGGCTGGGTCGACGCCGGCAGGCGCGAGGCCGCGCTGGCCGTGGGCATCCGCACGTTCTGGATCGAGCGTGACCTCATCCACTTCGGCACGGGAGCCGGCATCACGTGGGGCTCCGATCCGGGGCGCGAGTGGCGCGAGACCGAGTTGAAAGCGTCCCGGCTCATCGCGCTCGCGTCCGGGAGTGCCTGACGGCCGTCCCGGCTCGCCTCCGGGAGGGCACGGTCGGCAACACCTCGCAAAAAGGGAGATCTCACGATGAACGTTCCGGTCTGGGTCAACGGGGAACTGATCGATCCCACGCAGGCCAGCGTCTCCGTCTTCGACCACGGGCTGATGGTCGGCGACGGCGTTTTCGAGACCATCAAGTGCGTGAACGGCGAGTCGTTCGCCCTCACCCGGCACCTCGACCGTCTCACGCTCTCCGCCGAGCGCCTCGGCCTGCCCGCGCCCGACGTGGACGCGATCGCCGACGGCATACGGGCGTGCCTGGCGCAGGCGCCACCGTGGCCGCTCGGCCGCATCCGCGTCACCTACACCAGCGGTAGCGGCCCGCTCGGCTCCGACCGGGGCAACCAGGGCACCAGCGCCATCGTGATCGTCGGAGCGCAGGCGCCGTTCCCCGAGACCGCGAGCGTGACCGTGGTCCCGTGGCCGCGCAACGAGCGTGGGGCGCTGGCCGGGGTGAAGAGCACCTCCTACGGCGACAACGCCAAGGCCCTGGCCTACGCCAAGGAGCGCGGCGGCCAGGAGGCGATCTTCGAGAACCTCGCGGGCGACCTCTGCGAGGGCACCGGCAGCAACATCTTCATCGTCAGGGACGGCCACCTCGTCACCCCGACCCTCGCCTCCGGCTGCCTGGCCGGTGTGACGCGCGCGCTGGTGCTCGAATGGCACGGCGGCGAGGAGGCCGACGTGCCGATCTCCGCCCTGTACGAGGCCGAGGAGGCGTTCCTCACCTCCACGACCCGCGACATCCAGCCGATCAGGCTTGTCGACGACACGGTGCTCGCGACCGCGCCCGGCCCCGTCACCGCCAAGGCGATGCGTGTCTTCGCGGAGCGGAGCGCGGCCGACGTCGACCCGTGATCACTCGGGGTACGACACCTGGGTCTGGGCGTTGAGCTCGTCCACCTTGACGGACTTCGCCGGATCGGTGAGCGGATCGTCGATCGCGATGACGTCCAGGCCCTTGGTGATGTCGCTGGAGTAGATGTAGCCGTTGTAGTAGTACGCCGACCACGAGCCGCCCAGCCTGGGCTCACCGGAGGTGTTCAGCGGGCCCCGGTCGACGTACGCGATCTCCTTGGGGTGGTCGGGGTCGGTGAAGTCGATCACCGAGACCCCGCCCTGGTACCACGCCTGGACCATGATGGTCTTGCCGGGCACCGGGAGCAGCGAGCCGTTGTGCGCCACGCAGTTCTCGGTCTCGGTCTGGTGACGCGGGATCTTGAAGTACCCCCTGCGCTGGAGCTTGCGGTCGCCGGTGATGTCGTACACCGCGTCGGCGCCCCGGGTGGGCCCGGTCTTGGCGTCGCACGTCGGGGCGATGCCGCCGCCCAGCTCGTCGGAGAAGATCACCCTGGTCCCGTCGTTGGTGAACGTCGCCGAGTGCCAGACGGAGAAGTTCTCGGTGTCGGTGATCTCCTGGAGCACCTTGGGCCGCGCTCTGTCGGAGATGTCCATCAGGATGCCGTTCCCGAGGCAGGCTCCGGCGGCCAGATCCTTCTCCGGGTACACCGTGATGTCGTGACATCCGCTGGTCGCTCCCGGCTGGGACTCGTCCTCGCCGTCGGTGAACAGCAGCGGCTGGGCGACGATCTTGGCCTGGGCGGGCGCGTCCACAGGGACCTCGATGATCGCGATGGAGTCGTGGGGCGGCTTGCAGTTCTTGGACTCAGAGTCCGGCCCGAAGGACGAGACGTACAGGTAGACCTTGCCGGCGTCCTTCCCGGGCACCAGCGTGTGGGTGTGCGAACCGCAGGACGTGGCCAGGGACTTCAGGTAGCGCGGGTGGGCCTTGTCGGAGATGTCGAAGATCCGGATGCCCTCCCAGCCCCCGAAGATGTCGCCGCTGCGGCTCTGGCAGGTCTCGTTGTCCCGGGGGTCGTCCACCGACAGGAAGAGCAGGTTCCCGGTGACGGAGATGTCGTTCTGGCCGCCGGGGCAGACCACGCGCGTGACGACCTTGGGCTTGGCCGGGTCGGTGATGTCGTGGATCGTGAAGCCCTCGTAGTTGCCGACGTAGGCGTAGTTCCCCTGGAAGGCGAGGTCGGTGCCCCAGGCATCCTCGCCGTCGAACGGCGCGGACAGCGGGACATTGGCCACGAGCCTGGCGTTGGCGCTGTGCTCCACCCCGCCCGACGCGGAGGCATCGGGGGACGACGAGGCTATCGAGTCCGCGGGGGCGGACGGTGGATCACCGGCACAGCCTCCGAGAAGGAGAACCACGCCCGCCACTGAAGCGAACGCCCCGATCCGCCACGTGCCCACAATGCCCCCTGTTGTCCGGCTGAATTTGGGAATGTGCCCCAGTATGGAAGCTATGGTGATCCGGCGCCGCGCGTGCGAGCTTTTTGTAACGGTTGTGCTGGGATCCGGGCTGGCTTCCGTGCTGACGGGCTGTGCGAGCGACGATCCCCGGCACGGCTCGCCCATCGTGGCGGGCGGCGGCGCCCCGGTGATCATCCCGGGCGCGCCGGGAGACGCGGGACGCAGGGCGACGCCGGGCGAGCGCGTCGGCCGGTCGGAGTCACGGCCGTCCGCCGCCGACGTCCTGTTCACGGAGCGGATGATCCCGCACCACCGGCAGGCGCTGGAGATGGCCGGCCTCGCTCCGTCCAGGACCTCCAACCCCGGCGTCCGGCGCATCTGCGAGCGCATCGCGGTCGGGCAGCGGCCCGAGGTGGGGGTGATGTCGCGGTGGCTGCTGGCGCTCGGCCGGGGGGTCCCCGCGGAGCACCCCGGGCACGAGGCCTCGCCGGGCCCGGACGTGTACGGCATGGCGAGCCTGGGGGAGATGAACCGGTTGCGCTCGTCGCGCGGCGCCGCCTTCGACGCGCTGCTCCTGCGGTTGATGATCAGACATCACGAGGGCGCCGTGAGGATGGCGGGGGAGGAGCTCTCTGGCGGTACCGACCAGATCATGCGGAAGCTGGCCCAGGATGTTGCCTCCGGCCAGCGTGTGGAGATCGACAGAATGCGGAAGCTCATGAAGTGACAAGCGGAGGGGGCCTTCGGGCGCCCGGCCCGGTCTTCGGTCAGGAGCTCCACAGCATGTTCGACAGCTCGTCGTCGAGGTCCATGAAGTCGGTCTCGCGGCCGGCTGCCACCAGGTCGTACGTGCGGTGCAGGAACTCGGTCAGCGGCGGCAGCGGGACCTCGAACAGCGCCTGCCCGAAGGGGGAGGTGAGGCTGATGTTCAGCGTGCGCTCGCCGTCGGCCCGCGCCGGCCACACCTGGACGTCGCCGTCGCCGACCCGCCGCACGATGCCCACGGTCAGCAGTTCGCGGGCGAAGATCCACTCGACCGGCTCGTCGTTCCCCACGTGGAAGGCCATCCTGATGGCGTACGGATCGTCGGCCGTATAGCTCAGGCCTGCCAGCAGGGGGACGGTGGTACGGTCGGGGACCACAAGTCGAAGGCCCAGCTCGGCAGAGACGGTGGCGTTCATCGTCAGCCAAACCTTTCGTCGGTGGGTCCCCTGCTCGGGGCTTGGGTTGCGGTGCTCTGAAGGACTTCGCTCGGAGCTATGTCTGCGAAACGAAGGAACCTCCAGGAGAGATTCCGCTCCTGAGCCCTTCTGTAACGCATATCACAGCGCGACATTTATGCCTCTACCTGGTCAAACATCGCTTAGAGGTGCCTGTTTGCAAGGGTTTTGCGTGTCGTTCCGGTCGTCCTACGGGGCATCTACGGGTGTCTCGGGGTAAAGATCATAAGTGGTGCGATTCGGATGAGTATGGGGCATGACGATGCTATGACAACAGGGCGCCACGCCGCCGGACTCCTGAGAACCTTTCGTGATCGGGTTGTCCCGCCGCTTCGCCAGCACCCCCCGGAGTGAGGTATGGTTTTCCCCGTCGGGCAAGGTCCTCCGAGCGGGGATCCCGGCACAGGAGGGCGATTAGCTCAGCGGGAGAGCGCTTCGTTCACACCGAAGAGGTCACTGGTTCGATCCCAGTATCGCCCACCGGCTCGCAGGCCGCTTCCCTTTGGGGAAGCGGCCTTCTTGATCTTCTGGGTGCGGGTGGGGTTCGCCCGTAGATCGTCGTGACCTCCCCGGAGCGATGAGCGCCCGGCCGCCGATCACTCGCGGGCGGGGCGAGGCTTCCCGGGCCGTCCAAGGATCTCCGAAGCCGCCGTGAGGGGGTTCGACGCCAGTCGGCTCCGGAGTGCGCGAGGTCCCCTGCCCCCCATCGCGCCGCGCCCGCCCCCGTGAACGCGCCGCCGTCGCCCGAGCCTCCCCACACCTGCGCCGTGAAGGCGGACGGGAAAGTTTCACCGGTCATTTTTCCGTGAATTCGTGACATCGCTCGCCCCGCATCGGTAAAAGTGGCAGGTAAATGCGTGGAGGCAGGGAACGGCGAGGGCGTCACGTCGTTATCCGATGACCGATGATCGTGGTGCCACATTGACGTAGGGGTGCGCCTGATCGGATTCTGGGGTGGGCGTCACCGGCCCCTGTCCACTGGCGAACAGGGCCCCGGGACACGCCGAGGTACAGGGACGGGATGCCAGGAAGACCCTGCAAGGGCGCAGGTAGCGCCGCTCTCCGTCCGGCCCGCTGGAGCCTCGGGCATCCGCCCGTCCGGCTTCGTGCCGCGCGGGCCGATGGCGACCGCGCCGTGCTTCGCCGAACGAAAAGAAAGGAGTATTCAGTCTTACCGGACTCCATGGAGGACTGATTTCACTGCGCCCGTCGCCGGCTTGCCCGGTTTTCGGGCCCGCTTCCCAGGAGCGGACGGCTCCCTGAATGCCCCACCCGATTCCAGGGGCGCATTTCATGTCGTCGCGGGCGCCGTAAAGGCGTGAACCCGGCCGGCGACCACCGTTCAACCGGCGGCTCCGATGGCGGTCCCGCACGGCCGTGGATCGGCCCGTGCGGTCGCGACGGGTGCCCGCCATCACGAGACCAAGAGGTGATCTCATGAACGTCGACCGGTTCGGCGGACCGGCACTCTCGCTGTTTCGCGTCGTCACGGGCCTGCTGTTCCTGTGCCACGGGCTGGCGTCGGTCTTCGGCGTCTTCGGCGGCAGCCGTGGCACGGGCCAGCCCATCCCGTTCGGCACCTGGCCCGGATGGTGGGCCGCGCTCATCCAGGTGATCTTCGGCGCGCTCGTCCTCGTCGGGCTCTTCACCCGCGTCGGCGCCCTGCTGTCGTCCGGGTCCATGGCGTACGCGTACTTCGTCGTGCACCAGCCCACGGCCCTGCTGCCCCTCAGCAACGGCGGCGAGCTGGCCGCGCTGTTCTGCTGGTCGTTCTTCCTCGTCGCCGTGCTGGGCCCGGGCACGTGGTCCCTGGACGCCGCGATCGTCCGTCACCGCGCGGGCGGGCTCGGCGCGTACGCACCGGAACCGGCGCGGGCGGGCCTGTAGAGGAGCACCCTGGCCCCGCCGCGCGCCGCGGCGGGGCCGTCGGCCTCGCGGGCACAGGCGGGAACCCGTGGGAACCCGTCGCCTCGCGCGGCCACGGAAGGAGAAGCGGGTCCTCACGCGAAGAAGATCCCAATGGAGGCTTGCGGTCTCCCTTCCGGCCCTTCATCGTGCGTGGGGTGACCTGACAACCGCCACAGAGGAGACGTTCCCCCGTGACCGACGACTCGTCCGCCCTCGGCCCCCGGCCGTCGCCCGTGATCGACACCACGGTGCCCCACTCGGCCCGCATCTGGAACTACTGGCTGGGCGGCAAGGACAACTACCCCGTCGACCGCGCGGCCGGTGACCAATATCGGCAGGTCTTCCCAGGAATCGATGACATCGCCCGCGCCCAGCGGTACTTCCTCGCCCGTGCCGTCCGTTATCTCGCCGGCGAGGCGGGCATCCGCCAGTTCCTCGACGTCGGCACCGGCCTGCCCACCGTCGACAACACCCACGAGGTCGCCCAGGGGGTGGCCCCGGAGTCGCGCATCGTCTACGTCGACAACGACCCCCTCGTGCTGGTGCACGCCCGTGCCCTGCTCACCAGCACTCCCGAGGGCGCCACGAGCTACATCGACGCCGACCTGCGCGAACCCGACAAGATCCTCAAGGCGGCCGAGGCGACGCTGGACCTCACCCGGCCCACCGCGCTGATCCTCATGGGCGTCCTCGGCCACATGTCCGACTACGAGGAGGCGCGCTCGATCGTGCGGTGGCTGATGGACGCTCTGCCGCCCGGCAGCCATCTGGCGATCGCCGACGCCACCAGCACCAGCGAGGCGTTCGAGCAGGCCCAGGACCAGTACAACGAGGGGGGCTCCGTCCCGTACCTCCTGCGCGCCCCCGAGGAGATCGCCCGCTTCTTCGAGGGCCTGGAACTGGTGGAGCCCGGCGTGGTCGAGCTGTCGCGGTGGCGCCCCGACCCCAGCCCGTTCGACACCGCCGTCCCGGTCGACGAGGTGTGCGGCGTCGCGCGTAAACCCTGACCCCTATTCGAGCTCGAACCCCTAGTGGTGACCCGTTTCACGTGCCTGTAAGTTAGATTCCTCATGAACGGGTCAAGAAACCCAAATGGCTAGTCAGGACCGGAGCCGGGATGAGAGGCTTTGGGATGATCGGCAGGTTCGGGTTCTGTATCGGAGAGGGAGCATGAGGGCTTTTCGAGCCGCGGCTGACCTGGAAGACGAGCATATTCTGGATCACCGGCAGGCCGGGCCCACGGTGTTCCGGATGCTCGTCGGAGCGCAGTTGCGCCGGTTGCGCGAGGCGGGCGAGATCACCCGGGCCGCCGCCGGCTACGCGATCCGCGCCTCCGACACCAAGATCAGCCGCCTGGAGCTGGGCCGCACCGGCTTCAAGCCCCGTGACGTGGCCGACCTGCTGACCCTGTACGGCGTGACCGACGAGGCCGAGCGCCAGGCCCTGCTCACCCTGGCCGAGCAGGCCAACACCCCGGGGTGGTGGCAGGTGTACAGCGACGTGGTGCCCTCCTGGTTCGAGGCCTACATCGGGCTGGAGCAGGCGGCCAGCGTCATCCGCTCGTGGGAGGTGCAGTTCGTCCCTGGCCTGTTGCAGACCGAGGACTACGCGCGCACCGTGATCCGCCTCGACCGGGCCGCGACCGACAGCGACGTCGAGCGCCGCGTCGCGCTGCGGATGAGGCGGCAGCGCATCCTCACCAGCCCCGATGCCGTGAAGCTGTGGGCCGTGATCGACGAGGGGGCGCTGCGCAGGCTCGTCGGCGGGGCGGCGACGATGCGCGCCCAGATCGAGCACCTCCTCAAGATGAGCGAGCTGCCGAACGTCACCATCCAGGTGATGCCGTTCAGCTCCGGCGGCCACGCCGCGGGAGGAGGCCCGGTGACCATCCTGCGCCTCGCCGCGCACGAGCTTCCCGACGTGGTGTACCTCGAACAGCTCGTCAGCGCGCTGTATCCCGACAAGCCCGCCGAGATCCTGCACTACTGGGACGTCATGAACAGCCTGAGCGTCCAGGCCGAGCCGCCGGCCGCGACCGTCGCGCGCCTGCGGCGCATGCTCGCCGAGCTCTAGGCCCCCCGCCCCCGCCCGCTGGGGCGGGAGGCGCCCCGCCTACAGGCGGTGGGTGGATTGTGGGTGCCGCGCCCATTTCCGCTTCCCGACACGCGATCTAACTTTGCGTGGACCAAAGGTGTGATGGTCATCACGCCGTCCCGCGCCGGCCCCCGGGCCGTCGCCGACCCCGACGGTGACCCCACCATCACTCCCACTCCCACCGTCACCCCGACCGTGCCGCCCGTGTGCGTGACGGCCGGCAACTACGCCCACACCGCGGCCGGGCGTGCCCACCAGTCCGGCGGCTCGACGTACGCCAACGGCTCCAACGACCCGACGGGGCTGTGGAACACCTTCACCACGGGCAGATCCTCGTCGATTGCCGAACGGAAACCGACGCCATTTCATTTGTCGCCATAAAGGCGAATTGGAAGCCTTTACCTCATGCTGAGGTGGCGCCCTTCATGTAGGGGTACCGACAGTATTGCGGAGCGGAAGCCGTGCTTACGCCCACCCGAAGCGGTGATTCCAGGGTGGGTGTACGGCGCTCGGCGTACCAGCGAAGAGGGGGAGCGCAAGCATGATCAATGACAACCTGTGGACATACCGGCCGGACGTATACGGCCACGCCCAGACCATGGACATCGCCGGCTTCGACGTGGAGGCCGTGGACGGCAAGATCGGGTCGGTCGACGAGGCCAGCGACGTGGTCGGCGAGAGCTACATCGTCGTCGACACCGGGCCGTGGATCTTCGGTAAGAAGGTCGTCCTCCCCGCCCTCGTCGTCACACAGATCAACCAGCCGGACCGCAAGGTCTACGTCGCGCGCACCAAGCAGGAAATCAAGAACGCCCCGGAGTTCGACCAGAAGGCCTACAAAGACGCCGGGTACCGGGCCAGGCTCGCCGGATATTACGGAAATCTCCCTGGGGCCATGTAAGCACCTTCACGCTGATGGGTCGTTCGCGTCGTCGCGGGCGGCCCGTCCTCGCGTGCGGAGTTCGTCAGGTTGTGTAAACCCATGTAGCCAAATATGCGGATTTAACCGAAATATCCCGACAGCTGTTTCGCTGAATGGTGTCGCCGGCGCCCCGGATCGCCGACTGCGAGGAGAGGGACCCTGGGCCGGCGAGACCGGTGATCGGCGACCGGTCTCGCTCGGCCCTCGGGCCCCTCTCCGGCAACACGGACCCGAGACGAGTGGCGATGGCCATCCGGCACGAAAGCCATCGCACCGCTACCGCCTCAGGACTGTCAGGCGCAGTTAACATTGGATGTCTTGGGGCGTCAAGAGGTGCGTGCCCGGGTGTGTTCGCGTACGGAAACCGGCCCGGGGTGGCGAAAGGCTCTCTACCAGCGGATTTACCGAGGAAAACGATCACATCAACACCCTGTGTGGCGGGTCGGCAACATCGGATGTGTCTACATTGTTAAATGATCCGATGTATGGGCAACCTTGGTGTGTCGCGGCCATGTCGAAACGCTTGACGCTTCCGTCCGGACATGCCAAAGTTTCGTCGACAGCGGCGAAAGTTACGTGGCAAACCTTTCGACTTTCCCCACAAGGTGCGGCGGCGCGCTCCTCCCCATCGCGAAGGAATCCGTCATGGACGTGCAACCGCCCACCCCCCGGCTCAAGTCCCCTCCGCCCCTCCACGCACGCCTGTCCCGCGTGATCCTTCGGGCCGCGCTCGCGCTGGCCGTCGCGTTGACGGGCATCCTGTCCGTCCCCGTCGCGGCGTCGGCGGCGCCCCTGACCAAGATCCTCGTCTTCTCCAAGACGGCGGGCTTCCGGCACTCGTCCATCCCGAACGGGATCGCGGCCATCCAGCGGCTCGGCGCCGCAGGCGGGTTCACGGTGGTCGCGACGGAGGACGCCGCGGCGTTCACCACGGCCAACCTCGCGCAGTACCAGGCCGTGGTCTGGCTCTCGACCACCGGCGACGTCCTGAACGCCGCCCAGCAGACCGCGTTCCAGTCCTACATCGCGGCGGGCGGCGGGTACGTGGGCATCCACGCCGCGGCCGACACCGAGTACGACTGGCCCTGGTACGGCGGCCTGGTGGGCGCGTGGTTCAGCTCCCACCCCGCGACCCAGCAGGCCACGGTGCGCGTGGAGGACAGGTCCAACGTCTCCACCTCGCACCTGGCGCCGACCTGGACCCGCACCGACGAGTGGTACAACTACCGGACCAACCCCCGCGCGAACGTCAAGGTGCTGGCGAGCCTCGACGAGACGTCCTACACGGGGGGCACCATGGGCGACCACCCCATCACCTGGTGCCAGAACTACGGCGGCGGCAGGTCCTGGTACACCGGCCTCGGGCACACCGAGGAGTCCTACGCCGACCCGGCCTTCACGACGATGGTGCTCGGCGGCATCCAGGTCGCGGCGGGCGCCAAACCGGCCGACTGCCGGCCCGAGACCGGCTACACCCCGCTGTTCGACGGCACCCAGACGACCTTCGCAAAGTGGCGTCAGGCCGGGCCCGGCGGGTTCACCCTGGCGAACGGCACCCTCACCTCATTCGGCGGCATGGGCCTGCTCTGGTACCCGGTCGGCACCTTCGCCAACTACTCCCTCAAGCTCGACTGGATGATGCCGGGCGACGACAACGGCGGGGTGTTCATCGGCTTCCCCGACCCGCAGGGCGACCCCTGGAAGCCGGTCGACGCGGGGCACGAGATCCAGATCGACGCCACCGACGCCGACCCGACCCGTACGACGGGCAGCGTGTACAGCTTCAAGGCGCCCGACGCGGCGTTGCGCGCCGCCGCGCTCAACCCGCCCGGCTCGTGGAACACCTACGAGATCGGCGTGCACGGGCAGCGCGTCGAGATCTACCTCAACGGCGTCAAGATCAACGACTACACGAGCACCCGCGCCATCGCCAACGGGTACATCGGCGTGCAGAACGACGGGGCCGGCGCGGACATCAACTACCGCAACATCCGGATCAAGCAGGACACCGTCACCGTGACCGACCTGGCACGGGGCCGTCCGACCACGGTGTCCAGCGTCGAGCCCGGCAGCCCGCACGCCGGCGCCAACGCGGTCGACGGCAACGCCGCCACCCGGTGGGGCAGCGCCTACTCGGACCCCCAGTGGATCACGGTGGACCTCGGCGCCACGCGCACGATCAACCGGGTCAAGCTGACCTGGGAGACCGCCTACGGCAAGGCGTACCAGATCCAGACCTCGCCCGACAACGCCACCTGGTCGACGATCTACTCCACCACCACGGGGGACGGCGGCACCGACGACGTGGCGGTCAGCGGGGCCGGCCGCTACGTGCGGATCTACGGAACCCAGCGGGCCACCCAGTGGGGTTACTCCCTGTGGGACCTCAACGTCTACGGCGCCTGAGCAGCCGAAACCCCCGGCCTTCACACCCCCTGGAGTCTTCGTGCCCTCTTCAGCGCGCCTTCGCACGGTCGTCGGCGCCGTCGTGCTCGCCCTCGTCGCGACCGCCACGGCGGGAGCGGCGGGCAGCACCAGCGCCTCCGCCTCCACCCCGTCGTCCCTGTCCGCGTCATCCTCCTCCATCGCCCTCGCCCCGCCCCCGACGAGCGGTTTCGAGAAGGTGAAACTGGACGGCGGCCTGTCGATGGGCGAGCCCATCGAGCTGTCGGTGCTGCCCGACGGCAAGGTCCTGTACATCAACCGAGGCTCCACCTCCGGCGGCGGCCAGGTGCGCCTGTACAACCCGGCGACCAAGGCCACCACGGTCGCCCTGACGCTCCAGCTCGACGCCCGGTTCGAGGACGGGCTCATCGGTATCACCCCGCACCCGCGGTTCGCCACCAACCACTGGGTGTTCCTCTTCTACTCGCCGAAGGTGACCCCGCTGGTCAACCGGATCTCCCGGTTCACCTTCAACACCTCGGCCAACGTCCTCGACCCGGCCAGCGAAGACATGATCATCGAGTGGCCGACCGAGCGTGACCTGTGCTGCCACTCGGCCGGGTCGATGACGTGGGACTCGAACGACAACCTGTACTTCGCCGTCGGGGACAACACCAACTCCGGAGGCGACTCGGCCGGCATGGCGCCGATCGACGAGCGGACCAGCCGCAACCCCCAGTACGACGCCCAGCGCACGTCGGGCAACACCAACGACCTCCGGGGCAAGATCAACCGGATCCACCCGGAGAGCGACGGCACCTATACCGTCCCGGCCGGCAACCTGTTCCCCCCGGGCACCGCTCAGACCCGGCCCGAGATCTACATCATGGGCACCCGCAACCCCTACCGGATCTGGGTCGACAAGCAGGCGGCCAACACCCTCTACTGGGGCGAGGTCGGACCGGACGCCGGAGCCACCATCGCCAACCGGGGTCCGGCGGCCTACGACGAGTTCAACCGCGCCACCGGCCCGGGCAACTATGGCTGGCCGTACTGCGGTGGGCCGAACGTCGCCTACAACGACTGGGACTTCGCGGCCAACGCCCCCCGCGGCTGGTTCCCCTGCGGGGGCACGGCGGGGCCGGTGAACAACTCGCCGCGCAACACCGGCCTGCAGCAGCTCCCCGCGACCAAGCCCGCGCTGGTCTGGGAGCAGCACGGCGGCAGCAAGGAATGGCCCGCACTGGACAACCCGGGCGGCTGCGGATCGCCCAACCACACCGAGGTCTACCACTACAACGCGAGCCTCAACTCGCCCTACAAGTGGCCCGCCTACTACGACAACAAGTGGCTGATCTCGGAGTACTGCCGTAACTGGATCAAGGAAGTGCAGTTCGGCAACGGCAACCCCTCCACAGGGACCCCGACCGTCATCGAGCCGGTCCTGGCGGGCATGAGCCTCGTCCACCCGATCGACATGGAGTTCGGCCCCGACGGCTCGCTGTATCTGCTGGAGTACGGCAGCGGCTACTTCTCCGGCGCGGCGGACGCGGGCCTGTACAAGATCAACTATGTCCAGGGAGGCCGCTCGCCGATCGCGGTGGCCTCGGTCGACAAGGACAACGGCCTGGCCCCGCTCTCGGTCACCTTCTCAAGCGCCGGCAGCTCCGACCCCGACGGCGACCCGCTCACCTACGCCTGGGACTTCGACAACAACGGGACCACCGACGCGACGGCCGCCAACCCCTCCTACACCTACACCACCAACGGCGACAAGCGGGCCCGGCTGACGGTCAACGACGGCACCGGCCACACCGGTACGGTGCTGGTCCCCGTCGTGGTGGGCAACAACCGCCCGACCCTGTCGCTGTCGGGCCTTCCCGCCGGAGGCACCTACGGCTGGGGCGACGACCTGACCGCCACCGCGGGCGCCACCGACCCCCAGGACGGCGCCGTGCCCTGCGCGAGCGTCGTCGTCCGGGCCGCCCTCGGGCACCAGGAGCACGCCCACGAGGAGGGTCAGGGCACCGGCTGCGGGTTCACCGTGAACACCGGCCCCATCCACGCCGGGCTCGACGCGGTCCAGTTCTTCGTCCTGCGCTCCTCCTACACCGACAAGGGCGCGCCCGGCACCGTGCCCCTCACGGGGGAGAAGGAGATCACGCTCTGGCCCAAGCAGTGGCAGGCCGAGCACTACGTCCAGCTCAACGGCCCCAAGGTCATCGACCAGGCCGCGGCCGAGGGCGGCAAGCGGCTCGGGGACATCCAGAGCGGCGAGTGGGTCAAGCACCACGCCGTCAGCCTGAAGGGCATCACCGGGATCAAGGCGCGGGTCTCCTCGGCCAACGCGGGCGGCACCCTGTCGTTCCGCTTCGACTCGCCGACCGGCCCGGAGGTCGCGCGCGTCGCGGTGGCCGGCACCGGTGGCTGGGACAACTACGTGGAGCTCACCGCCCCCGTCACCAAGCCCGACGACGGCACGCACGACCTCTACATCGTGTTCAGCGGGGTCAACACCGGCACCACCGCCCTGTACGACATCGACAGCTACACCTTCACCGGTCCCGGTGTGAGCACGCCTCCCACCGGCACCGGTGACCTCGCGCGCGGCCGTCCCACCATCGTGTCCAGTGTGGAGGACGGCAACGTGCTGGTCGGCGCGAACGCGGTGGACGGCGACGCGGCGACCCGCTGGGGCAGCGCGTACACCGATCCGCAGTGGATCACGGTGGACCTGGGCGCCTCGCACCCGATCAACCGGGTCAGGCTGAACTGGGAGGCCGCCTACGCGCGGGGCTACCAGGTCCAGACCTCGCCGGACAACGCGGCCTGGACGACGGTCTTCTCCACCACCAGCGGTGACGGGGGCGTCGACGACCTCACCGTCACCGGCACGGGGCGCTACGTGCGCGTGTACGGCACCCAGCGGGGGCTGCCACCGTACGGCTACTCCCTGTGGGATCTGAACGTGTACGGCACCTGACCCGCGGGTCCGGATGACGCCCCGACCGGGCGCGACGCGGCCTTTCCGGCCGGATCGCGCCCGATTCGGGCATAAAAGACAAATCAGACGATCGGCCATCATTTTGCACAGCTCACCGTGATCTCGCTCCCCGCATGGGTATGGCGACATTGATCCGTTCCGCAAAGGAAATCGGAAGGCGGTGAGGTCATGACCAGACCGACCGGCCTGGAGGCGCATCCCGACATTGTCGCGATGCGGGCCAAGTACGAGCGTGCGGGCTCCAGCACGGCCGCACAGGTAATCGATGGGCTGACGCTTCTCGCAGGGCTCTACCTTGCGATATCGCCATGGGTGGTGGGGTTCAACGGCCTGTCCCGGCTCTCGGTGAGCAACATGGTCACCGGGCTGGCGCTGGCCGCTCTCGCCCTGGGGTTCGCGTCGGCCTTCGGCCGGACCTACGGGCTGACGTGGATCGTACCGATCCTGGGAGTCTGGACGATCCTGTCACCCTGGATCATTCGATCGCACACGACCGGGTCGATCTGGAACAACGTCGTCACCGGCATCGTCATCCTGCTGCTCGGGCTGGGGGCCATGGCGGTGGGGACCCGGAAGATGCCCACGAGGTAGTGAGGGGGCGGCCTCAGGGTGTGGCGGTGTGCCCGCCACACCCGCTGCGTGAGCAGGTCCGCCACCCTTCGGGGGCGACCGTCCTGTTTGCGGCGTGCAGCGCGGGTAGGGACCCGGCGTGACGGTGGAACTGCCGCGTGAAGGAGAGGTGTGGATCTGCCGTTCCCGCCACCCACGGTGGCGTGGAGCGGGCGGTCATCGCCCCGCTCAGCCGTTCACAGCCGCTCCCGTCCGGCGCTGAACCGCCGGGGCCGGGGGAAGAAAGGGGAAACGCCATGACCGACCTGAAGGAAGCCCGGGACATGACCAACCCGTACGCCTCCCTCTCGACCGCCGAGCTGATCAGGCACCTGTCGGAGGAGGTGTCCCGGCTCGTCCGGGACGAGATCCGGCTGGGGACCCTGGAGCTCACGCGCAAGGGCAAGAGAGCCGGAAGGGGCGCCGGACTGTTCGGCGGCGCGGGGGTCGTCGCCCTGTACGGCGGCGGCGCGCTGGTCGCCGCGGTGATCCTGCTGATCGCCCAGGTGCTCACGGCGTGGATCGCCGCCGTGATCGTGGGTGTGGCGCTGCTGATCGTCGCGGCCGTTCTCGCGTTGACCGGCAAGAGCCAGGTCTCCAAGGCCACGCCTCCGCTCCCCCAAGAGGCCATCCAGGGCTTCAAGGCCGACGTCGACGCCGTGAAGGAGGGTGCGCACCGATGACCGAGACCGATCCCATCGGGGCGCCGGAACGGCCCACCGCCGGTGAGGTGGGCATGCACCGGCAGGAGCCGGGAACGGCCACCCCCGAGTCCGCGGGGCCGTCGCTGAACGTGCCCGAAGTCCACGCGCCACCGAAGCCGTACGTCAAACCCGTGGTCAGCCACGGCAGGGGCGACCCGCTCGCCGGTCTGTCCGAGACATCCCTCCGGGCACGCCCGGAGGTCCCGCGTGAAAGGAAGCACGAGATGCGCGTATCGGAGGAGGACCGGCTGCGGGACGAGATCGTCCGTACCCGCGAGGACCTCGGCCGCACGGTCGAGGCGCTGGCGCAGAAGGTCGACGTGAAGGCGCGGGCGCAGCAGAAGATGGCGGAGACGAAGGTCGTCGCCAGGGAGAAGGCCTCCGCGATGGCGGGCAGGCTCCGCGAGGTCACCTCGCACTCGGGGAGGGACGGCCGCACCGGGGCGGTCCCCGGCTCGACCGGCGCGCTGAGGGGCGCGGCGGACGGGATCTCCCGCCGCCCGGCCGTCCTCATCGCGGTGGGAGCGGCGACCATGGCCGGGGCCGGGCTGCTGCGCCTGGCCGAGAGGCGCGCCGGTTCCCGCCACCGGTCCTGAGGGCCGCGGGGGAACCGATCCGGCGTCCCGGCCCCCAAGTCTTACCGGGGGCCGGGACGCCGATCGTCCGGGGGTGTGACGGCCGGTTGACCCTGCTGGAGCCGATCGAACGGGAAACAGCCGGTCATTGTGGTCAGGTCGCGGTTGTGGTGAGAGGCGGCCCGGGGCACATGCTCCGGTGTACCGCCCTGCCACGACACGTCCTACGAGGTGAACCACATGCCGCTTCACCCCAATATCGACCCCGAGCTCGCCGAGGGTCTCCGGCACGCCTTCCTCCCGCCCGTCGACTTCGCCCGCATGTCACCGGCTGATCTGCCGGGCCTGCGCCGCCAGATGGGCGCCGCGTTCGCCGCCATGCCGCCCTTCGCCGCGCCGGGGCTTTCCGTGGAGGACCGGATGGCGCCGGGACCGGACGGCGACCCCGACATCAGGGTGCGCGTCTACCGCCCCGAGGAGCGGCGCGGCCCGCTGCCCTGCCTGTACTGGATGCACGGCGGGGGGATGATCCTCGGCCTGGTGGAGATGGACGACGCGCGGATGGCGGGCTACGTGCGGGACGTGGGCTGCGCGGTGGTGTCGGTCGAGTACCGGCTGGCCCCCGAGCACCCGCACCCGGCGCCCGTCGAGGACTGCTACGCCGGCCTGGTGTGGGCGGTCAAGAACGCCGAGGAACTGGGCATCGACCCCGAACGCGTCGCCGTGGGCGGGGCGAGCGCGGGAGGCGGGCTCGCGGCGGGCACCGTCCTGATGGCACGCGACAGGGGAGGCCCGGCGGTCGCGTTCCAGCTCCTGAGCTCTCCCATGCTCGACGACCGGGGCACCACCCCCTCCAGCCGCGAGTTCGCCGAGGCGGTGGCGTGGAACCGCGCCGCCAACGTGTTCGGATGGACGGCCCTGCTCGGGGACTCGGTCGGCACCGCCGGCGTGTCGCCGTACGCCGCGCCGGCCAGGGCCGCCGACCTGTCGGGACTCCCGCCCGCCTACATCGAGGTGGGCGAGCTGGAGGTCTTCCGCGACGAGTGCGCCGACTACGCCCTGCGGCTGGTACGGGCGGGCGTGTCCACCGAGTTCCACATGTACCCGGGAGCCTTCCACGGTTTCGACGCGTTCGTCCCCGACGCCGCGCTCAGCCGAAGGGCCGCCGACGGCCGGGTGGCCGGCCTGCGCCGGGCGCTGACGCGCGTGTGAGATTGCTCACAGGGTCGCTCAGTCGACCTCGGCGCTGCCGCTGACCCTGAGCTTGCGCCGGGCCCGCTCGTAGAAGGTGGTGGTGCCGAGCCGCACGACCTGACCGGCCGAGCGCACCGCCGTCACCGTGACGCGGTCGCCGGGCGACATGCGCCCGGCCACCGAGCCGTCGACCTCGACGGCGAGCCGGCCGCTGGTGGGGAGCAGCTCCAGGGTCACCTGCTCGTCGGCCGACAGGACCAGGGCCCTGTTGAACGACGAGTGCGCCGCCGCGGGGACCACCAGGAACCCCTCGACGAGAGGGGAGACGATGGGACCGCCCGCGGAGAAGTTGTAGGCGGTCGAACCCGTGGCCGTGGACACGATGACCGCGTCCGCCGCGTACCGGACGAAGGGATGGCCCTCCACCGAGATGGCGACGGCGGAGAGCCGGTCGCCCGGTATGCGCGCCAGGGCGATGTCGTTGAACGCGGTGACCGTCGGGCCGTCCGGGAGGGTGGCCCTCACCGCCAGCCGGGGTTCGATGGTGAACGCGTGGCTGTCGATGGCCGAGAGCGCCGGGGGCAGCTCGTCGACGTCGATCTCGGCGAGGAAGCCCAGCTTGCCGAGGTTCACGCCGAGGACGGGGGTGGACCGGCCGCAGACCAGCCGCATGGTGCGCAGCATCGTGCCGTCGCCTCCGAGGCTGACCAGCAGGTCGGCGCGCTCCACCAGGGTGGCGGCGTCGACCGGCACGGCGCTGCAGTCGATGCGGCCGACCTCCTCGGGCAGGCCGAGCACCGTGACGGCCCTGTCCCGGGCCCACTCGACGATCGTGTCGATGGCCTGCTTGGAGTCGCGCCGCGGGTGCAGCACCAGCCCTACGGTCTTGACCATGCCCATGGGCGCAACTGTACGGGCGCCCCGCGGCGGAGGGGACGGCCGCGGGCGGCGGTTCGTCAGGCTGGACGGGCGTGAGGGACGCGACCGGCCGCACGCGGCGACACGCCGGTGACGGCGTGCCCGCCTCCACGGCGGCGGAAGGGCCTCCGGGACCCCGCGCCTCGCCGGGCTGTAGGTGACTCATCCACTATTCACCTGCCCCTTCTGGCGCGGGAACGCCTTCCTGACCCTGAATACCTGTAGTCGGCCCTATGTTCCACCCTGCGCTGATGCGGAGCCCGCACCAGTTTCGGGTCCGATGAGTGGTCGCCCGTCCGATGACGGGCGGCTCCGCGCTCCGATAAACGGGAGGTTCGCCGGAATCGGCGGACTTACGTGATGAGGCCGCCAATGCATCGCGCTGTTCTCCGCGTGGGAAGCGACGGAAACCGGGTATATTCTTGAGGTGTCAAACTAAGCTCTGTGAAAGGAGTGGGAGATGGCGACACAGATCCAGACGCTTCTCATCGACGACCTGGATGGCGGCGAAGCAAAAGAGACCGTGGTCTTCGCGATTGACGGCACCAGCTACGAGATCGATCTGAACGACAAAAACGCCAGCAATCTGCGCGAGGCTCTTTCGCCTTTCGTCTCCAGCGCCCGTCGCGCCGAGGGCACCCCCGCCAGGGGTCGCAAGCGGGGCGCCCCCCAGCGGCCCTCTCGCGACAAAAGCTCGGAGATCCGGGCTTGGGCCAAGGCACACGGGCTGAACGTCAGCGAGCGTGGCCGGATCGCCTCGCACATCGTGGCCCAGTACGAAGCGGCACAGTGAATGATTAACCCGTCGCGCCCGGATTAGTCGCCCGACGAGCACGTGATCCTCCGCCTGGATCTCTCTAGCGGACCGCCTTTGTGAGGCGGCCGTGCTCGCACCGGGCAATGGCCGCCCGTGTGGCTCAGGCGGCCCGAGAGCGGTTCCTCCCGTCCACAGGCCCACGCGCCTGGCCTGCGGGGTCTCGCCTCCCGGGCGCGAGCGTGCCGCGGCTGCCATTCGGGCGAGGTAGTGCTGACTTCAGGGAATTTGTCTGGATGAGCACTATTCCTTACCGGCTCGTGTGTGTGCCGCGACGGCGGCCGTGCCCGTGAAGTTCCCGGGAAAACCCCGGCCCGGCGCCGCGTCCCCACCGGGGACGCCTTTCCCCGCATAACCCCTGCGAGACGCGGCCGATCTCCGCTTCTCAAGAGCTTCCCCGCCCAGGACGCCGGAGCGCCGGGTATGCCGGGAGTTGGCGGCCCGTGCCAATCCGAACAATAATCTCGCCGGTACCGGCCACTTGACGTGCCGGCGAACCTCCGCCATTATCTCTGCCCCTCCGGTGCGAACTCGCCGAGATCCGCCGCGTCCGGCCGTCCGGCGGCTTCGGGCCGAAGGGCGCCTCCCGCCCGGCGACCTCTCAATCCAATGACCGTGACAGGCATGGAATGTCCGGGTGATTTCGCTGGGTCAGGACAATCATGGACCCCCGTGCGGCCCGCGTGGCCCCGGCCGGCCTTTCGCCGGGCCCGTCCCCTGCCCAATCCTGGGTGTTACATGTGAACACGATAAGGCAATGCCGGGGCGAGTGTTTTGCCGGTGCGCCTCGATGTGGCCCGAATCCGCCCGCCCCTTTTGTGACCTTGTGTAAGCGGAGTATGGCGGTATGTCGTGACTTTCTTACTCCTATAAGCGATAGGAGAAGTGCCCGTCGGCCGAACGGGCCCGCGTCAGATGATGATCCACTCCGTGACCATCACGACCGACGCGAAGCGGCAGCGAAGGCTGAACGGCCCCGTGGGCACCCGCTCGCAGACGAACCTGCCCATGGCGTCGGCGGTCACCGTCACGGTGGCGGGCCGGCGGCCGCGTACCTCGATCTCGCCCGGCCGGGCCGGGATCACCTGGCCGAGGACGCGGCCGGTCGTCCCCATGACCGTCACCTCCACGTCGATCGTGACCCCGAGGGCGTGGAAGGTGGCGAGCCGGGGCTCGTCGCCGCCGCGCACGGGCGCGGGCTCCGCGAGCGAGTCGAAGGTCAGCGCGGCGAGTTCGGCGTCCATGGTGCGCAGCGTGTAGGCCTCCACGGCCGTCTGGACGAGATCGGAGGGCACCGGGTCGAAGAGCGCCGCCGCGTGGCGCAGCGCCTCCTCAAGGCCCATGTCCTCCTCGTCCCCGCCGTCGTCGAAGCCGTTCATGGGGCACCTCGCTCCATCAGCGTCCGCAGCCGTCGCAGGCAGCGCTGCCGGGTCGGGCCGATGCCGCCGACCGGGATGCCGAGCGCGGCGGAGACCTCGTGGTAGTGCGGCCGCGGGGAGGCCATCAGGACGCGCAGCAGACGCCGGCAGGCCTCGCTGAGCTGCTCGAAGGCCTGCCAGAGCTGCCTCACCTGGTCGGCCCTGGCATCGGCCTCCTCCGACCTGATCAGCGCCTCCTCCGGGGTCCACTGGTCGGCGGCGCGGTCGAAGACCTCGGGATCGCCGACGGGGGAGACCCGGCGCGAGGCCTGGATCACCTTCAGGCACTCGTGCCGCGCCGTGCTCGCCAGCCAGGACCCGACCTTCTCGGGCTCGCGGATGCGCCGCAGGTGCTGGGCGAGCCGGAGCCAGGTGGTCTGGAACACCTCGTGGCCGTCGGCGTCCGACAGCCCGTGGGCGCGCACGACCGACCACACCAGGGGCGCGAGCCCTTCGACGAGCGCCTTCCACGCGGCGGCGTCACCATCGGCCGCTGACAGGAAGATGCTGCCGATCGAATCACGGTCCACGGCGACGTCCCTTGGGGCGGGGATCATCATCGTACGATGCGCGAAGCCCTCGGGGGACATGATGCGCTTCCGGGCCGGTTCGCGATGCCGGTCAGGGCCGGGGCGGGTGGAGGACCACCTCCCTGGGGTTCCAGAGCGGCGGCCACAGGGCGGGGACCGATCGGCCGCGGACCTCGGCCGTCCGCAGGGCGGGACCCGTGAGGAGCTTGACCGCGGCCGCGCGGGAGCCGAGCCCGGGGTTCTCCATCATGCAGTTCGCGATCATGGCCGCGACGGCGGGCGTGGCGAACGACGTCCCGCTCCACTCGGCCCTTCCCGTGAAATCCTGCGTCGCCGCCTCGGCCAGGGACGTGCTGAGCTCCCCGGCACGCGCGGGGAACCCGCAGGTGCAGTCGTAGTCGAAGTCGTGCTCGGAGGTCTGCCTCCAGCGGCAGTAGCCGTAGGTCGAGTGCTGGTATCGGTACCTCCTCGGGCGTTCCGGCGTGCCGAGGAACGCCCCGACCAGCCGCTCCCCGGGGGCGTACACCTGGACCCAGTCCCCGTGGTCGGTGAAGCAGGCCCCGTGCCGGCCGTCCTCGCGCAGTGCCCCGACCGACAGCACCGCCCCGCGGTACTCGGGCAGCCGCGTGTAGGCGGCGGGCCAGAAGGGGGCGTCGCTGCCGTTGTTGCCGGCGGCGGCCACCAGGAGCGTCTCCGGGTGATCGGCCAGCCGGCTCATGAACTTCTGGAGCCCCAGCAGCGGCTCGCCGTCCTCGTTGGACGTGCCGGCGGACAGGCTGATGATGTCCGGCCACCGGGAACCGTCGTCCAGGCCGGGCGCGAGGTCGGCGAGCCCCGGCCACCGGGAGCCGACCGCGTCCAGGACCTCCTCTCCGAAGACCTGCTCGGAGATGGCGCCGGCGTGGACCAGCTTGCCGGAGACCCGGACGGCGGCCCGCGGCGCGATCGCGGAGATGATCCCGGCGATGAACGTGCCGTGCCCCACGTACTCCTTCACGACCGGGTCGGGATCGGCGACGGGGTCGGACGGGCGGACCCCCGCGGGCAGGCCCCCGCGCTTGAGAGGCTCGCCCGGGGTCGGCACGACGTGGCGCATCCACGGATAGAGGAGGTCGTGGTCCACCAGCAGGCCCGTGTCGATCACGACGATCGAGACGGGACGGGCGGGGGCGGCGGAGGGCGGGGCGATCCCCGGATGCCAGTCCCGTTCCGTGAACGCGGGCTCGTCCGACGGGCAGGAGTTCACCCCTCCGGTGGTGATGGCGATGATGTGGTTGCGGCTCCCCATCTTCCGGCCGCCGTTGCGCGCCTCCGCGAGCTTGATCGCCGCAAGCGCCCTGGTCACCCCGCCGTCACGTGAGCCGGAGTCATCCGGGTCGGTCACCGGGATCCGCAGCAGGCCTGCCCTGGCCTCCCGCTCGTGGGGCGGCGTGACCGGGACCCGCCTGCCGGCGTTGACCACCGGGACGACCTCGGACAGCTCCGCCGCCGGCACGAGGATGTGGCCGTATTCGTAGAGGAACCTCGGGTCCTCCTCGGGGCCGGCCGCCAAAGGGACTCCCATGGCCCTGGAGATCTGGCCGAGCTGTTCCATGAACCGGTCGAACGCCATCACGGCTCCTTGTCGCGGGGTTGTCATCCAGCCTTCGTCACCGAGTAAGAGCCGGTCGATGGCCGGCTGATACATCGAAACCGCGTGGACGCCCCGAAACCCCACGTCTAACATCGATCCGTGGGTGAGGGAAGCTCGCGGAAGCCTCGAAAGGCGGCGGATCCTCTCGACCTGCTGCCGATGGTCTTCGCGCGCCCGGCCGAGGCACTCGCGGGAGCGCGCGTCCTGCTGTCCCGCGCCCCGGATCCCCACGACGCCTCCGTCGCCCACCAGGTCATCGGCATCTGGGAGCGCGACTTCGGCGATCTCACCCTCGCGGTCGGCCACCTGCGGCGGGCACGCTCACTGGCCCGCCGCAGCGGCTCCGCCGACCGGGAGGCCGACGCGCTCGCGGCCCTCGGCGTCGCGGTCGTCTACACGGGCCGCACGGCCGAGGGACTGCGCGCCCTGGACGCGGGCGTGGCGCGGGGGGACGGCCTCACGGCGGCCCGCGTGCTGTTCCGCAGGGGCCGGGTCCTGTGGCTGCTCGGGAGGCACCGGGAGGCGCTCGACGACCTCCGCCGGGCCGTCCCGGTGCTGCGCGACGCGGAGGACACGATCTGGAGCGCGCGGGCGCTCACCCTGCGCGGGCTCGTCCACCTGGCCTTCGGGTCCACCGAGCAGGCCGACCGGGACTTCGTCGCCGCCGAGCGGCTCTGGGACCGCACCCGCCAGGACCACGACCGCAGCGTGGCGGTGTGGAACCGCGGCGCGGCGGCGTTCCGCTCCGGCGACCTGCCCACCGCCCTGCGCTATTTCGACGAGGCGGCCAGACGCTTCGAGGCCCTCGGCACTCCGGCCTTCGGCCTGAACATCGACCGGTGCGACGTGCTGCTCGCCGCGGGGCTCGCCGACGAGGCGCTCCAGGAGGCCGACGGCGCGACGGCCCTGCTGGAGCGGACGCGCGGGCAGAGCACCATGAAGGCCGAGCTCCTGCTGATCGCCGCCCGGGCCGCCATGGCCGCGGGCGACCCCGACACCGCCGTCGCGCGCGCCTGGGCGGCGCTGCGGCTGTTCGCGAGCCAGCGGCGCGAATGGGGGGAGGCCCACGCGCGCCTGGTGCTGTTCCGCTCGCGCGTCGCCACCGGCAGGGTCTCCGGGCGGCTCGTACGGGACATCGCCGCCGTCGCCACCCGCCTGTCGGAGCTGGGTTCCCCGGACACGGTGCAGGCGTCCCTGCTCGCGGGCCGGGTGGCGCTCGCGCTGGGCTGGCCGGAGGACGCCGACCGGCACCTGGCCGCCGCCGCGCGCGGCCGGCACCGGGGCCCCGCGCTCGCCAGGGTCGACGGGTGGCTGGCCGAGGCGCTGCGCGCGATGGCCGCGGGAGGTGGCCGCAGGGGAGTGCTCCACGCCTGCCGCAGGGGACTCGACGTGCTGGACGAGCACCGGCTGGCCCTCGGCGCGTCGGAGCTGCGGGCCCGCGCGACCGCGCAGGGAGCCGAGCTCGCGGCGCTCGCCCAGCGCGTGAGCCTGCGGCCGGGCAACGCCCGGGGCCTGCTGGTCTGGAGCGAGCGCTGGCGTGCCACCGCGCTGGCGGTGCCGCCCACCCGCCCGCCGGACGACCACGAGCTGCTCCGCGAGACGAGCGCCTTCCGCGAGATCACCAGCCGCGCGGAGGCCGCCCGGTCGGCGGGCACGCCGGCCCCCGCCCTGGAGCGCGAGCGGCGCCGCCTCGAACGCGCCATCCGCGCGCGGACCCTCCGGGCGCGCAGGGAGGGGACGATCAACGGCCGTCCCTTCGACGCGGGGGCCCTGCTGGACCGTCTCGGCGACCGCCGCCTGATCGAGATCGTCGACGTCGGAGGCGACGTCCACGTGCTCGTCTGCGGCGGCGGCAAGGTCCGCAGGTTCCAGGCGGGCCGTACCGCCGACGCGGCCGCCGAGATCGACCACCTCCGCGCGGCGCTGCGGCGGCTCGCGTACGAGCGGACGGCGCGGAGGGACGGCGGGACGGCGGCCCGGCGGGCGGACGAGAGGGCGGCGGAGCGGCTCCACCTGCTGGAGACGGGCGCGCGCCGCCTGCAGGACATGCTGCTCGGCCCGGCTCTCGGCCATCTCGGGCGGGGCCCGCTGGTGATGGTGCCCCCGGGACGGCTGCACGGGGTGCCCTGGGCGGCGCTGCCGGCGCTGCGCGACCGGGTGCTCGGCGTCTCGCCGTCCGCGGGCGCGTGGCTGCGGGCCGCCGGGGTGCCGCCCCCGGCGGGCGCGGGCGTCGTGCTCGTACGCGGACCTGGTTCGGCGACCTTCGGCGCGGAGGTGCCGTCCCTGGCGGCGCGGTACGGCGAGGCCACCCTCCTGGAGGGCGGCACCGCCACGGCCCCGGCCGTACTGAAGGCCATCGACGGCAGCCTGCTCGCGCACATCGCCGCGCACGGGACATTCCGGGCGGACAGTCCTATGTTCTCCTCGCTCCGCATGGACGATGGCGAGCTCACCGTCCACGACGTCGAGAGGCTCAACCGCGCCCCGTACCGCATCGTCCTGCCCAGCTGCGACTCCGGGGTGATGGAGCCGGTGGGGGCCGACGAACTGCTCGGCCTGGCGGCGGCGCTGCTGCCGCTCGGCACCGCCGGCATCGTGGCGAGCCTGGTCCCGGTCAGCGACCAGGCGGCGGTGCCGCTGATGCTCTCCCTGCACGAGGGGCTGCGCGCCGGGTTGGGCATGGCCGAGGCCCTTCGCGAGGCCAGGCGAGCGCTGCCCCCCGACCCCCTGCACCAGGCCACGGGGTGGTCGTTCACCGCCATCGGCGCCGCCTGAGCGGCCCGCCCGTGCCGACTTAGGTAGGGGGTGACTCATGCGCGGGCGCCGCCCGTCTCCCCAGCCTGGTGTGGACACCGGACAGGAGGCGTCCTATGACCACAGACAGCGAGCGCCGCGAATACTGCTCTCTGCCCCCGCAATCCACGCCCGTACACGCGGCCGGGCTCGCCGGCACCCGGCTCGAAGCCCTCATCCTCGGCCGGCTGAAGTGGCTGAACGGCACGGTGCTGCACTACTACTTCTTCGACCGCGAGACCGACGGCTCCACCGTGACCACCGGCGACGGCACGTCCGGCTTCGTGTCCTGGGTCGGCGGCAAGGACCAGCAGGACGTCGTCCGCGAGAGCTTCCAGGTCTGGAAGGACCTCGGCATCGGGCTGGAGTTCGCCGAGGTGGACGACCGCGCGGAGGCCGAGGTGCGCATCGGCTTCATGGAGGGCGACGGATCCTGGGCCTATCTCGGGCGCGACGCGCTGAGCATCGGGACCGACGCCCGCACCGTCAACTACGGCTGGCCGCTCACCACGTCCTACGGGCACACCACGGCGCTGCACGAGATCGGCCATGTCATCGGCATGCCGCACGAGCACCAGAGCCCGTTCGCCGGCATCGTCTGGGACGAGGAGGCGGTGTACCGCGACTTCGGGGCGCCTCCGAACAACTGGTCGCGGGAGAAGACCTTCAACAACGTGATCCGCAAGCTGGACCAGTCGGAGGTGACCGGGTCCATCTGGGACGCGACGTCGATCATGGAGTACACCTTCGGGCCGGGGCTCATCCTCGAACCCGAGCAGTACCGCCGCGGGGTGTTCCCTCCGGGCACGATCTCGGTGCTCGACGCGGAGTTCGCCCGCCAGTGGTACCCGCCGATGGGACCGGCGGGGCCGGCGCGGCTGTCCCCGTTCACGTCCGTCCCGCTGGGCCTGTCGTCCGCGGAGCAGGCCGACTACCTGATCGTGCCCGAGGGCACCCGGGACTACACGGTGGCGACGTTCGGCCAGAGCGACACCGTGCTCGGGCTGTTCGAGGAGATCGACGGGGAGCCGCGCTTCGTGGCGGCCGACGACGACTCCGGCAGGCCGCACAACTCCTCCGTCACCGCGCACCTGGTCAAGGGCCGCCGCTACCTCGTGCGCGTGCGGCTGTACTCCGCGAGGGGGTCGGGCCAGACGGCGATCATGTACTGGTGAGCCGGGGGGCCGCTCCGGTCAGCCCCCCGTCAACTCCTCCTCAAGTGCCCCCAATTGGAGGGAGCCGTGGGCGGGGATGGGTAGCCATCCCATCAGTTGTCCATCAAGGGGGAGAGGGGCATGAAACGTGCTGTCTTGGGCGCGATGATGCTCGGGGGCGTAGGCCTGGGCGTGATGCGGTGGCTCACGTCGCGCCAGACCAAGGTCAGGGCCCAGCGGGAGGCGAGCCGGTGGCTGATGGTCACCATCAACCGCCGGCCCGAGGAGGTGGTGCCGGACGGGCGGTTGCCCGAGCCGCTGGCGCGCCTGGGCGAGACGATCGAGGTACAGGTCCGCGAGGCGCCCGGCGACCGCGGCACCGAGCTCGGCGCGCGGCCGATCAGGCCGGTGCCCACAGGCGTCGACGAGGTCATGGCGCGCCTCGCCGGGGAGGACCCGCGCCAGGCGGTACGGAGGGCTCTGCGGGAGTCCAAGTGCCTGATCGAGACCGGGGAGGTGCTGCTGCCGGACGAGCCGCCGACGACGCGGCCCATGCCCACCGGAAGGCTTGTGGATCTCGCCGCGCAGCGCGCGGGCGGGGAGGGACCGCTGTGAAGGCACTCACCTGGCAGGGCATCGACGATCTGTCGGTGGAGCGCGTGCCCGACCCTCGGATCCTTAACGCCCAAGACGCGATCGTCAAGGTGCGGCTGACCACCACCTGTGGCTCCGACCTGCACCTTCTCGGTGGCTACATCCCGGCTATGCGCGCGGGGGACGTCATCGGCCACGAGTTCCTCGGCGAGGTCGTCGAGGTCGGCTCGGAGGTCCGCAGGCACAAGGTGGGCGACCGGGTGGTGGTCTGCTCGATCATCGGCTGCGGGCGGTGCTGGCACTGCCAGCACGACATGTGGTCGCTGTGCGAGAACAGCAACCCCAAGCCGGGCATCACCGACATGATGTGGGGCGGCTCGACGGCCGGGATCTTCGGCTACTCCCACGCCATGGGCGGCTTCAAGGGGAGCCACGCCGAGTACGCGCGCGTCCCGTTCATCGACTACGGCGCGTTCTCCGTGCCCGACGGGGTCGACGACCTGAACGCCCTGTTCGCCTCGGACGCGGCGCCCACTGGGTGGATGGGCGCCGATCTCGGAGGGGTGCGCCCGGGTGACGTGGTCGCGGTGTGGGGCTGCGGAGGCGTGGGACAGATGGCGGCGCGGGCCGCGATCCTCCACGGCGCCGACCGGGTCATCGCCATCGACCGCTACCCCGAACGCCTCACGATGGCCGAGCGCCACATCGGGGCCGAGACCATCGACTACACCCGCACGGACGTCGTCGCCGAACTGCGCGAGCGCACCGGCGGCAGGGGTCCGGACGTGTGCATCGAGGCGGTCGGCCTGGAGGCCGACGGCGCGGGCCCGCAGAAGGTCTACGACAGGGCCAAGCAGCGGCTCCGGCTCGAACAGGACCGCCCCATCGCGGTGCGGGAGGCCATCCACGCCTGCCGCACGGGCGGGTCGGTGTTCGTCCTCGGCGTCTTCGCCGGGATGGTCGACAAGTTCCCGCTCGGCGCCCTGATGAACAAGGGGCTGACGTTCCGGGGGGCGCAGCAGCACGGGCAGCGCTACATCCCGAAGCTGCTGGACCTGATGTCCAAGAACGAGCTGAGGGCGGCCCACCTCGCTACGCACACCATGACGCTCGACGACGCGCCGAGGGGTTACGACATGTTCAAGAACAAGAGGGACGGGTGCGTGCGCGCGGTCTTCCGCCCGTGGGCGTAGCCACGCTCGCGGATCGCGGGCGGACGGCCGCACGGGTCGGGCCCGCTCACCTCGCGTGAGCGGGCCTGACCGTGTGAGGGTCGTGGAGCCTAAGGGACCGGCGGAGTCCAAGGTCCCCGCCGTGTGGGACCTTCGCCGCTGACAGGGCCGAGGGGACGAGCGGGATGCTCGAACCAGGGCGGTAGTCAGGGAGGCGGCCATGATCATGAATGTCGGGGACGTCATGGGCAAGGTGGCCATCGCGGTCCAGCTGAACACGTCGTTCGCCGACCTCGTCGAGACGATGCGCCGCTTCAAGGTCGGCGCCGTGGCGGTCCTCGACCCCGACCGGCGGCCCGTGGGCGTGGTGTCCGCGCACGACCTGCTGCTGAAGGAGATCGACGCGCCGCGGGCGGGGGTGTTCGAGGGCCACCGGCTGCGCAAGGAGCACGCCAAGGCCGCAGGGAGCACGGCCGCGCAGGTCATGACGACCCCCGCGATCACCGTGACCGAGAGGACACCGGTCAGGGAAGCGGCCCAGATCATGCACGACCACCGGATCAGGCAGCTCCCCGTGATCGACGCCACCGGCAAGATCGTCGGTACCGTCCACCAGTCCGACCTGCTCAAGGTCTTCCTGCGTCCGTCCTCGGACGTGCGCGCCGACGTCGACGACGCCCTCTGGCGCGCCTCCGTCGACCCCGACACCCTGTCGGTCAGGGTCGACCACGGCCTGGTGTCGCTGCGGGGGACGGTGCCGCGGCGCTCGCAGATCGCGCGGGCCGTCCAGGGGGTGCAGGCGATCGACGGCGTCATCGAGGTGGACGACCAGATGGGCTACGAGGCCGACGACCTCGTCACCGTGCCGCCGCTGTACCTCTGATCGTCACCCCTTCGCACGCCCCCGGGACCGGTGCGTCCCTGTCTCGTGTGAAGGTGGAGGCAGGACGCGGACCCGTCCAGGCGGGCCCGAGCCCAGCTCGTCGAGGAGGGGATGCGCGATGGCCGGACAGATCGTCGTGGGGATCGACGGTTCCCCCTCGGCCGCTGCGGCGGTGGAGTGGGCGGCCGACGACGCGATGCGAAGGGGGGCGCGGCTGAGGATCGTGCACGTCTGGGAGCCGTGGTCGTACGACTTCCCGTTCAAGGCGGCGCCCCGCTCGCAGAGCTCGCTTCCGGCGTACTGGACGGGCGCGCTGGAGGCGGCCGTCGACTGGGTACACGACCACTCGCCGGGCGTCGAGGTGAGTTCCGCGCTGGTCACCGGGGCCGTGTCCGAGAGGCTCACCACCGAGTCCGAGTACGCAGACGAGCTCGTCCTCGGCGGCACGGGGCCCGGCGGCCTCGCGGGACTGGTGCTCGGCTCGGTCGGCCGGTCGGTCACCGGGCACGCCGAGGGTCCGGTGATCGTGGTGCGCCGCTCCGCGCCCACGCGCGACGGCGAGATCGTCGTCGGGTTCGACGGGTCGGAGGAGTCCGGGGCCGCCCTGGAGTACGCGCTCCAGCGGGCCAGGCTGCGGGGAGCACCGGTCCACGTCCTGTACGCCTGGTCGGCGCCGCCGTTCGCGCCGGACGCCACCGCCTACGCGGGAGGCGTGCGGGAGGCGGCCGAGGAGGAGTCGCGCGAGGTCCGGCGCCGCCTGCACCCCTGGCAGGAACGGTATCCCAACGTGCGGATGACCGGCTCCGCCGTGCGCGGGCACGCGGTTCACGCGCTGTCCGACGCCTCGCGCGAGGCCGATCTCGTCGTGGTCGGCTCCCGGGCGCACGGCACGTTCGGCCACGTCTTCACGGGCTCGGTCGCCCACGGCGTCCTGCGCCACGCGCGCTGCCCGGTCGCGATCGTACGTCCGCGCCGCCCGCATGCCGAGCGCCCGTCCGCCACCGCACACTGAGCCCTCGTCCGCCACCGCACGTCGAGCGCCCGTCCGCCACGCACGCTGAGCCCTCGCCGGTCGCCGTCCGCTTGGATCCGGCCGGGCCGGTGGCGGGGTCCGGTGGCGGCGCGGGGCATGGGCGGGTGGTGGGGCGGCACGGGGCTGGTCAAGCGGCACCCGATCTTTGCGTAAATGTCGTGACCTGGCCATTCGTGCGGATTCGGGTGGGGTGTCGTGTGGGAGACTTCCTTTATGGCGGACGTCCAACCGCGCTCGCTGATGCCGCACATGCGGCTCGACGAACTGCTGTCGGAACTGCAGGTCAGGCTGGAAACCGTGCTGGCGACACGCGACAGGGTCCACGCCCTGCTCGACGCGGTCGTCTCGGTGGGCAGCGACCTCGATCTTGAGACGGTGTTGCGCCGCATCGTGGAGACCGCCACCACCCTCGTGGACGCCACCTACGGCGCCGTCGGCCTGATCGGCGAGGGGAACACCCTCGTGCAGTTCGTCCCCGTGGGGCTCTCCGAGGAGGAGATCGCCCGCATCGAGCACTGGCCCCACGGGCTCGGGCTCCTGGGGCTGCTGATCAAGGAACCGCGCCCGCTGCGGCTGCACCACATCGCCGAGCATCCCGAGTCGTACGGCTTCCCGCCCGGCCATCCGCCGATGGGCTCGTTCCTCGGCGTGCCGATCCGCGTGCGCGAGGAGGTCTTCGGCAACCTCTACCTGACCGAGAAGCGCGGCGGCGGCGACTTCGAGGAGGAGGACGAGGCCATCGTCATGGCCCTGGCCACGGCGGCCGGCGTCGCCATCGAGAACGCCAGGATGTACGAGGAGACGCGGCGGCGCGAGGTGTGGCTCCAGGCGTCCTCCGAGGTGACCACAAGCCTGCTGTCCGGGGCCGACTCCCACGAGGTGCTGACGCTGATGGCCAGGCGGGCGCGCGAGATGGCCGACGCCGACGTCGCGGTCGTGCTCCTTCCCTCGGCCGACGGCGAGAAGCTCCGCGTGATGATCGCCGACGGGGTGGCGGCCGGTGAGGTCACGGCGGTGGAGGTGGTGGTCGGCGACTCGCTTTCCGGGCGGGCGTTCACCCGCGGGGAGCCCGTCGTGGTCACCGACCTCGCCGCGTCCGAGATCCCCGCGGTGATCTCCGGCGACCTGGAGGTCGGGCCCGCCGTGGCGGTGCCCCTCGGAGCGCCGGGCGCCGTGCGCGGGGTGCTGTCGCTGGGCAAGCGCTCGGGCCGCATCCCGTTCAGCCAGTCCCACGTGCGCATGCTGCACTCCTTCGCCGGGCAGGCCTCCATCGCGCTGGAGCTCGCCGAGGCGCGCGAGGACGCCGAGCGGCTCGGCCTGCTGGAAGACCGCGACCGCATCGCCAAGGACCTGCACGACGTGGTCATCCAGCGGCTCTTCGCGGTCGCCATGACGCTGATGAGCGCGGTCCGCCTGGTCGACAAGCCGGAGGCGTCCTCGCGCCTCAAGCACGCCGTCGACGAGCTCGACGGCACGATCAGGCAGATCCGTTCGACCATCTTCGCTCTCCAGACGCCTCCCGACGCGGAGGCGCCCAGCTTTCGCGGGCAGATCGTCGCGCTGGTCGAGGGCGCCCGGGGGCACCTCGGTTTCATGCCCGGCCTGCGCATGGAGGGCCCCGTCGACAACAAGGTGCCGCCGCAGCTGGCCGAGCACCTGCTGGCCGTCCTGCGCGAGGCTCTGTCCAACGTCGTACGGCACGCCCGCGCCTCCCGGGCCGACGTCGCCGTGGAGGCAGCGGGCGGCTGGCTGACGCTCCAGGTCGAGGACGACGGCGTGGGCCTGGCACCGGGCGGGCGCCGCAGCGGTCTGCGCAACCTCTGCGACCGCGCCACCCGGTTCGGCGGCACCTTCGCCGCGGAGAGCGCCGAAGAAGGCGGCACCCGCGTCGTCTGGCGCGTCCCCCTCGACTAGAAGCCCGTCCCTGTCAGCCGAGGCCCGTGAGTCACGGCGTGTCAGTCTGGGCCTGTCAGCCGTGGCCTTGTCAGTCACGGCCCGTGAGCCGCGCGCCTGTCAGCCGCGCCTCTCGGCCTTGAGCTGGGCCGCGAGGGCCGCCGCCTGGGTACGGCGCTGCATGTCGAGCTTGGCGAGAAGGTTCGAGACGTAGTTCTTGACCGTCTTCTCGGCCAGGAAGAGGCGCTCGCCGATCTGCCGGTTGGTCATGCCCTCGCCGATCAGCTCAAGGATGTGCCGCTCCTGGCCGGTGAGCGCGGCCAGCGGGTCGTTCCTGCTCGCCTGGTCGCGCAGGCGCCGCAGCATCGACGCGGTGGTCTTGGGGTCGAGCAGCGACTCGCCCCCGGCCACCGTGCGCACCGCCCCGACCAGGTCGGAGCCGTGGATCTGCTTGAGCACGTAACCGGCCGCTCCGGCCATGACCGCGTCGAACAGGGCGTCGTCGTCGGCGAAGGACGTCAGCATGAGGCACGAGAGCCCCGGCGTCCTCGAACGGACCTCGCGGCAGACGTCAACCCCGTTCCCGTCCGGCAACCGCACGTCGAGCACGGCGACATCCGGTTTGAGCGCGGGGATACGGGCCATGGCCTGCTGGGCCGTGCCCGCCTCGCCGACGATCTCTATGTCGTCCTCGGACGACAGCAGGGCGGCCACGCCACGCCGCACCACCTCATGGTCGTCGAGGAGGAACACGCGAATCATAGTCGGACGGTAACCGCCCGCCCGCCTCCCCGGAAGGGACCAAGGTCCCCTCCCGCACGTGTCGTCCGTCTCCGCCTGCGGCACGGCCTCACCCGGGCCCGCGTCCTTGGCGGGCCCGGTGTGGAGAGGCGTCTAGCCCTGCTTCTCGATCGGTACGCGCTGGGTCTCCTGCCTCTCCTCCGCGAGCGGGATGTCCACTTCGAGGATCCCGTCGTGGTAGACGGCCCTGACGTCCTTCTCGTCGGCGTTCGGCGGCAGCGGGATCGAGCGGCTGAACTCGCCGTACCTGAACTCGGTGCGGTGCGGCTCTGACCGCTCCTCCTTGCGCTCGCCGTGGATGGTCAGGACTCCGTTGGAGACGATGACCTCCACGTCGTTCTCGGGGTCGATGCCGGGCACCTCGGCCCGGACGACGTAGTGGCCGTCCTTGACGGTGTCCTCGAAACGGACCATCTGGGTCCCTGCGTACGGCCGGGCGCCGGTGAAGGGCGCCTCCAGCCAGTCCAGCAGATCCGGCACCAGTCCCCTGGACTCCCGGCGGGTTGGCATGGCCATGGTGACCTCCCTGGCTCGTCTGGCGCTTCACCTCCATCTGATGCCTGGGCGGGTCCCCGGGTGCAGGGGTCCTAGGTCCCGAATGCCGGGGACATTCGCCCTCGCGCCCGGCGCCCCGAGCCGGCCGCGCCCGGAGCGCCCGGCGTTCTCGGCGCGTCAGCCGCGCCTGGAGCGGCCGGCGAGCTGGGCGACGTCCTCGGCCGCGTCGCCGGTCAGCTTGTCGGCCAGATCGGCGAGCGCGCGCCCGGCCGCCAGCTCGTCCCCGATCTCCGGTACGGGCCGGTCGACGGGGTTGCGCCGGGCGTATCCGACGCTCTCGTGCCTCCGGCCTCCACGGGTGATCAGGACGGCTCTGGCGATGGTGCGATCGTCGTTGTCGTCCTCGGTGATGTAGATCTCCACGGTCCACTGCTTGGCCTGCATGACGGCACCTCCTGCCGGTTTCCTCCCTCAACCATCTCTCACCCGGCCGGGCCGCCCGCCGCCGGGCCGGTGGAGGCGGCCAGGCGCAGTGACGCGGCCACCGCCTCCCGCAGGTCGCGAACGCGGTGACCGGAAAGCTCCAACAGGGTGACCTCGTCGGCCCAGGGGGCGGTCTCGGAGACGACCGCGCGCGCCTGTCTCTTGGTGAGGTGCCCGTGCGCCCTGATGAGGCCCTCGCGCCAGGTGTTGGCCAGCTTGCCGTGCGCGTTGTCGAGGATGCCCCGCAGCAGGCGGTCCGTCTCGCCGGACGGGGGCGGCAGCCGTACGGCGTCGATCACCCGGCCCGTGTGGGTGATGTCGTACAGCGGGAGGATCGGCCCGCAGAGCTCCCCGAAGCCGGTCGGCGGCTCGGCGAGGTGAACCCGTACATGGGTGGCGCGGGTCGCGAGCAGCAGGCGGGGGAGCGCAGCCGTGAGGCCGGCCGGCACGGCCACCGCCACCCGCGCGGGCGAGGAGGCGTACGGCTTGGCCAGCCATGTGGACAGCCGGGCCCTCGGCACCCCGGGGTACGCCTCCTTCGGCCAGTCGCCCACCAGGACCTCCCACGCGTAGTCCGGTTCCTCGCCGGGGCCGGGGACCGGCTCCGGGCCCTGCCCGGGAGGCGGACCGGCCGGGCGCGACTCCACCGACTGGGGCCCCTGGGTGTAGATGGCGGTGCCGAAGCGCTCGACCCGCGCGGCGACGGCCGGGCGCGTCTTGGTGGTGGGGCGCAGGACGTAGAGGTCGGCGGCCGAGCCGATGGCCTCCGCGCCGAAGTAGCGGTTGAAATCCGGATACATCGCCTCTACGGCGAGGTTGAGGTCGTGCAGGGCGCCCTGTACCTTCAGCGCGAGCATGGGGGTGCGCTCGCTCGCCCCGTACGCCAGCAGGATCCGGCCCTGATCCGGATCGCGCAGCCCCTCCACGGCCCTGGCGACGAACAGCCCGACCCCCTCGGGGGTGTAGGGCGGGTCGGTGATCGCGAGGTCGGCCTGGCCGCGGGCCGACGGGGGCAGGCAGAGGCGCAGGTCGGCCCAGCGGGTGCGCACGTCGAGGCCGAGGCTCTCGGCCTGCGCGTCGATGTAGGCCAGGATGCGATCGTCGAGGTCGACCACGGTGACCTGGACGCCCGGGTGGATCATCGCGACCGCCAGCGAGGTCAGGTCGTGGTCGCCCACGCAGAGCAGCCGCGAGCCGGGCAGCCAGAACCGGGCGCCGAGCAGCAGCGCCCTGCGCACGACGGTCTCGGGCGTCGCCGCCACGTGGTCGAGCACGTGCCGGGCGCGCGGAGCTCCCGCGATCAGCTTCTCCATGCGCTCGACCACGTCCGCGTGCCCGGCGAGCAGGTGGGCCACCGGATCGACCGGGACGCCGAAGCCCTCGCCGAGCAGGTCGCGGTACGCGCGCGCCTGCTCGGGCGTCAGCCGGAACCGCTCGCCCGACCGCTGCGGGCCCGCCTCGCGCAGGAGCGTCTCGATGCCGCGCCGCGACGTCGCCGTGCGCCTGACCAGGTCGGCCAGGGTCCACCAGCCGCCGTCGCACATCAGCGCGAGGGCCGCGCGGAACCGTCCGGCGTCCACCCCGGCCTCGTCCAGCAGCCTGTTCAGTCCCTCGGGTTCCATGCCGCAACCCTAGTGAAGGGCGAGCCGGTCCCCGTCCGCGCGGTGCGCGTGCCACCTGGGCCGGCCGGGCGTGTCCGGAGGGCCGCGCGGGCGGTCCGCTGACTACAATCCCCCGGGGCGAGGTCACGGGGAGTGTGCGAAGCGTCATGCTGCACGGCATAGATGTGTCCAACTGGCAGGGCGCCGTCGACTGGTCGGAGTACGCCGGCGGCGGCGTCGACTTCGGCTTCGCGAAGGCGAGCGAGGGAACGGCGTTCACCGACAAGTGGTTCGCCCGCAACTGGACGGGGATGCGCGAGAACTGGCTGGTCTGCGGGGCCTACCACTTCGGGCACCCGAAGGGCGATCCCGACGACCAGGTGCGCCACTTCCTCAACGTGGTCGACGAGGCGGGCGGCCTGAGGCGCGGCGACCTGGTCGCCCTCGACCTGGAGCACTCGGGCCACCTGCCGCCCGAGGAGGTCGCCGCGTTCGCCCGGCGCTGGTGCCACGTGATGACCCGGCTCACCGGCGTCAGGCCCCTCATCTACACCTTCCTGTCGTTCGCCAAGAAGGGCTACTGTCAGGGGCTGGACGACTACCCGCTGTGGATCGCCGCCCCGAGCCACCCGAAGGGGCACCCCGTGGTGCCGCCGCCCTGGAACAGGTGGACCATCCACCAGTACGCCCATGGGCCGATCGACCGCAACGTCTTCCGGGGCACCCGCGCCCAGCTCACCGCGCTCGGCTTCCAGCCCCACAAGCGCGAGAGCAAGGCGTAGGCGACGGCGATAAACGGGGGCGGTTCCCGGTAGCATCGGGCACGATAAAAGCGAAATCACGTCCACGACTTTTCTTGGAGTAATCGTGTCTGCCGCCCTCGAACTACGCATCACCCTCGCCGGAGCCGAGCGTGTGGTGGCGGGCGGCACGACGGCCGGCGAGGCCCTCGCGGCGGACGGCCGCGCCGTCGTCGCCGCGAAGATCAACGGCCACCCGCGCGACCTCGCCACCGAGGTCGCCGACGGCGACACCGTCGAGCCCATCGCGATCGACAGCGAGGAGGGCCGGTCCATCCTCCGTCACTCCACCGCCCACGTGATGGCGCAGGCCGTCCAGGAGATCTTCCCCGGCGCCCGGCTCGGCATCGGCCCGCCCGTGGAGAACGGCTTCTACTACGATTTCGACGTCGAGCAGCCGTTCACCCCCGACGACCTCAAGCGCGTCGAGAAGCGCATGCGCGAGATCGTCAAGCAGGGCCAGGCATTCTCCCGGCGCGCGGTGTCCGACGAGGCCGCCCGCGAGGAGCTGGCCGCCGAGCCCTACAAGCTGGAGCTCATCGGGCTCAAGGGCGGCGCGGCCGACGAAGAGAGCGTCGAGGTGGGCGGCGACCAGCTCACCATCTACGACAACCTCGACCCCAAGTCGGGCGAGCTGTGCTGGAAGGACCTCTGCCGGGGCCCCCACCTGCCCACCACCCGGGTCATCCCGGCGTTCAAGCTGATGCGCTCGGGTGGCGCCTACTGGCGGGGCAGCGAGAAGAACCCCCAGCTCCAGCGCATCTACGGCACCGCGTGGGAGTCCCGCGAGAAGCAGGACGAGTATCTCGCGCTCCTCGCCGAGGCCGAGAAGCGCGACCACAGGAAGCTGGGCGCCGAGCTCGACCTGTTCTCCTTCCCGACCGAGCTGGGCTCGGGCCTCGCCGTGTTCCATCCCAAGGGCGGCATCGTGCGCCGCATCATGGAGGACTACTCCCGGCGCAGGCACGAGGAGGCGGGCTACTCCTTCGTCAACACCCCGCACATCACCAAGGAGAACCTCTACCAGGTCTCCGGCCACCTCGACTGGTACGCCGACGGCATGTTCCCGCCCATGGAGCTGGAGGGCGCGCGCTACTACCTCAAGCCCATGAACTGCCCGATGCACAACCTGATCTTCAGGTCGCGCGGGCGGTCCTACCGCGAGCTGCCGCTGCGCCTGTTCGAGTTCGGCACCGTCTACCGCTACGAGAAGTCCGGCGTCGTGCACGGCCTCACCCGAGTGCGCGGCATGACGCAGGACGACGCCCACATCTACTGCACCCGCGACCAGATGCAGGACGAGCTCAAGAGCCTGCTGCGGTTCGTGCTCGGTCTGCTGCGCGACTACGGCCTCGACGACTTCTACCTGGAGCTGTCCACCCGCGACCCCGAGAAGTCCATCGGCACCGACGAGGTCTGGGAGGAGGCCACCGAGGCGCTGCGGGTGGCGGCCTCGGCCGAGAACCTCGACCTCGTCCTCGACGAGGGCGGCGCGGCCTTCTACGGCCCCAAGATCTCCGTGCAGGCCAAGGACGCCATCGGCCGCACCTGGCAGATGTCGACCATCCAGGTCGACCTCAACCTCCCGGAGCGCTTCGAGCTGGAGTTCCAGGGGGCCGACGGGTCGCGCCAGCGTCCCGTCATGATCCACCGCGCGCTGTTCGGGTCGATCGAGCGGTTCTTCGGCGTCCTGGTGGAGCACTACGCCGGGGCGTTCCCTCCGTGGCTGGCGCCCGTGCAGGTCGTCGGCATCCCGATCGCCGACGCCCACGTGTCCTACCTCGGCGACGTGGCCAAGCGGCTGCGCGAGAAGGGCATCCGCGTGGAGGTCGACGGCTCCGCCGACCGCATGCAGAAGAAGATCCGCAACGCCCAGAAGTCCAAGGTGCCGTTCATGCTCCTCGCCGGTGACGACGACGTCGCCAACGGCGCCGTCTCCTTCCGCTACCGCGACGGCGAGCAGAAGAACGGCGTTCCGGTCGACGAGGCCATCGCCGAGATCCTGGACGCGATCGAGCGCCGCGTCCAGGTCTGATCACGCGGTCCGACCACGCAGGCGGATCGCAAGGTCTGACCACACGGTCCGATCGCCCGGGCGTTGAGCGTCCGGGCGGTCGGCCGTCACCCCGTCACGATCTTCAGAAGGCCTCGACGAGATCGTCGTCGGACCTCGCCGGCTGCCGCTCGTCCGGGAGCCGCACGTCGTCCACGGTCACGTTGACCTCGACGACCCGCATCCCCAGCATGTGGCTCACGGTGCGCGCCACGTTGACCTTGACGTCGCCGGCGACCTCCATGACGATATGGCCGTACTCGATGACGATGGTGACGTCGACGGCGACCTGACGGTTGTCGATGCGGGCGCGTACGCCCTGGTTCGGGCGCTTGGCACCGACGCCGATGCGGTCGCGCACCGACTCCAGCGCCCGTTCGAGATCTCCACCCAGGTCCGCGACCCCGGTGACCTCAAGCGCGGCGAGGGCGGCGACCTTCTCCACGACCTCGTCGGCGACCTTGATGCGCCCCCTGACGCCGGTCGCGGTGTCGGGCTCGTCGGCCACCAGGCCGGTTCCGATCTCGTCGCCGTGCCCCGTGGCGCCGGGGGACTCCTCGAAGCGGGACTCGGACTCGTCCTCCGCGTGCGCGGGCGCGGGGAAGGAATCGGGCACGTGATCGGGCAACGCCTGCGAGGACTCCGCGTACTCCTCGTGGAGCCGGCTGCCCGCGGACGATTCCTCGGTGGAGACGGTGTCGGTCATGGAAGCTCCTGATGTCGGGGGCCGATGCCGGTTTCGGGGCCGGTGTCCTCGCGGCACGTCCCTGTCATACCGGTTCGGCCCGTCGTCCGGGTGAGATTCCGCCGAAACCGTGCCCCATCCGTCCGCGGTCGTAGGGACGCGCCCGCTCGTCACCGCCCCGGCGGCTCGTCCTATGCTGCAAGGCATGCAGGAGCCGATTGAGCAGCCCGGTGCGGGAGATCCCGACAACTTCCAGCGTCTGTGGTCCCCGCACCGCATGGCCTACATCAAGGGGGAGAACAAGCCGAGCGGCACCGGCCCAGGTGAGGGCTGCCCGTTCTGCGAGATCCCCACGATGAGCGATCAGGACGGGCTCGTCGTCGCCCGGGGCTCCTCGGTGTTCACGGTGCTCAACCTCTATCCGTACAACTCCGGGCACCTGATGGTCTGCCCGTACCGCCACGTCGCCGACTACGCCGACCTGGACGAGGCCGAGACCACGGAGCTGGCCGACTTCACCAAGCGCGCGATCGTGTCGCTGAGGAAGGCCAGCGGCGCCCAGGGGTTCAACGTGGGCATGAACCTCGGCCACGTCGCCGGGGCCGGCATCGCGGGTCACCTGCACCAGCACGTCGTGCCGCGCTGGGGCGGCGACACGAACTTCATGCCGGTGGTCGGGCACACCAAGGTGCTCCCGCAACTGCTCAAGGACACCCGGGAGCTCCTGGCCGACGCCTGGCCCGCCTAGGCGGCGACGGAGTCCACACCCTTCACGTACTTGCACTGGATCCGCTCGCCGTGATGCATGCCCCTGCATTCGGTCTTGCTGAGCGTGCGGTCGTTGACCGTGAGCTTGCGGCGCGCGTCCGCCTCTAGGTCGTCGATCTTCGATCCCCTTAGAGGTCGGACCAGCGGCTCCAGCGCCAGGCTGTCGTGGGTGTTGGCCGCGCTGATCCCGACAGAGATCGGCAGACCGCTCCGTTCGGTGATGAGGTGGATCTTCGACCCTTTCTTGCCGCGATCGACAGGATTCGGGCCTGTCAGCTCCCCCCTTTTGCCGCCCGGACGCTGACGGAGTCGATCGCGCAGCGCGACCAGTCCAGTTCCCCTCGGGCGCCGAGTTCGTCCAGCAGGATCCGGTACAGCTTGGCCCACACCCGGGCGGCGCTCCAGCCCATCCGGGGTTCAAATCCCCGAGCCTCCGCACTACAAAGGCCCTTTCGCAGGATTGCGAGAGGGCCTTTCTGCTGCCCGGAATTGAGATGTGTGGTCGGCGCTGCCTGTCGTCGGGTGTTGGGGGCGTCAGTGGCTGACGACTCGTTCCTCCGGACTCCCGCGCCGCACCCGGAGGTCCTACCTGGCGGGCTTGCCACGACCGCCAGGGAGGCGGTGGTCAGGCCGAGGTGGACGTGGAGGCGGCGGTCATTGCTGTTTCCAGTTGGTTCAGGATTGTGTACGCGTCGTGGGCCAGGGTTCTGGAGTCGGGGCTTTCGATGTAGAAGACCCCGGCAAGATTGAGGGAACCTCGTGGTGGGTCGAAGGACGCCATGGGCGTTCCCGGCGGCAGGCTGGTGAGGTCTGGCACGATCTCGATGTGGCTCCGGGGCGAGACCAGGGAACGCAGGTCGAGGTGGGTGGGCTCGAACGTGGGTGTGCTCCTCCAGGGGACGCCCAGGGAATCGGCCGCGATCATGTTGACCGAGCCGGCGGCCCGACGGCCGGGGCCGGTGATCATCTGCCTGGGTAGGCCCGGGTTGTTCCCGAGGGAGGCCATCGTCAGGGCGCCCACCAGGTCGACGCCGTGGATCGCCTCAACCTGCCGGGTCAGCAGGTGCCCGCCGAAGCGGGCAGCCGTCTCCAGCAGGCAGACTCGCCGGCCGGGCAGCAGCTTCATCTCGGTGTGGGTGCCGCAGGTGCCGAGCCCGAGCGCGTTCACGGCCTGTACCGACGCCCGCTCGATCTCGCGCTGCAGCGGCTCGGGCAGGACGGACGGCGCGAGGTTGCCCCGCTCGACGAACGGGCGCAGCGTGGGGAGCCGCTCGGTGATGCACACCGGGTGGTAGGTTCCCTCGACGACCAGGCCCTCGACGCTGAGGTAGTCGGCGTACCGTGCGTCGTCGTGCCAGGACGACCGGCTGGACACGATGATCTCCTCGGCGATGAGCTCGCCGGGCTCGGCCACGTAAAGTTCCGCCATGTTCGCCTGCCGCGCCTTCTCGGCGGCGGCGCGGGCCCGGGCGTACGCGGCCGGGATGTCCTCCGGCCGCTCGACGACGACCTGGCCGATGGAGCCCGCGCCCCACGCCGTCTTGAGCAGCACGGGCGGGGCGAGCAGTGTCCAGGCGAGGCGCAGGTCCTCCACCGAGTCGACCGGGTGGAAACCTGGGACCGGTACGCCGGCTTCGGCCCACGTCCGCCGCATGAGCCGTTTGCTGCGCGCCTTGATCACCTCGCCGCCCGGCCCGGGCAGGCCGAGCCGGTCGGCGGCCACGGTGGTGGCGATCAGGGCGAATTCCGAGAAGGTGAGGACGCCCTGGGCGCGGACGGACCGCGCCGCCTCGACGATCCGGCCCGCCAGCGCCTCGCCCGCGAGCCCGTCCCCGGTCGCGTCGAGGACGGAGGCGCAGTGCGCGGCGATGGCCGCCCCACCCCCGGCCGGGGGCGCGGAGATGGCGAGCAGATGGACCTCCGCGTGCGCGGCGACGCGGGGGAGCACGTCGGAGAGCGGCGGTCCGCCACGCGCGTAGACCAGCAGGATCGGGGGTCTGGTCATCGGCCTACTCCTGGAAGACGAAGTAGCCGTTGGCCGCGAAGTCCCAGCCGGGCCTGCGGTAACGGGCGGGCGGCAGGGGGTAGCCGGCGTCGAGGTACGCCTGGAGGAAGTAGGCCGCCTCGGGCTGGTCGAGGCCTATCTCCCGCAGCAGCTCGCCGTCCAGGCCCGTCTCCTGCCCTCGGGCGAAGTCGATGAGCTGGAACAGCAGGCCGGTGCCCTGCGGCATTCTGATCTTCGGGCGCCAGGCCAGGTAGTCGGGGATCACGCCGCTGATCGCCGCGCGCAGGATCCACTTCTCGATGCCGTCACGGAACTTGTACTCCATCGGGAGCTTCCAGGCGAAGTCCACCACCTCGCGGTCCAGGAAGGGGACGCGCGCCTCGACGGTGTTCATCATGGAGAGCCGGTCGACCCGTTGCAGGTCGGTGCGGTGCAGGTTCATCACGCGGTAGCGGCTCATGGCGACCGGGTCGGGGTGCTCGCGGAACAGCTCGTACCCGGCCAGCGACTCGTCGCTGCCGTCCCCGACCAGCACGACCTTGAGGCCGAGCTCGCGCGCCACCTCGTAGGCCGGCGCCATCACGCAGGAGTCCATGATGTCGATCACCTCGAAGGTCTCGACCTGCTGCACGATCGACTTCATGCTGTCGATGAGCTCGCCGTACTCCAGGTGCCGCGTTATCTGCCGGATGCCGAGGTCCCGGCAGGAGCGCTCGGCGAAGTCCAGGTCAGGTGCGCCCGGGAAGCCGACGCTGATCGCCGTCACGTCGGGGTGGTGGCGGGCCGCCAGCCCGAGGACGGCCGCGCTGTCCACGCCGCCGCTGTAGATCACGCCGATCGGCAGGTCGGTCTGGACACGCTTGCGCACCGCATTGTCCATCAGCCCGCGGAACCCGGCGACGAGCTCGTCCTCGCCGTCTGGCAGGGGGCTGTCGTCCCGCTCGTCGTAGCGGTGCGGGCCCGCGCCGTCCACCATCAGGTGGCCGGGCGGGAACTCCCGGGGAGTCACCTGGATCGGGAGGAAGCACTTGATCTCGGACGCGAACAGTAGGCGGTCGCCGTCCCGGGCCCAGTACAGCGGCTTCACCCCGAACCGGTCCCGCGCGCACAGGAAGCTCCGCCGGGAGGCGTCGTAGACCACGAACGCGAACATGCCGTCGAGGTGGAGGGGCAGGTCGGCTCCCCACTCGCGGTAGCCGTGCACCAGGACCTCGGTGTCGGAGGCGGTCTGGAACCGGTGGCCGAGCCCGGCCAGCTCGCGGCGCAGCTCGGCGTGGTTGTAGATCTCGCCGTTGAACGTCGCCCAGACGTTCCGCGCGGTGTCGGACATGGGCTGGGCGGCCGTCGCGCGGTCCACGATGGCCAGGCGGTTGCAGCCCAGCGCCGCGCCCGGAAGCTCGGCCACACCGCCGAAATGCTCGGTGTCGCCGCGATGACGGATCTCGGAGAGCATCACCTGCACCCGGGTGCCCGGCACGCCGCCGGTCGGCCCGGCTATTTCCGCCGTGATTCCGCACATGGTCTCTCCTCGGTCATTTCTCGCCGACGGCCACAAGGGCCACTCTCGGGATTTCGGCCACCCACTCGGCGCCGTCGCGGTAGACGACCGGCTCCCGTTTCCATTCGGATCCGGCGTCGTCCGGCGCGTATTTCGCACTGTGCGCGAAGTGGTATCGTGCGAGCTTCCACACCGTCTGCCGGAGGTCGTCCAGCGGGGTCTGCGGAAACGCCAGGCCGGTGAGCCCGTACATGTCGAATAGATAGTCGGCGAGCAGGTTGCGCGCCTCGGCGGCTGAGCCCCCGCGTATGACGAGCGGGTCGTAGACACGGCGAACCAGGACGGATCCGAGCCCGCTGAGTTTCAGATGACCCGCCATTTCCGCGGCCGTGAAATGGTGATAGGAATGGCCCGCCCTGGAATATCGGTGGACGACCTCCGAGAACCACAGGGCGGCCGGGGCGCCCGCTTCGAAGTCGTGCAGGACGAGCCGTCCGCCGGGCCGCAGCACCCGGGCCGCCTCCTGGCAGACGCCGAGCCGGTCCTCGGGCGCGATGTGGTGCGTGCCGTACGCGAGCAGCGCCGCGTCCACGGACTCGTCCCGCATGAACAGGAATTGTGCTTGCTGGCGGATGGCGGGGAGCCCGGCGTGCAGCGCCGCGGCGACCATGTGACCGGCCATGTCGCTGGTGATCACGGCGTGGCGTGGCCGGGGAGCCATGGTCGCGAAGACCCGGGCCAGCAGCCCGTCCCCGCCGAGGAGGTCGAGCAGGGTCCAGCCGGGCGGAATGGATTCCATGTCCGGCACCCCGGCGGCGAGGGTGAACAGCGTGCGCATGCCGCGCGCCCGGATCATTCGATTGAGCTGCGCCCGGCGATAGGAGTCGCCCCGGCCGTCGTCGTCGTTGGTCTCGAATTCGTTCGTGGTCGCGTACAGCCCGGCCAGCGCCTCGGCGGCGCCTTTTCGGTCGAACCAGAGGACGCGGCCGAAATCAGGGAAACGTTTGCCGATTTGGTCGAGATAATCTCCGAGGGGCAGGCCGGGAAGATAAGGCTGTCGCAGTAACGCCTTTATGGTCACACGCTTCCCTGCTGTTAGAATCGAATAATGCCATGGGCTTCCTATCAAAGATCAAGTAGCGTGTCAATGAGCGGTGTTAAGCGACGAGCGGCGGTCCCGGGGCATCGACTCAAGATCCATGAATGCCGTGAGTGCTGGATGTGCTGCGGATTCTCCGCGTCGAGGCCAGGAGAAGTCGGGCGTGGCGGCGGGGGGAAATGGCCGTTTCCGGCCAACCGAAGTCGGCACCCGTTCCGGGCGGGCGGACGCGAAGACGCCGCGTCGCCCGAGGAAGGGGCCCACGCGTGCCGGCTCTGCTGAGCGGGGCCGGAGCCCTGGACACCTGGCGCGCGACGCCGCCCGCCGCCCGGGCACTGCTGGCCGGTACCTTCGTGAACCGCTTGGGCGGTTTCCTCCAGGTCTTCGCCATCCTCTACATGACCGACCGTGGCTTTTCGGACACGCAGGCGGCGTTCGCTCTCGGCGCGTACGGCGCGGGGTCCATCGGCGGCATGCTGGCGGGTGGCTGGCTGTCGGACCTGCTCGGCGGGCGCCGCACGATCGTCGTCTCCATGGCGTGCACGGCGGGGCTGCTCCTCGGCGTCTACTACCTCGGGCCGTACCCCGCGAAGATCGTCCTGATCGCGCTGACCGGCGCGGTCGGCCAGGCGTACCGGCCCGCCTCGGCGAGCATGCTCAGCGACCTGGTGCCGCCGGAGCGGCGGCTGATGGTCTTCGCGATGAACCGGCTCGCGGTCAACCTCGGCGCGACCGCCCTCCCGCTGGCCGGCGTCGCGCTCGCGTCGGTCTCCTACGGCCTCCTGTTCTGGGGTGAGGCCCTGGCCGCGATCTCCTACGCCGTGATCGCGGGCGTCGCCCTGCCCCGCCGCCCCGCCTCGGTCCCGGACTCCGGCCCCGCCTCGGTCCCGGACTCCGGCCCCGCCTCGGTCCCGGACTCCGGCCCCGCCTCGGTCCCGGACTCCGGCCCCGCCTCGAGCTCGGGAGCCGGGGCGGACACGTCTCCTGGACTCGCCGCAGCTCCGGCCCTCGGACCGGCCGCGCCGCCCGCCCGAGGACGCACGATGCTCGGTGACCGCCCCTACCTGCTGTTTCTCGCTGCCTTGCTGCTCCACTCCGTCGTCTACGTGCAGTACCTGTCCACGCTCCCGCTGGCGATCCGCGACCACCACATGCCCGTGGTGGTGTACGCCGTGCTGATTTCGGTCAACGGCGTCTTCGTGATCACCTGCGAGCTGCTCGTCACCCGGCTGGTCCAGGGCCGGCCGCCGCGCCTGGCGATCCTCGGCGGGATGGCTCTCACCGGCCTCGGCATGACCCTGTACGCGCCGCCGTGGGGAGTAGCCGGCATGATCGTCGCGACCCTGGTGTGGACGCTCGGCGAGATGGCCGGAGCACCGTCCATGTACTTCGCCTACCCTGCCCAGGCCGGCCGGGGAGGGCACCAGGGCCGGTACCTGGGCGCCGCCAACGCGATGTTCGGTCTCGCCAACTCCCTTGGCCCCATCCTCGGCGTGGCGGCCTGGACCGCCTTCGGGGATGGGGTGTGGCTACTGTGCGGCGTGACGGCCGTGGCGGCCATGACGCTCGCCCGACACGGCGTCCACGCCGGCGCGGGGGCGGACCGCCTGGCTCGGGGCCTGGTGTCGTAAGCGAGCTGTAATTGAGCTGCAAGGGGTCGTTCCTAGTGTCTGCCGCGTAACAGGAACACTAGGAAGGCAATCACAAACATCCTCCGGAATCGGCGGCAGCCGGCCAGCCAGGAGAAGGTGCGCTCGACGACCCAGCGGTGGCGTCCCAGCCTGGCTGGATTCGATACCGCGACGGGCGATGCGGTGAATGATGCCGCGGCCGCGCAGGAAGGGCCGTTCTTGAAACGGCCGGACTGAAGTTGACGGGATCCCGTCTGGTCATCGCGATCGGGCGGGATCTTGTCGTTTCAGGGGTTTCCGAATCGGGTTCGTCCTGGTTTGGGAACTGCGGAACGGGCGTCTGGGAAGGCCCGGGTGGTGCCTCGCCTGGAAGCGCCCCGGTACCCGAGCCCGAGCCCGAGACTCCGGGGGAGGTGCCTCCCCCGGGTCACGTCGTCAGGGGACTCAGCACGGCGGCCGGCTCCGTGGAGGCGCCTGAGCCGGGTGCCAGGGCGCGGATGCCCGCCGACAGCACCAGCGGGACGGCCAGCGCGAGCGCCATCGACAGCACGGCGGCCCCCGAGTCGTTGACCAGCATCCCGACGACCCCGCTCACCAGGGCTCCGATGAGGCCGGCGCGCAGCATCGGAGCCCGCTCGAACGCCACGGGCAGCACCCCCGCGCTCGCGGCCCCGGGGCGGAACAGGGCGAAGATCAGGAACGCGAAGGCCGCGACGACGATGGGCATGAGGGTCGGCGAGAGCAGAGTGCTGAGCATGGCCGTCAGCTTCCTGAGGATCACCGGCAGGAACGTCCCGTCGACCACCTGGCCGACGAAACGCCCGAGGTGGCTCTGCGAGGCGGTCGGCCGCAGGTAGTCGAGGTAGGCGATGGCCATGACCAGAACGCCGCCCGCGCCGCAGAAGGCCGCCAGCTTGACGATGGAGACGCGCTTGCCCGCCACCAGCAGGGCGGTGACCGCGATGCCCGGCACGAACGCGATCACACCGCCGAAGTCGCTGCCCACGCCGGGCCACCCGTCGAGGAGCATCGCGAAGCCGCCGAGGCCGGCCACCAGGGCGACGGCCACCCGGCGGCGTCCCGCCCGTACCAGCTCGTCCGCGGCGGCGGCGGTCAGCAGCAGGACGGCGGTGGCCAGCAGCGCGAAGGGGATGTTCCCGAGCCCCGAGTATCGGGCGCCGACGACGCCGGTGTAGCCCATGAGGCTGTTGAGCTGCAGGGGCGTGCCGCTGAGCAGGTCGCCGACGAGCGCGGCCGCCGTCACGCCCGCGATGACGGAGGGCGGCAGGAGTACCCCGCTCTCCGTCGGACGGCCCCGCAGCCGCGACCACAGGGCCGGCGCGGCCAGGGCCAGCGCGGTCAGCGCGACGGCGGACACCAGCACGCCGGCCGCCAGGGCGAGGCCGGGCACGGCCGCGCGGTCCCACGGGGTGAGGTTCACCAGGTAGGTCGAGACCGGGATCGACGCCAGGCCGAGCGCGGCGACCCGCACCCCGGCGAGGGCGCGGCGGCGGCGCAGCAGCAGGTAGGCGATCAGGTAGAACAGCACCTGCAGCACGGCGAGGCCGATGAAGAACGGGCCGCCGACGCCGCGGATGGTCTGCCCGGCGATGTCGGCGTGCCGGAGCGCCGTCACGCCCTCGTCGAGGGTGGTCGGGCGGCTCGCGCTCCACGGTGCCCCGATGACGGTCGCGGCGACGGGCAGGCCCGCCGCCTGGAGCATCGTGACCGTGACGTCGTTCAGGATGACCATGTCGTCCCGATGGGTGGACGCCGCCCCGAGGAAGTGGCCACCGGCGCCCGGCGCCCGCCACATCGCGACCCGCAGGTGCGGGTCGGCGCCGTGGTCCGACAGCCCGGCCAGCATGACCTGGGTGTCCGGTGGCAGGTGGCCGAGCACGGCGCCCACCGCGGCGTCCGCCACGCCGAGCGCGGCCCTGCGCTGGGCGGGGGAGAGCTTGTCCGGCGCCTGCGACAGCAGCTCGCCGTCGAGGTAGGGATGGATCAGGTCGTCGACGTCCACGGCGAGCACGGGGCAGGTGGACCAGTCTGCGAGCTCGCCGGGGGAGGCCGCGTAGCGGTCGACGCGCCCGGCGCGGTCGGCGAGCGCGAGGGCCGCGCCGGCGCCGACCGCGGTGGTGCACTGGCCGGCGGCGTGCGCCGCCGCGCCGAGCGTGCCCGCGTACGTGGCGTCGCGAACCGTCCACAGCCAGTCGAATCCGGGGACGACCGCCCCGGCGCCTTGCCGTTCCACGGCGGGCGGGGGGCCGCAGCGGGAGCCGACGGAGGACCGCACCCCGGCGGAGACGGTGAGCCACCCGTCGTAGGGGCAGGTCGTCCTGCCCACCGTGCGGACCGACAGCGAGCCGATGGCGCTCTGGCCCGCGAGCCGCCAGAGGTTCGGGGTGGCGGCGGCGTCCACGTCGTGCCAGTGGAGCCCGGGCACGCCGATCAGCGCCACACGTCCCGGAGCGTCCGCCCGCGCGGCGGCGGGGCTCATGAGCAGCCCCAAAATGATCACGGCCAACGCGCCGAGCGCCCGCCTCACCACTGACCTCTGACCTCCCACGAACCATCCACCGGCAAATCCTTGGAACCGTACGGGAAATCCGGCCGCCCGGTCCAGGAAATCGTGACGAACACCGCCCGAACAGAGCGACCGCGCGTCACGGCCCCGCCTCTGCCCTTCCCTGCCAGGCCCGAGGAGGCGGCCCGCCCCGGTGGGACACCCGGCCGCCGGGCTGGTCTCCTCACCGGCGGCGACCGCCGGCCGGGGCGTCGACGCGCGTCGACGAGGGCCGGGGCGAGCCGCCAGTGCTGAGGCATCACCCGCGCCCGACTAAGGCCCGCCCGAAATCCGGAAATAGGACAGAGTGCGGTTGACCTGAATTGCGCGGATCCCGGCTTTCGGTGATCGTACGTGCCTGTTGTCGATCTGTGATATCCGGATTCGGGGAAGGAGGGACGTCACTGCTCATCTGCGCTTACATGAGCTGACGTCGAATCGTTACCACATGGCGTGACCGGATGGTTGGGATAAACGGGTTACACGAAGATCGGCAATGTCTAGTAATGTGGTGGCGCCCGCCCCGGATATTACCCTTTGTCATTGGCTTTCCATTGACCTGCCGGGGCTTTGACGACGTGGGTCGGCCCTGCTGGTGGAAGTGGGCCGCAGCGTCCTCCGACAGGCTTTCAGCATGGATCCTCAGCGATGGGCGTTTCGGCGGGCCTGTCAGCCCTGGTCGGTCTTGCCTGACCCGGAAGGACTCGCCCGGTAGATGCGGCTCTTATTTCAGCATCGGCAATTCGCCGCCGTTTTCGCTCTCGGCCTGGCGCTCCGTGTACTGACCATGGTCGGCTACTCCCCGGTCGTGTGGTTCGAGGACGCCTTCGACTATGTAGGTGTCGCCGAGCGGCTGCGGCCCTATCCCGTCCGTCCAAGTGGTTACCCGATCCTGCTGTGGGCGATGCGACCGTTACACAGCTTCGCCGTCGTCGTCGGTCTCCAGCACCTGTCAGGGCTGGCGATGGGGGTGATGGTCTACGCCCTCGTCCTGCGCCGGACGAGGAATCCGCGGAAGTGGTCGGCCGTACTCGCTTCGGCACCCGTCCTTCTCGACGCATACCAGATCTTTTTCGAACACACGATTCTGAGCGATCCGCTCTTCTCATTCCTGGTGGTCACCGCGGTCACCGTTACCCTGTGGACGCCCCGCGTCTCGCTCCGGCGTGCGGCGTCGGTGGGGCTGCTCCTCGCCGCGGCGGCTCTCACCCGCTCGATAGGGGTCGCGCTGCTTCCCGTGTTCGCCGGGTACCTTGTCGTCAACCGCTCCGGATGGCGCACCTTGCTCGTGACCGTCGTCGCCGCGGCGGTCCCGCTCGGTTGCTACGCCGCCTGGTACGGATCCTGGCACGGGTCTCCCGCGATCAACGGGGGGAGCGGAGTATGGCTGTGGGCCCGCACCATGCCGTTCGCGGACTGCCAGAAGATCAGGCCGGCGGCGGACGAAGCCGTCCTCTGCCCTGCCCAGCCCGTTGGTCGACGGCCGAGCTCGCCGCACTTCATCTGGGCGGACTGGTCGCCTTTGAGGAACGTCCCTGGCCACTCGGTCACCACGCGCGGGGACCTCTTTCACCCTGGGATCGACCGGCTGGCGGGCAACCTGGCCAGGCGTGCGATTTCGAGCCAGCCATCGGACTATCTTCAGCTGGTCGTCGAAGACCTCAAGCGGGCGCTGAACTGGCGTAGAGGCCCAGATCCGAAAACCGCGCAGATCGGCTTTAACCGATACGCCTTTCCTAACGTCAGCGGCGGCCCTCCACCCGATGAGATCAGGATTCCCGGCGCCACCATCCGTCAGGACTTACAGGCGTACGAGCGGGGGCAGACGGTCACCCGGTTCTGTGAGCCGGCCGCGGAAGTGATGAGAACATACCAGTCGCTCTCCTTCATGCCGGGCCCGATCTTCGGCGCGCTGTTCGCCGGCGCCACTGTCGTCAGTGCGATGGGATGGGCACGGCGCTCCAGCGGGGAAGTGGTTTTACCGCTGGTCAGTGCCATCGGGCTTGTCATAAGTCCGGTACTCGTCACAGCCTATGACAGCCGATATCTGCTACCCGCCATACCTCTGCTCTGCGCGACACTGGTCATCGCGGCGAACAATCTTGTGGCATCGCCAAGGCTTTCCACGTAAATCCAATATCGTGCGCCACGCGACGGTGGGATGTCCCTGCGGGGGAGCATCCCACCGTTTGGATCCGGCTTGCTCAGCAATGACGCCGGCGTCGTGCCGGGGTCAGGGGAGCGTGGCCGTGGTGGGGGCGCTCTCGTTGCCGAGGCGGTCGAGCGCGCTCACCAGGTAGGTGCCCTTCGAGGTGATGGTGTAGGACTGCTCCGCCGCGCCGGTCGCGGGGACGACGGCGAGGAGGTTGCGGGCGTCGGTGACCGCGCAGTCGCCCGCCTTGGCGCCCGCCACGCGGTAGACGGCGTAGGAGCGCGCGCCGGGGGAGGCCTTCCACACCAGCGCCCCGCCGGAGTTCCTCAGGGCCGCCGGCGCGGCCGGGGCACCGCCGCCGCGCCCCTTCATCAGCGGGAGCAGCGCCGGGCGGGGATAGTGGTCCTTCACGATCTTGTCGAGCACGCCGAGGGGGTTCTTGCCGACCTGGGCGGCGCTGAAGTAGACGTCGCCCTGGACCTCGGGATACCTCCGGTTGAGCGTCAGGTGGGCGGGCAGCTCGCCCACCTTGGTCCAGGCCGCGTTGTCCCTGGTGCCGACCCGGTAGAGCGCCTGGCCGATGTACAGGTGCACGCCGGTGCCTTTGACCTCGTTCGCCCACCACGGCACGAGCTTGGCGTAGTCGGCGACGGCGAACCCGCGCGGCCAGTACAGCTGCGGCATGATGTAGTCGACCGAGCCCGCCTTGATCCACGCGCGGGCGTCGGAGTAGATCGCGTCGTAGGCCGACAGGCCCTTGGTGTCCGAGCCCGACGGGTCGTCCGACTTGTTGCGCCAGATGCCGAACGGGCTGATGCCGAACTTGACGTACGGCTTCGCGGCGTGGACGGCCTTGCCGACCTGCGCGACCAGCTTGTCGACGTTGCCGCGCCGCCAGTCGGCCAGGGATGCGCCCTTGCCATACTTTGTAAAGGCGCGCGCGTCGGCGAACTTCGTCCCCTTGCCTGGATAGGGGTAGAAGTAGTCGTCGAAGTGCACGCCGTCGACGTCGTACCGCTGCACGACATCGGTGATGACCTTGACGGTGTGGGCGCGCACCTCGGGCAGGCCGGGGTTGTAGTACAGCTTGCCCTCGTGCTTGACGACCCACTCGGGGTGCTGCCGGGCGGGGTGGCCGGCGGGCAGCAGGGTGAGGTCGTCCTTGTCGGCCGCGCGGTAGGGGTTGAACCAGGCGTGGAACTCAAGGCCCCGCTTGTGCGCCTCGGCGATCAGGAAGGGCAGCGGCTCCCAGCCCGGATCCTCGCCTGCGGTGCCGGTGAGCCACTGGGACCACGGCTCGTAGGGGGACCGGTAGATCGCGTCGGAGGCCGGGCGCACCTGGACGAACACCGCGTTGAAGTTGCGCCTGACCGCGTCGTCGAGGATGCGGACGTACTCCGCCTGCTGCCGGGCCGGGTCGAGCCCCGTCTTGGACGGCCAGTCGACGTTGTGCACGGTGGCGATCCACACGCCCCGGAGCTGCCGCTTGGGGTACTTGGCGCTCACCTCGCACGCCTCCGCGGTGGCGGGACGGGCCGCCGCCGACGCCGGGGGCTTGGTCTCGCTGTCCGCCGGAACGGCGCCCGGTCCGAAGAAGTAGGCGACGCCGGTGGTGACCACCGCGATGGTCGCGGCGGCGAGCAGGGGCCGATGTCCGTTTCGCATGGGACATCAGTGTGGCATCGGCAAAGAGATGGTAAGGCCGAATAAAAGAAATCGTATCGTGATTCCATCGTGACCGATGGGGTCCTCGTGATTCCCGTGGCCCTCGCCGGCGGCCGCTCGCGGACCCGGTCAGGAGCGGGCGGTTCCGGGCGGCACCTGGGGTCGCGGCACCGGAGACCTCCGGCGCGCGCGGCGTCGCGCGCGCACGCGGCGAGCGGGACGGGTGCCCGGGTGACAAGTGGCTTACCATCCGGCCGGCGCGCGCCCCCTCGCGTGCCGGCCGGATGGATGCGGCCCGTCGTGACTCCGCCTACTCCGGAGCCGACCTGAGCTTCTCGGCCAGGTGGGAGGGCAGCGGCTCGTACCGCAGGAAGCCCCGCTGGAAGGTTCCCGTTCCGTGCGACATGGACCGCAGGTCGATGGCGTACCGGGTGATCTCCAACTCGGGGACCTCGGCCTTGACCAGGGTGCGGCCGGTGCCGACCGCCTCGGTGCCGAGGACGCGTCCCCTTCGCGAGGACAGGTCCGACATCACCGCGCCGACGTGCTCGTCCTCGATCAGCACCGAGACCTCGTCCACCGGTTCGAGCAGCAGAGCGGGCACCTTCGCCGCCGCCTCCTTCAGCGCGAGCTGCCCGGCGATCTGGAACGCCATGTCGGAGGAGTCGACCGAGTGCGCCTTCCCGTCGTACAGCGTCACCCGGATGTCCACGACGGGGTAGCCGGCCAGCACGCCGCGCTCCATCTGCGCCCGCACGCCCTTCTCGACCGAGGGGATGAACTGCCTCGGCACCACCCCACCGACGATCTTGTCGACGAACTCGAAGCCCCCGCCCGACTCCAGCGGCTCGATCTCGATGTGGCAGATGGCGTACTGCCCGTGCCCGCCGGTCTGCTTGACGTTGCGGCCCATGCCCTGCGCCTTGCCGCCGAAGCTCTCGCGCAGCGGCACCCTCAGCTCCACCCGCTCGACCTCGACGCCGTGGCGCTTGGCCAGGTGGTCCAGGAGCACGTCGGCGTGGGCCTCGCCCATGCACCACAGCACGAGCTGGCGGGTCTCGGCGTTGTTCTCCAGCCGGAGGGTGGGGTCCTCGGCGACCAGGCGCGCCAGGGCCTGCGAGAGCTTGTCCTCGTCGGCCTTCGACCTGGCCCGGATGGCGACCGGCAGCAGCGGCTCCGGCATCGTCCAGGCCGTCACCAGCAGCGGGTTGTCCTTGTCGGAGAGGGTGTCGCCGGTCTCGGCCCTGCCGAGCTTGGCCACCGCGCAGATGTCGCCCGCGGCGCACTTGGTGGTCGTGCGCTGGAGCTTGCCGAGGGGCGAGGACAGGGCGCCGATGCGCTCGTCCAGGTCGTGGTCCTCGTGCCCGCGCTCGGCGAGGCCGTGACCGGAGACGTGCACCACCATGTCGGGGCGCAGCGTGCCGGAGAAGACCCGCACCAGGCTGATGCGCCCGACGTACGGGTCACTGGTGGTCTTGACGATCTCGGCGACAAGCGGCCCGTCCGGGTCGCACGCGAGGCCGGGCACCGGCCGCCCGTCGATCGTGGTGATCTCCGGCAGGGGGTGCTCCATAGGCGAGGGGAAGCCCGCGGTGATCACTTCGAGCAGCTCCAGCATGCCGACGACCGCGCCGGAGCCGGGGGTCGCGCAGGTCGCGAGCACGGGGTAGAAGCCGCCCCGGGCCACGGCCTTTTCGAGGTCGTCGATCAGCACCTTGGTGTCGATCTCCTCGCCCGACAGGTAGCGGTCCATGAGGGACTCGTCTTCGCTCTCCTGGATGATCCCCTCGATGAGCGAGCCCCGGTAGGTCTCGATCTGCTCCTGGTACGCGGCTCCCGGGGCGTTCTCGGTGCGGGTGCCCGTGGCGTAGTTGAAGAACTTCTGCGACAGCAGCCCGATCAGGCCGTTCACATGGCCGTTGGTCACGACGGGCAGGTAGAGCGGGGCCACGCCGTCGCCGAAGATGTCCTGGCAGGTGGCCACCACGTCGTCGAAGTCGGCGCGCTGGTGGTCGATCTTGGTGATCACGACCGCCCGGGGCATCCCGACCGAGGCGCACTCCTCCCAGAGCATGCGCGTCAGCCCGTCGACGCCCTCCGCCGCGGAGACCACGAACAGGGCGGCGTCGGCCGCCCGCAGCCCGGCCCGCAGGTCGCCCACGAAGTCGGCGTACCCGGGGGTGTCGAGAAGATTGATCTTGATGCCGTTGTACGAGACCGGCGCGACGGCCAGGTTGACCGAGCGCTGCTGGCGCACCTCGACCTCGTCGAAGTCGCTGACCGTGCTGCCGTCCTCGACCCGGCCCGTGCGCTGGATGGTGCCCGTCGCGGACAGAAGGGCCTCGACGAGCGACGTCTTCCCTGATCCGGAATGGCCGACCAGCGCGACATTGCGCACCGCATCCGGCCGGTCGGCCGAGGGTGCCCTGCCCGCGGCTCCTGATGTTCCGCCCGTGGTTCTCTCCGGCACGTCGCCTCCCGCGTCTCGCCGTGAGATGCGGCCGCGCGCGGCCGCATCGTCCGCCGCCGCGCCCGCCGCCCGAGAGAGCGCGGTGCATTCACCCTTTACCTCTGTGGCGCGGATCACAAGAGGGAACAGGCAAAAGTGCTTGCGAAATGATGCCTGAACTTGCTCGCGTGTTCGCCGGCCGTACCCCTGTCGTCTGTCTCCTTCCCCATTCCCCGTTCTCTCGCACACGATTCACCCCTGGTCGCTCACCACGAGCACTTCGTTCGAACCAGGGGCCTCACGTGGCCTACGATCGGACCGCGATGTTGAAGCTCCTGCGCCCCGCCGTCACCCGTGTGCTCACCCCATTGGGCCGGGCGCTCGCCCGCCGGGGGGTCAGTCCGAACGTCATCACCCTCCTCGGCACGCTCGGCGTCGCCGCGGGGGCGCTCGCCTTCTATCCGCGCGGCCAGCTGTTCCTGGGCTCGGTCGTCATCACGTTCTTCGTCCTCGCCGACCTGCTCGACGGCGTCCTCGCCAGGATGCTCGGCACCGGCAGCACCTGGGGCGCCTTCCTCGACTCCACCCTCGACCGGGTCGGCGACGCCGCGATCTTCTCAGGGCTGATCCTGTGGTTCATGTCCACCGGCGAGACGGTCCTCGCGGGCGTCGCGCTGTTCTGCCTGGTCGCCGGGGCCGTCGTGTCGTACGCCAAGGCGCGTGCCGAGGGGCTGGGGCTGACCTGCGACGTCGGGCTGGCGGAACGGTCCGAGCGGCTCCTGGTCGTGCTCGTCGCCGCCGGTCTCGGGGGGCTCGGCGTGCCGTACATCCTCGCGGCGGGCCTCTGGCTCCTCGCGGTGGCCAGCGCCTTCACCGCCGGCCAGCGCATCCTCCACGTTTACCGCCAGACGGTGACAACATGAACTTATGGCCTTCTTCTTCTAGGACAGGTCTTCTTACCGACTTCTGGGGGTGAACCTCGCGTTGACTGATCGGCTCGTCGCCTGGGCGTACCACCTGGGCTGGGTGCTCGTGCCGAAGCTGCCCGAGCCGCTTGCAGCGTGGGCCTTCCGCCTCATCGCCGACCTCATGTGGTGGCGGCACGGCAAGCTCGTGCGGCGCCTCGAATCGAACCTGGCCCGGGTGACGGGCAAGGATGTCACGGACCCCTCGATCCGCGACCTCAGCAGGGCCGGCATGCGCTCCTACTTCCGCTACTGGATGGAGGCGCTGCGCCTGCCGGTGATCGGCAAGGAACGCATCCTCACCGGTATGCACGACGTCCACGGGGACAGGATCTTCTCCACGGTGGACTCCGGCCGGGGCATCGTGCTCGCCCTGCCCCACATGGGCAACTGGGACCTCGCCGGCGCCTGGCTGATCCACAAGGGTTACCCCTTCACCACGGTCATGGAGCGGCTCAAGCCCGAGTCGCTGTACGAGCGGTTCGTTGCCTTCCGCGAGAGCCTCGGCATGGAGGTGCTGCCGCTCACCGCCAAGGGAGGCGGCACCGCCCACGCCTTCGGCACCCTGGCCCAGCGGCTGCGTGCGGGCCGACCGATCTGCCTGCCCGCCGAGCGCGACCTGACGGAGAAGGGCATCGAGGTCGACTTCTTCGACGGCACGACGCGCATGGTCGCCGGTCCCGCGCTTCTGGCGCTCCAGACCGGCGCGGCGCTGCACCCGGCCACGCTGTGGTTCGAGGGCGACGGCTGGGGCGTGCACATCCACGAGGAGATCCCCGTCCCCGCCGAGGGCACCCGTCAGGAGAAGGTCGCGGTCATGACGCAGAGCATGGCGCGCGTCTTCCAGGAGGGCATCTCCCGGCACCCTGAGGACTGGCACATGCTGCAGCGGCTCTGGCTCGACGACCTGGAGCCACGGTGATCGCATCATGAGGGTCGGCATGGTCTGCCCCTACACCTGGGACGTCCCCGGCGGCGTCATGGCGCATGTCCGCGACCTGGCGGAGGCGCTCATCGCCGACGGCCACCACGTGTCGGTGCTCGCGCCCGCGTCCGACGACGCGCCGCTGCCGTTCTACGTGACCTCGGCGGGCCGCGCCATCCCCGTGCCGTACAACGGCTCGGTGGCACGCCTGGCGTTCGGTTTCCTCTCGGCCAACCGCGTGCGCAAGTGGCTGCGCGAGGGCCGTTTCGACGTGCTCCACGTGCATGAGCCCGCCGTCCCCTCGGTGGGCCTGCTGGCCTGCTGGGCCGCCCGCGGCCCGATCGTGGCCACCTTCCACGCCTCCTTCCAGCGCTCGCGCGCCATGTCGGTCTCCGCGCCCGTGCTGCACACCGCGCTGGAGAAGATCACCGGCCGCATCGCCGTGTCGGACGCCGCGCGCAAGACCCTGGTGGAGCACCTCGGGGGCGACGCGGTCCTGATCCCCAACGGCGTCACGGTGAGCCGGTACGCCGAGGCCGAGCCCCTGCCCGGCTGGGGTCCCGACGGTGGAGTGATCGGGTTCCTCGGCCGCATGGACGAGCCGCGCAAGGGCCTTCCGGTACTGCTGGAGGCGTTCACGCTGCTCGCGCCCGAGCGTCCCGGCCTGCGGCTGCTCGTCGCGGGTCCCGGCGACGCCGACGACGTGCTCGCCAGGGTCCCCGCAGGGCTGCGCGACCGCATCGGCGTCCTCGGCATGGTCAGCGAGGAGGACAAGGCCCGCGCCTACCACTCCGTCGACGTCTTCTGCGCGCCGAACACCCATGGCGAGAGCTTCGGCATCGTGCTCGCCGAGGCGATGGCCGCCGGCGCCACCGTGCTGGCCAGCGACATCCCGGCGTTCCGCAAGGTGCTGGGAGACGGGCAGGCGGGAGCGCTTTTCGCGACCGGCGACGCCGCCTCGCTCGCCCGCGAGGCCGCCGCACTGCTCGACGATCCGGCCTGCCGCGCCAAGCTGGCCGGAGAGGCCCGCCTGGCCGTGCGCAAGTACGACTGGTCGACCGTGGCCCGCGACGTCGTGCGGGTGTACGAGACGGTCACCGCGACCGCGGCCGGGGGCGTGGAGGAGGAGCAGCAGGGCCGGGTGCGCGAGCCCGACGCCCGCCCGGCCGGCCCCGCCGACCATGCCGCCCGGGTGCCCGAGGGTGTCCGGGCCCACGGGGGTGAGGCCTCGTGACCACCACGATGGTCATCCTGGTGGTGGGAGTGGCGGTCGTGCTCGCGGCCGTCTACATCTCCTGGAGGGCCGGGCGGCTCGACCGCCTGCACATCCGCCTGGAGACCGCCCGTGCCGCGCTGGACGCCGCGCTCGTACGCCGGGCCGCCGTCTGCATGGAGCTCGCCGCCTCCCGGGTGCTCGACCCGGCCACCAGCCTGGTGCTCGCCGCGGCGACGCACGAGGCGCGAACGGCAGGGCCGGAGGAGCGTGAGCACGCCGAGAGCGACCTGTCGCGGGCTCTTCGCGCCGTGATGGACCAGGAGCGCTTCCGCGAGCGGCTGGCCGAGACCCCGTCGGGGCCCGACCTGATGGCCGAGCTGGACACCGCCGTGACGAAGGTGATCTACTCGCGCCGGTTCTACAACAACGCGGTCGAGGTGACCCGGCAGGCCCAGCGCCGCTGGCTTGCCCGCACGCTGCGCCTGGCCGGCCACACCGAGTACCCGTCGTACTTCGAGATCGACGACGACGAGCCCGCGTCGTTCGCCCAGCAGTCCTGACGGGCCGTCCGCGCGCCCGTCCGTCCTCACCGGTGGCCTCCATGACGCTTCCTTCGCCTCCCGCTGGGAACATGACCTGCGCTTTGCTCCAGCGTGGCTGTGAATCGACGGAACTTCCTGCGCACCAGCGGAAACCTGTCGCCAACCATCGGTAAGCTCATGGCGTTTTAGGAGAAATCGGGAGGAGCCGGGCTGTGCGGGTAAAACGGATGATTGGCATCGCGCTTGCGGGAACCGCCGTTCTAGCGCCCGCGGTGGCGTGCTCGTCATCCGGCGGGGCCACGCCGGCCTCCGGGGGAGCCCAGCCCGTCGGGACGGCGGCGGCGACCCCCTCACCGCCGCCCGAGCACCCGTTCACCGGGCAGCCGGTGGCGAGCCGCAGGCCGGTGCTGGCCGTGAAGATCGAGAACACCTCGTCCGGCAAGCCGCAACTCGGCCTGCGCAGCGCCGACCTCGTGTTCGTCGAGCAGGTCGAGGGCGGGCTGACCCGTCTGATGGCGGTCTTCTCCTCCAAGATCCCCGAGAAGGTCGGCCCCGTCCGCAGCGCGCGCATCTCCGACCTGCACCTGCTGCCGATGTTCGGCAAGCCCGCCCTGGCCTACTCGGGCGTGCAGACCAGGATGGTCCCCCTGGTCAGGGCGGCGTCGCTGTTCGACGTCTCCGACAGCGCCGCGCCCGGCGCGTATTTCCGCCAGCCCGGACGGGTCGCCCCGTACAACCTGTTCGCCGACACCAAGAAGCTGCTGGCGGGGGCGCCCAAGGCGACCAAGGCCAAGGACATCGGCCTGGAATTCGGCGACGCGCCCGAGGGTGGAACCCCCAAAAAGTCATTTTCCGTAAAATATCCGGCAGCCAATTTCACGTTCACCTGGTCCGCCGCCCAGAAGCGCTGGCTGGTCACGCAGGACGGCAAGAAGGACATGGCGGCCGAGGGAGGCCAGCTCGGCGCCCCCACGATCGTCATCCAGTACGCCAAGACCACCAGGTCGGAGTTCCACGACTTCACCGGCAGCTACACGCCGCTGATCCAGACGACGGGCACCGGCAAGGCGGTCGTCCTGCGCGATGGCAAGGCCTACAAGGCGGAATGGTCGCGCTCGTCGGAGAAGGCGGGCACCATGTTCACCACCGAGGGCGGCGAGCCGATAACGTTCAGCCGGGGCCAGGTGTGGATCGTGCTCGCGGCTCCGAAGCCCGTGCAGCCCTGAGCCCGCCGCGCGAACCCGTCCGCGTGACCCCCTCGACCTCGGGTCTCACTCCCGGAAGGGAGGCGGGGTCGTACACCGTGTCAACGATGCCCCGAACATGTGACATCCGGACCGTCAAGGGCCATGCTGATCAGCGCCTAACATGGGACGGGAACCCATTGTCGCGCCCGTGAGGAAAGACCGTGTCCAGCAGCACCCCCGAAGTCACCGACACCGCCGTCACCGGCACCGCCCGCGTGAAGCGCGGCATGGCCGAGATGCTCAAGGGCGGCGTCATCATGGACGTCGTCACCCCCGAGCAGGCCAAGATCGCTGAGGACGCCGGCGCGGTCGCCGTCATGGCCCTTGAGCGTGTGCCCGCCGACATCCGCGCCGAGGGTGGCGTGTCGCGCATGAGCGACCCCGACATGATCGACGGCATCATCGCGGCCGTCTCCATCCCCGTCATGGCCAAGGCCCGCATCGGCCACCTCGTCGAGGCCCAGGTGCTCCAGGCCATCGGCGTCGACTACGTCGACGAGTCCGAGGTGCTCACCCCCGCCGACGAGGCCAACCACATCGACAAGTGGGCCTTCACCGTGCCCTTCGTCTGCGGGGCGACCAACCTCGGCGAGGCCCTGCGCCGCATCGCCGAGGGCGCCGCGATGATCCGCTCCAAGGGAGAGGCCGGCACCGGCAACGTCGTCGAGGCCACCCGCCACATGCGCCAGATCCGCGGCGACATCAAGCGCCTGGCCGCCCTCGACGAGGCCGAGCTCTACGCCGCCGCCAAGGAGCTGCGCGCGCCGTACGAGCTCGTCGCCGAGATCGCCAAGACCGGCAAGCTGCCCGTCGTGCTGTTCACCGCGGGCGGCATCGCCACCCCGGCCGACGCCGCCATGATGATGCAGCTCGGCGCCGAGGGCGTCTTCGTCGGCTCGGGTATCTTCAAGTCCGGTGACCCGGCCAAGCGCGCGGCCGCGATCGTCAAGGCCACCACGTTCTACGACGACCCCGACGTCATCGCCAAGGTCTCGCGCGGCCTGGGCGAGGCCATGGTCGGCATCAACCTCGCGAACCTTCCCGAGTCCGAGCGCCTGGCCACCCGGGGCTGGTAGCCCTCCGGGGCAGCCCGGACTCTCATTCCGCCTTCCCGGCGCCGCGTTCCGCGGTGCTGGGAAGGCGTGATGCTGATCGTCCGGAAATATCCCCTCTGACCTGGGTGTCCTTATACCTGGCGTTTGCTGTGAATAGTTAATGATCGTCATGTGCTCGACAGGCGATCGTTCCTCGTGATGGGGCTGGCAGCGGGAGTGCCGCCCATGCGGGTCTCCTATGGCGACCCCTTCACGCTCGGCGTGGCCTGTGGCGATCCCGCCCCCGACGGCTTCGTCATGTGGACGCGCCTGGCGCCCGTGCCTCTCGCCGAGGACGGGTTCGGAGGCATGCCCCCCGCCCCTGTGCCGGTCTACTGGGAGATCGCCACCGACCCGGCCTGCGCGAACGTCGTACGGCGCGGCACCGAGGAGGCCGCGCGCGAGTGGGCGCACAGCGTGCACGCCGAGGTCACAGGGCTCGATCCCGGCCGCGAGTACTGGTACCGCTTCAAGGCCGGGCCCTACGTCTCGCCGATCGGGCGGGCGCTCACCGCTCCCGCGCCCGGCACACTGCCGAGGTCGCTCAACCTGGCCGTCACCTCGTGCGCCAACTACCAGCACGGGCACTTCACCGTCTACACGCGGATGGCGCAGGAACGCCCCGACCTGATCCTGCACCTCGGCGACTACATCTACGAGTACGGCAAGGGCGAGCAGAAGTGCCCCGGCGGCAACGTGCGCGACCACGAGGGGCCGGAGGCCCGCACGCTGAGCGACTACCGGCGCAGGCACGCGCTGTACAAGACCGACCCCGAGCTGCGGGCGGCGCACGCGGCCGCGCCGTGGGTCGCGATCATGGACGACCACGAGGTCCGCAACAACTGGACGAAGCTGCTGCCGGCCGACCGGCGCGAGGCCGCGTTCCGCGCCTACTACGAGCACATGCCGCTGCGCCGGGCCGCCCAGCCCAAGGGACCGGCCATCCAGCTCTACCGGCGGCTGCGGTGGGGGAGCCTGGCGACCCTCCACATGCTGGACACCCGCCAGTACCGCGACGGCTACCTCTGCGGCTCGGCCGGCTTCAAGGACTGCCCGGAGTCCATGGACCCCGCCCGTACGATCACCGGGGCCGCGCAGGAGCGCTGGCTCCTCGAAGGCTTCCACGAGTCCAAGGCGCTGTGGGACGTCATCGGCCAGCAGATCTTCTTCGGCCGGCGCGACAAGCGTCCCGGCTCTGGCCTGGTGGTCAGGCAGGACGCCTGGGACGGGTACTCCGGGTCGCGGACCAGGGTCACCCGCGGCTGGGTCGACGCGGGGGTGCGCAACGCCATCGTGCTGACCGGGGACGTGCACTCGCACTGGGCCGGTGAGCTCGCCCTCGACTACGACGACCCCGACTCGCGCGTGGTGGGCACCGAGCTCGCCGTCACCTCGATCACCAGCGGTGGCGACGGCCACGACGCCGACCCAGCCAGGGACTCGCTGCTGGCCAAGAACCCGCACCTGAAATTCCACCTCAGACGCCGCGGCTACCTCATGGTCAAGATCGAGCCCACCGCGCTCACCGCGGACTTCAAGATCGTTCGGTACGTCAGCGCCCCGGGCGCCCCGGTGCTGACGGCGGCCACGTTCGTCGTCGCGGACCGCTTCCCCGGACTGCTCCGCCAGACCTGACCCGGCCGCTCCGTCGCAGGGAAGTCCCGGGCGGTTTGGGGCGTTGTTCCGCATGGCCGTACGCTTTCGAGACGCATGCGTCCCTATGTGGGACCGGCGTGCCGTGGCGCTTCCGTACCCCTCGGAGAACCGAGCGGGGGCCAGACCGGCGACCCGGGGCCCCACGGCACCTGAGCATTCGAGCAGTGATCGGCTCGATCAGTGATTGGGAGGAACACCGGTGACCTCTGCGCCGATGATCGGCGTGCTCGCCCTCCAGGGCGACGTGCGTGAACACGTCAGGTCCCTGGAGGCGGTGGGCGCGAGGGCCGTGGCCGTCCGCCGCATGGCGGAGCTCGAAGCGGTGGACGCGCTGGTGATCCCCGGTGGCGAGTCCACGACCATCTGGAAGCTGGCCGAGGCGTTCGAGCTGCTCGAACCGCTGCGCATGCGCGTCAAGTCGGGCATGCCGACCTACGGATCCTGCGCCGGCATGATCATGCTGGCGGACTCCATCGAGGGCGGCATCGCGGGGCAGCAGACGCTCGGCGGCATCGACATGGTGGTGCGCCGCAACGCCTTCGGCCGCCAGGTCGACTCTTTTGAGGCATCCTTGGATTTCGCGGGGCGCGGTCTCATGCGCGCCATCTTCATCCGGGCTCCCTGGGTCGAGTCGGTGGGCGCGGACGTCGAGGTGCTGGGACTGGCCGAGCCGGGAGATAGGATCGTCGCGGTCCGGCAGGGACCTCTGCTCGCGACGTCCTTCCATCCCGAGCTGACCGGGGACACGCGGGTTCATTCGTATTTTGTCGAGATGGTGAGGGAGCTCTAGCCGATGTCCGGCCACTCCAAATGGGCGACGACGAAGCACAAGAAAGCCGTGATCGACGCCAAGCGCGGCAAGCTTTTCGCCAAGCTCATCAAGAACATCGAGGTGGCGGCCCGGACGGGTGGTCCTGACCCCGAGGGCAACCCGACCCTCTACGACGCCATCCAGAAGGCGCGCAAGAGCTCGGTCCCGGTCGACAACATCGAGCGCGCGCGCAAGCGCGGCGGCGGCCTGGAGGCCGGTGGCGCCGACTGGCAGACGATCATGTACGAGGGCTACGCGCCCGGCGGAGTCGCGGTGCTCGTCGAGTGCCTCACCGACAACCGCAACCGCGCGGCCTCCGAGGTCCGTGTCGCCATGACGCGCAACGGCGGCTCGATGGCCGACCCCGGCTCGGTGTCCTACATGTTCAACCGCAAGGGCGTGGTGATCGTCCCCAAGGGCGACCTCGGTGAGGACGACGTGCTGACCGCCGTCCTCGACGCGGGCGCCGAGGAGGTCAACGACCTGGGCGACTCCTTCGAGGTCGTCTCCGAGGCCGGTGACCTCGTCCCGGTGCGCAAGGCCCTGCAGGACGCCGGCATCGACTACGACTCGGCCGAGAGCGGCTTCATGCCCACGCTCAGCGTCCCCCTCGACGAGGACTCCGCGCGCAAGGTCTTCCGTCTCATCGACGCCCTTGAGGACAGCGACGACGTCCAGAACGTCTACGCCAACTTCGACGTCTCCGACGACGTCCTGGCGAAGCTCGACTAGCCGGCCGAGCCCGCCGTCACCCCCGGCCGTGCCGGGGGTGACGCGTCTTTCCCTGATCCGTACGGCGACGGGCCAGGTGGGCGCGGGAAAATAATTCGACCGGGTCCGGGCGGTCGCCATAGGTTTGGCCGTTGTGGAGATCCGTGATGTGACGGCCGATGACCTCGACGCCGTGCTCGACAGCCGTAAGCGGGCCTTCGGCCCCCTCCCCGCGAGCAGCGTGGAGCCGTGGCGGGCCATGGTGACGCCGACCCTGGCCGAGGGGCGCTATCTCGGGATCTTCGACGGCGGGCGCCTGATCGGCACGAGCAGGATCAACCGTTACGACCAGTGGTGGCACGGCCGTCCGCTGTCGATGGGCGGCGTGGCGAGCGTCACGGTGGCGCCCGAGGAGCGCGGGCGCGGAGTGGGCCGCTTCCTGATGCGGGGGACGCTGGAGCGCTGCGCCGAGCTCGGCCACGTCGCCTCCGCGCTGTACCCCGCGACCACCCCGCTGTACCGGAGCCTCGGCTGGGAGCACGCCGGGGCGCGTAACAGGATCACGGTGCCCGCCGAGGCCCTTCGCACGCTGAGCGCCCCCGACGGCGGCGTCAAGTTGAGGCGCATGGGCCCCGACGACGCCCCCGAGCTCAGGAGCGTGCTCGACCGCGTCTACGCCGCCACGCGCGCCTCGGGGCCTCTCGGCTGGGAGGAGCGCGTCGCCCGCCTGTGGCTCTCCGGCGAGGACGACTTCGCCTACCTCGCCGACGACGGCTTCGTCCTCTACCGCTGGCACGACGGGGACATCGACGTCGACAACCTCGTGGCCGGGTCGGAGGCGACGGCGAGGGCGCTGTGGTCGCTCGTGGGAACGGCCTCGTCCATGGCCACGACGGTCACGGCCAGCGTCGAGCCCGACGACCCGATGCTGTGGCTGCTGCGCGAGCGCTCGTACGACACGGTGAAGCAGACCCGCTGGATGTTCCGCCTCGTCGACCTGGCCGCCGCCGTCGGCCTGCGCGGCTACCCGGCCGGCGTCTCGGCCGAGACGGTCGTCGAGGTGGACGATCCGCAGCGTCCCGCCAACTCGGGCGCGTGGCGCCTGTCGATCTCCTCCGGCGGCGGCACGGCCACCGCCACCACGGCGCCTCCCGGCGCGGATGTGCCCCGCCTGTCCATCGGAGGCATGTCCGCCCTGTTCGCGGGCGTCCCGACGAGCACGCTCCGCCGCGCCGGGCTTCTCGCGGGCGGCGCGCCCGGCACCGACGACCTCCTCGACACCGCCTTCGCCGCCAGGCCTTACATGATCGACTACTTCTGACCGGGCCTGCCCGCCCCTCGCAGGCGCGGCGTGTCGGTGGTGCGCCGCCGCGGCGGCCGGGGTAGAGTTCGGGGCCGAACAGGTGTTCGGCGTTTCACGGGAGGCTTGCCGGTGCGGCTACCTGAGCTGCGGGTGATGGGGGTCGACCCAGGGCTGACCCGCTGCGGTCTCGGTGCCGTCGAGGGGCGCGCGGGCGCCCCGCTTGAGCTGGTCAAGGTCGGGGTCGCGCGCAGCCCCGCCGGCGACGACATCGGCGCGCGCCTCGTCGCGATCGAGGCCGAGATCGAGCGCTGGCTCGACGAGGTGAGGCCGGACGCCGTCGCGGTCGAGCGGGTCTTCAGCCAGAGCAACCTGCGCACCGTCATGGGCACCGCCCAGGCCTCCGCCGTGGCCATCGTCTGCGCCGCCCGCCGCGGCCTTCCGGTCGCGCTCCACACGCCTTCCGAGGTCAAGGCGGCGATCACGGGGTACGGCAACGCCGACAAGGTCCAGGTGGGCGCCATGGTCACCCGCCTTCTGCGGCTCGACGCCATGCCCAGGCCCGCGGACGCCGCCGACGCCCTGGCACTCGCCATCTGCCACATCTGGCGTGGCGGCACGCAGAACCGCCTCGCCGAGGCCGTCGCCAAGGCCAAGGCCGCCCGCCCGTCCCGCGCTTCCGGCGCGCCCGGTGGCGGACGGGCCGGATCCACGAAGGGAGCGGCCCTGTGATCGCCTCGATCTCCGGGCGCGTCGCCGCGATCGCCCCCGACTCGGCCGTGGTCGAGGTCGGCGGCGTCGGCATGCTCGTCCACTGCGCGCCCGGCACGCTGGCGACCCTTCGCACGGGCGAGGAGACCCGGCTCGCCACCTCGCTGGTGGTCCGCGAGGATTCCCTGACGCTGTTCGGCTTCGGCACCGACGACGAGCGCACGGTCTTCGAACTGCTCCAGACCGCGTCGGGCGTCGGTCCCAGGCTGGCGCTGGCCATGCTGGCCGTCCACCCGCCGAACGCCCTGCGGGTCGCGGTCGCGAGCGCCGACGTCAAGGCGCTCACCATGGTCCCCGGCATCGGGCAGAAGGGCGCGCAGCGCATCATCCTGGAGCTGAAGGACAAGCTCGGCACGCCCGACGCGGCGCTGGCCGCCGCGCTCAACGGGCAGGCCAAGCAGCCCGCCTGGCGCGAGCAGGTGCACTCCGGCCTCGTCGGGCTCGGCTACTCGGCGAGGGACGCCGACGAGGCGATCGCGATCGTCTCCCCGGAGGCCGACGCCGAGGTGGCCGCCGGGCGCGCCCCCGCGGTCGCGGTGCTGCTGAAGGCGGCCCTGCGGGCCCTGAGCGTGCGATAGGGGCCCTGCGTGAGCCTGGACAGAGACCTTGTGTCGCCGGACGCCGAGGGCGACGAGCAGGCGATCGAGTCGGCGCTGCGCCCCAAGCGGCTGGGTGAGTTCATCGGCCAGGGAAGGGTGCGCGAGCAGCTCTCCTTGGTGCTCGAAAGCGCGCTGCGCCGCAACCGGCCGCCCGACCACGTGCTGATGAACGGCTCGCCGGGGCTCGGCAAGACCACGCTCGCCATGATCATCGCGGCGGAGCTCGGCATGCCCCTCAGGCTGACCTCCGGGCCCGCGCTCGAACGGGCGGGTGACCTGGCGGCGATCCTGTCGACCCTGTCCGAGGGCGAGGTGCTGTTCATCGACGAGATCCACCGCATGGCGCGCCCCGCCGAGGAGATGCTCTACCTCGCCATGGAGGACTTCCGGGTCGACATCGTGGTCGGCAAGGGGCCGGGGGCCACCGCGATCCCACTGGAGATCGCCCCGTTCACTCTGGTGGGGGCCACGACGCGCGCGGGCCTGCTGCCCGCCCCGCTGCGCGACAGGTTCGGCTTCGTCGCCCATCTGGACTTCTACGACGTCGACGAGCTGGAGCAGGTGCTTCGCCGTTCGGCGCGACTGCTCTCGCTGGACCTTCCCGAGGAGGGCGCCCACGAGATCGCGCGGCGGTCCCGCGGCACGCCCCGCATCGCCAACCGCCTGCTCAGGCGGGTGCGCGACTTCGCCGAGGTGCGCACCGACGGCCTCATCACCCGGGACATCGCCTCGGCCGCGCTCAACCTCTACGAGGTCGACGCCGAAGGGCTCGACCGGCTCGACCGGGCCGTGCTGGGCGCCCTGCTGCGCAAGTTCGGGGGCGGTCCCGTCGGGCTGTCCACGCTGGCCGTGGCCGTGGGGGAGGAGCCCGAGACCGTCGAGGTCGTCGCCGAGCCCTTCCTCGTACGGCAGGGTCTGCTCGCCCGCACCCCCCGGGGCCGCGTGGCCACCGCGTCCGCCTGGTCCCACCTCGGCCTGACCCCTCCGCCGGACGCCTTCGGCGCGATGGGCCACCCGATGCTCTTCGACGATCCCGGCCCGGTCACCTGACCAGGGCGGCCGATCCGAGACCGGTTAAAGGCGGGACTTCGCGACAATTCGGTCTCGAAGCCTGAGGGTGGTCCGGTCCTCGCCGAACTCGTCCTGACTGGCGGACTTTACAATGATCTTCGGTGCCTCCGGTGAACCGCGTCGGCCTTCGCCGCTGGTCCGGCCAGGTGAGCCCCGTGTACTCCCTGCTCCGGGGGCGCCCCCGTGACCGGTCCCTCCACGACGGCTGAAAGTTTCAAGCCTGCCGTATCGGCTGGTCACAGATCGGTGACAACGGGAACTTTCCAGCGTGCCGGAGCGTGGGTTCGTTGCCGGGGTTTGACAAGCTCGCCTAAACTCCGTGGCTTGGCTGGCTGTGTACGCTGACATGATCAGAGTGTGGCCGTGCCGTTCGTCGCCAGACATCCGGCGCCAGGCCGGTCAGTTCTTACCGGAAGGAAGCCCCGTGCAGGGCCTTGGATCGTTCGTGCCACTGATCTTGCTGGTCGTGGTCTTTTACTTCCTGCTCATCCGGCCGCAGCGCAAGCGGCAGCAGGAGCAGGCGCAGATGCAGAGCAGCCTCACTCCGGGCACCAGTGTCATGACCACCACCGGCCTGTTCGCGACCGTCTCGGCGATCCAGGACGACGACGTGATCCTGGAGATCGCGCCCGGCATCGAGACCCGGTGGACCAAGGCGGCCATCGGCCGCGTGCTGACGCCGGTGGAGGAGGAGACGGTGGACAATGGAGAAGGCGTCCGGGACACCGTCACCGACGAGACGGTGATCGACACCCCTGAGCACAGGGGAGACGAGGGCTCGACTAATCAGAAGTCCTGAGTAGGCTCACCGCAAACCCCTTGACGAAAGAACTGACCACCAGTGGCCCCATCGACCAGCAGCCAGAGTAGGCCGGGACGCGTGCTCCTGGCGCTCCTGGCACTCATCCTCGCCATGGGCGCGACGATGCTTCTTCAGAAGGCATTCGTCCCGAAGTTCGCACTCGATCTCGCCGGCGGGACCACGGTGACGCTGTCACCGGTCACGCAGAGCGGCGCGGCCCCCTCCCAGGAGAGCCTCGACCTGGCCGTCAACATCATCCGCGAGCGGGTGAACGGCACCGGCCTGGCCGACGCCGACGTCGCCAAGTCGGGCGACAACATCGTCATCTCCGTGGGCGGCGCGGGCACCGACGAGGTCGTCAAGACCGTCGGCACCACGGCCGAGCTGCGCTTCCGTCAAGTACTCGCGGTGGCCGCGGCCAACGCCGTGCCCGGCAAGCTGCCGACCGCGCCCGCGACGCCGGAGCCGTCCGGCAGCGGGAGCCCGGCGCCCACGGGCAAGAGCTCCTCGAAGCCGACGTCCTCGACCCAGCCGTCGTCGACCGCGAACCCCGCGCCGAGCGGCACGCCCGCCGGCCGGGCGCTGTCCTCGGCGCTGACCGCCCCCACGCCCGCGCCTTCGGCCTCGGGCGCCAAGGCGACGCCGAGCGGCAAGGCGACGCCGAGCGGCAAGGCGACGCCGAGCGGCAAGGCGACGCCGAGCGGCAAGGCGACGCCGAGCGGCAAGGCGACCCCCGAGCCGAGCTCGTCCGCGGCCTCGGGCCAGCCGAGCGCCGAGCCGACGGCCCCCTCCGCCGAGGACCCGCTGGCCGGTGCCGACCTCACCGGCGTCGACCCCGCCGTGGCCGAGCAGTTCAAGACCATCGACTGCACCAAGAAGGACCGCGGCCAGGGCGTCCAGGACGACCCCGAGAAGCAGATCGTGGCCTGCAGCGACGACGGCGCCGCCAAGTACGTCCTGGAGAAGGCCGCGGTGAAGGGCACCGAGGTCTCCGGCGCCACCTCGGGCGTCGACTCCACCACCGGCGAGTGGATCGTCTCCGTCAACTTCAAGAGCAAGGGCGCCAGCCAGTTCGCGCAGGTCACCGGGCAGATCACCAGCGCCCCGCAGCCGCGTAACCAGCTTGCCATGGTGCTCGACGGAGTGGTCATCTCCGCCCCGGTCATCGAGGAGCCCATCCCCGGTGGCCAGGCCCGCATCTCCGGCAGCTTCACGCAGAAGACCTCCACCGACCTGGCCAACCAGCTCAAGTACGGCGCGCTCCCGCTGAAGTTCCAGCAGAGCTCGATCGAGGAGGTCTCCTCCACGCTCGGCGCCGACCAGCTTCAGGGCGGCCTGCTCGCGGGCGGCATCGGCCTCATCCTGGTGGTCGTCTACTCGCTGCTGTACTACCGGGGTCTCGGGCTCGTCGCGGTGGCGAGCCTCGGGGTGGCGACGATCCTGACCTACCAGGCGGTGGTCCTGCTGGGTCACAACGCCAACTTCCGACTGTCGCTCCCGCACATCATCGGCCTGATCGTCTCGATCGGTATCACCGCCGACTCCTTCATCGTCTACTTCGAACGCATGCGTGACGAGATGAAGGAAGGCCGGCGCTCGCTCCGGGTGGCCGTCGAGGTGGCCTGGGTGCGTGCCCGCCGCACGATCCTGATCGCCGACGCGGTCATGTTCATCGCCGCCCTGGTGCTGTACTTCCTCGCCGTCGGCGGCGTGGCCGGGTTCGCCTTCGCCATGGGGCTCACCACCCTGATCGACATCCTGGTGGTGTTCCTGTTCACCAAGCCGTTCGTCGCGATGCTGGCCAAGCTGTCGTTCTTCGCCAAGGGCCACAAGCTGTCGGGCCTGGACGCCGAGCGCATGAGCCGCGAGCCGTCCGACGCCCGCACGACCGTTACGCAGGAGGGCTGATGTCGCGCATCGGCGTGATCGGGCGCCGTCTCTACCGCGGCGAGGTCGACATCGACTTCGTCGGGCGCTACAGGCTCTGGTACGGCCTGTCCGGGGTGCTTCTGCTGATCTCCGTCCTGGGCATGGTCGTCCAGGGCCTCAACCTGGGCGTGGAGTTCAAGGGCGGCTCGGTCTTCAGCTTCACCAAGCCGGCGTCGTCCACGATCCAGGACGTGCGGTCCACGGTCGAGGGCGCGGGCGTCCACCAGGTCATCGTCCAGGACACCCCCACCCGCTGGCGGGTGACCACCGAGAGCCTTCCGGTCAGCGAGGTCAGCCGGGTCCAGGGCGTCATCTCCCAGAAGTACGGCATTCCGGGCAACCAGGTCAGCAAGCAGATCATCGGGGCCACGTGGGGCGGTGAGGTCCTCAACAAGGCCGTCATCGGCCTGATCGTGTTCATGATCGCGATCATCCTCTACCTCACGCTGGCCTTCGAGTGGAAGATGGCGCTGGCCGCAGTGGTCGCGCTCATCCACGACCTGGTCATCACCGCGGGCGTCTACGCCTGGTCGGGGTTCGAGGTGACCCCGGCGACCATGCTGGGCTTCCTCACGATCCTCGGTTACTCGCTGTACGACGCGGTGGTCGTGTTCGACATGATCAAGGAGGTCACCGCCAAGCTCGGCACGACCTCCAAGATGACCTACACCCAGGCGGCCAACAACGCGCTGAACCACACGCTGATCCGGTCGCTGAACACCTCGCTGGTCGCGATCCTGCCGGTGGCGGCGATCCTGTTCATCGGCACCACGCTGTTCGGCGCGGGCACGCTGAAGGACCTGTCGCTGGCGCTGTTCGTCGGCATGATCGTCGGCACGTACTCCTCGCTGTGCGTGGCGACCCCGCTGCTCGTGCGCCTCAAGGAGCGCGAGCCGAGGTACCTGGCGATCGCCAAGCGGCTCTCCACCACCAAGGGCGGCTCGGCCGTCAAGGACGCCGTCCCCTCGGGCAAGAGCAAGGAGCCGGCGGCCGCGACCGCCACCTCCCCGGGCTCGTCCAACGGCGCGGTGGCCGCAAGCAAGCGTAAGAAGCGTTAGGCAGCGTTCCCCGCGACGCCCCCGTGATCTCACTGGTATCACGGGGGCGCTTCGCTGTCGCCTGGAAGGGACCCCCGAGATGACCGACCTGACCACGACGATCCTCAGCAGGATCAGGGACGTGCCCGGCTATCCCCAGCCCGGTGTCGTCTTCAAGGACATCACGCCGCTGCTCGGCGACCACGCCGCGTTCTCCGCCGTGATCGACGCGATCGCCGACGAACTGGACGTCGACAAGGTCGTCGGCATCGAGGCCCGGGGCTTCATCCTCGCCGCTCCGGTCGCCTGCAAGGCGGGCGCGGGATTTGTGCCTGTCCGTAAAAAGGGCAAACTCCCTGCCGAGACGCTCGAAGCGTCCTACGATCTGGAGTACGGCTCCGCCGTCATCGAGGTGCACCGCGACGCGTTCGCTCCGGGCGACCGCGTGCTCATCGTCGACGACGTGCTCGCCACGGGCGGCACCGCCCGGGCGGCGGTGGAGCTGGTCAGCCGTGCAGGCGCCGAGGTCGTGGGCGTTTCCGTGCTGATGGAGCTCGCCTTCCTCAAGGGCCGCGACCGTTTGGGCGACATCGACGTACGCGCTCTGGTGATCGTCTGATCGACTCCCGCGAGGTCGGTGCCCCCAGCGTGGATACACTGGAGAATCTGGACTCGACGTGAGGAGTCTGAGTGCCCCGTGATGTGGCCTTGCCCGAAGTGACCGACACCCCTGAGCCGGTTTCCGCGCCCGCGGACGAAACGGGTTTAGCCATGTCCGCAGGCACGGACGAGAAACCGGCGCCTGCCGTACGCCGCAGGCTTTCCCGGTTCGGGGGGCAATGGGGTGGCGCGATGAATCCGGTTCTGGAACCTCTGTTCAAGACGGTCCGGGCCACGCACCCCAAGGCCGATCTGCGCCTGATCGAGCGTGCCTACGACGTGGCCGCCTACCACCACCGCGACCAGAAGCGGAAGAGCGGTGATCCCTACATCACCCACCCGCTCGCGGTCGCGACGATCCTCGCCGAGCTCGGCACCGACGACGAGACCCTGTGCGCCGCACTCCTCCACGACACCGTGGAGGACACCGCGTACGGCCTCGACGAGCTGAGCGCCGACTTCGGCGAGAACATCGCGCTGCTCGTCGACGGCGTGACAAAGCTCGACAAGGTGAAGTTCGGCGACGCGGCCCAGGCCGAGACCGTCCGCAAGATGGTCGTCGCGATGTCCCGCGACATCCGGGTGCTGGTGATCAAGCTCGCCGACCGCCTCCACAACATGCGCACCCTCCGCTACCTCCCGAGGCACAAGCAGGAGCAGAAGGCCCGCGAGACGCTGGAGATCTTCGCTCCGCTGGCCCACCGGCTCGGCATGAACACCATCAAGTGGGAGCTGGAGGACCTGGCGTTCGGGATGCTCTATCCCAAGCGCTACGACGAGATCGCCCGCATGGTGTCCGAGCGGGCCCCGCGCCGCGACCTGTTCCTGCAGGAAGTGATCGAGAAGGTCTCCGCCGACCTGCGCGAGGCCAAGATCCGCGCGGCGGTCAAGGGCAGGCCCAAGCACTACTACTCGATCTACCAGAAGATGATCGCGCGCGAGGTCGCGTTCGACGACATCTACGACCTTGTGGGCATTCGCGTGCTGGTCGACACGGTGCGCGACTGCTATGCCGCGCTCGGAACGATCCACGCGCGATGGAACCCTGTGCCCGGCCGGTTCAAAGACTACATCGCGATGCCCAAGTTCAACATGTACCAGTCGCTGCACACGACGGTCATCGGGCCCGAGGGCAAGCCGGTGGAGCTGCAGATCCGCACGCGCGCGATGCACCACCGCGCCGAGTACGGCGTGGCGGCCCACTGGAAGTACAAGGAGGAGATGGGCGTCTCCGGGCCCGCGGGGGCCCGCATGAAGTCCGCCGGCGACATGGCCTGGCTCCGCCAGCTCCTCGACTGGCAGAAGGAGACCGCAGATCCGGGCGAGTTCCTGGAGTCACTGAGGTTCGACCTGTCGGTGTCCGAGGTGTTCGTCTTCACGCCGCGCGGCCAGGTGATCGCGCTGCCCGAGGGCGCCACCCCGGTCGACTTCGCCTACGCCGTGCACACCGAGGTCGGGCACCGGTGCATCGGCGCCCGGGTGAACGGCCGCCTGGTCCCGCTGGAGTCGCGCCTGAGCAACGGCGACGCGGTCGAGATCTTCACCTCCAAGTCGCCCGACGCCGGGCCGTCCCGCGACTGGCTGAAGTTCGTCAAGAGCGGCAGGGCGCGCAACAAGATCCGCCAGTGGTTCTCCAAGGAGCGCCGCGAGACGGCGATCGAGGCCGGTAAGGAGGCCATCGGCCGGGCGATGCGCAAGCAGGGGCTCCCGTTGCAGCGCCTGATGTCCGGAGAGAGCCTCCTGGCCCTCGCCAGGGACCTGCGCTACCCCGATGTCTCCGCGCTGTACGCGGCCGTCGGAGAGGGGCACACGGCCGCCCAGGCGGTCGTGCAGAAGCTCGTGCAGTCGCTCGGGGGGGTCGAGGGCGCCGAGGAGGACATCGCCGAGGCCGCCGTCCCCACCAAGCTGCGGGGCCGGCCGCGCACCGGCACCAACGCCGGCGTCATCGTGGCGGGCGACTCCGACGTCTGGGTACGGCTGTCGCGCTGCTGCACCCCGGTGCCCGGCGACGACATCGTGGGCTTCGTGACCCGGGGGCACGGCGTGTCGGTGCACCGCCTCAACTGCCCGAACATCGAGCAGCTGAGGTCGGAGCCCGACCGCCTGGTCGAGGTGAGCTGGTCGCCCAGTGACGACTCGGTGTTCCTGGTGGCCATCCAGGTGGAGGCGCTCGACCGCCCGCGCCTGCTGTCGGACGTGACGCGCATGCTGTCCGACCAGCACGTGAACATCCTGTCCGCCTCGGTCACCACGTCCCGTGACCGCACGGCGGTCAGCAAGTTCACGTTCGAGATGGGCGATCCCAAGCACCTGGGCCATGTGCTGAAGGCGGTGCGCAACATCCAGGGCGTCTACGACGTCTACCGCGTCACCAACTGATCGGCGATCAGACGCCGGTTCCCGGCCGTGGACGCACGCGCGCGGCCGGGATGCGGGGCTCGCCGCCCGATCGGCGTGGGAGCCCGCCTTCACAGGAGCAGCGGGGCAAGCCCCTCATAGGAGAAGCCGGCCCGGTCCTTCAAGTCCGGCCAGGTCCTTCACAGGAGAGACCCGGCCCGGTCCTTCGGAGGAGCGGGCCGGGCCGAGGTCTCCCGGGTGGCGGCGCGCCGGTCACCGCGACCGGCGCGCGAGGGCCGGTCCGCCGTCCCCGCACGGCGGAACCCGGGAGCGTACGCCGGTCAGGAGAACTCGGCGAGGGTGCGCTCAGCCTCCTCCAGCCACGAGCGGCGGGCGGAGATGGCCTCCTCGGCCTCCTTGACGTCCTTGTCCTTGCCGGCGGCCGTGGCCTTGGCCAGGCGGCCCTCCAGCTGCTCGATCGACCTGCGCAGCTGGTCGACGGTGTTCTGCGCGCGGGCGCGGGCCTCGGGGTTCGACCGCTTCCACTCGGTCTCCTCGGCCTTGCGCACGGCCTCGTCGATGCGCCGCAGGCCGCCCTCCAGCTTGTCCCTGGACTCGCGCGGCACCGCCCCGACCGACTCCCAGCGCTCCAGGACGGCGCGCAGGGCCGCCCGCGCGGCGCGGGCGTCGGTCACCGGCAGGATGCGCTCGGCGTCGGCGAGGATGCGCTCCTTGGCCTCGGCGTTCTCCCGCAGCGAGGCGTCACGCTCGGCGAACACCGCCGAACGGGCCTGGAAGAACAGATCCTGGGCCGCCTTGAAGCGGTTCCACAGGTCGTCCTCGGCCTCACGGGAGGCGCGGCCCGCGGTCTTCCAGCGCTGCATGAGCTCGCGGTAGGCCGACGCGGTCTCGCCCCAGTCGGTCGAACTGGCGAGCGCCTCGGCCTCGCTGACGATGCGCTCCTTGATGCTGCGCACCGACTCGCGCTGCTCGTCGAGCCCGGCGAAGTACGACTTGCGCCGCTTCGCGAAGGCCGTGCGGGCGGCGGAGAGCCGCTTCCACAGGGCCGCCTCGGTCACCCGGTCGATGCGCTCGGCGGCCTTCCACTCCTCGACGAGTTGGCGCAGCCGCTCGCCTCCGGACTTCCAGTGAGTGGTGTCCTCGGCGATGCGCTCGGCCTCGGCGACGATGCGTTCCTTGATCTCCCGGGACTGGGCGCGTGCGTGGTCCCGGGCGGCCTTCACCTCCTCGCGGCGCTTGCCGACCAGGTCGGTGAGCGCCTCCAGGCGGCCCTCCAGCCCCGCGAGGTCCCCGACGGCGTGCGCGTCGGTGATGGACTCGCGCAGCTTGACGATCGTCGCCTCGGCCTGGGCGGGTGGCAGGTCGGTGCCGCGGACCCGCTGTTCCAGCAGTTCCACCTGCGTGGCCAGCTCGTCGAACTTCCTGTGGAAGTAGGCGAGGGCCTCTTCCGGTTCACCGGCCTGCCAGGACCCGACGGCCCGTTCTCCCTCAGCCGTACGAACGTAGACGGTGCCGTCGTCGTCTACCCGGCCCCACGGGTCGGTGCTCACCGTGTCCTCCCGCACTCGAATCAGCCTCCAGGACGCTACGCGTCCTTGGTTGTATTACGTCAGCTCTTGCCAGAGATTGTCACGTGCTTGATTTCGACCGGGTCCTTGGGAGCACCCGAGCCGTCGCCCATCCCCCCGGGCAGGACGCCCTTCTTGCTCACATCGTCGAGGATTTTGAGCCCCTTTGTGACGGTACCGAACGGGGTGTAGTTCGGGGGGAGTTGGAGGTCACCGAAGATGATGAAGAATTGGCTACCGTTGGTGTTGGGCCCGCTGTTGGCCATGGCGACCACCCCGCGGGTGTACTTGGCGCCGGTCAGGTTCTCGTCGGCGAACCGGTAGCCCGGACCGCCCTGACCGTCGCCGGGGTTCTTGCCGTCGGCCTTGGCCAGCGGGTCGCCGCACTGCAGCATGGGGAAGCTCGCCGGCCCCATGCGGTGACACTTGGACCCGTCGAAGTACTTCTTCGAGGCGAGATAGGCGAAGGAGCTCACCGTACAGGGCGCCTTGTCGGTGTCCAGGCTCACGACGATGTCGCCATGGTTGGTCCCGATCGTCATCGTCTTCGCGGCCTTGTCGGCCTTCGCCGGGGGCACCCCCACGTTCTTCGCGGGAGCCCCGTTGATGTCGGCGACGAAGTCGCACGTGCCGGCCGCCGCGTCGTACGGCTTGGGCTGGGGTCCCGCGGACGGCGGGGCCGACGACGCCGCGGGCGAGTCCGAGGCCGTCGCAGCCGCGGTCTTGGAGTCGCCGCCGCTCATGACGGCGACGGCCGTGAAGATGCCGCTCACCACCACCAGCACGCCCAGGCTCGTGCCCAAGATCGCCACGCGCTTCGTGCGGGCCTGCCGCTCGGCGCGCCGCTGTATCTGCCGTTCGTAATGCTCTCGTGCCAGCTGCTTTTGACGGTCCTTGCCGGTCGCCACCGCTGTGCCCTCCCGACTGTCCGAGTTGATCCTGTTTGGTCGCCTCACTGGACGACCGCCACCTTTATGGAGTGGGCGAATCGTATCGGCCAACCGGCAATGGTTCGCAGCCCGGCGACCCGCACCGGTACCCTTCGGTTACATTCCCATCCGCTTTCCTTGACGAGATCGATCACACCGAGGACCGTTTCCGTGCTCATCGACGGCTTTCCCGCCGGCTCCTTCCAGGCCAACTGCTACGTCGTCGCTCCCGCCGCGGGCGAGGAGTGCGTGATCGTCGACCCAGGTCAGGACGCTGTCGCCGGCCTGGACGACATGCTTCGCGAGCATCGGCTGAAGCCGGTCGCCGTGCTGCTCACGCACGGTCATCTCGATCATGTGTGGTCGGTCGCGCCGGTCTGCGGAGCGCGCGACGTTCCGGCGTGGATCCACCCCGACGACCGCGAGCTGCTGACCGATCCCGGCAAGGGCCTGTCGCTCCTGGCCCGCCAGCAGCTCTTCGGCGGGCTCACGTTCAGCGAGCCCGACGACGTGCGCGAGCTGTCCGACGGGGCGGTGCTCGACATCGCGGGCATGGCCATCACCGTCGACCACGCGCCCGGGCATACCAGGGGGTCGGTGACGTTCAGGCTTCCCGGGGAGCGTGTGATGTTCTCGGGAGACCTGTTGTTCGCCGGCTCCATCGGCCGCAGCGATCTTCCGGGCGGCGACTACCAGACCATCCTGCGCAGCCTGGGCGAAGTCTGCCTGACGCTGCCGGACGACACGACGGTGCTGCCCGGTCACGGACCACACACGACGATCGGCCGCGAACGAGCCACGAACCCGTATCTTGCCGAGGCGGTGCCGTTCGCGGGCCCAACCAGGGGACTGTAATGAGCTTTCAGGCGCCCAAGGGCGTACCCGAATATTTCCCGCCGCGCTCCGCGACGTTCCTCGCGGTCCGCGCGGCGTTCTCCACCGCCGCGGCGAACGCCGGCTACTCGTACATCGAGGTTCCCGTCTTCGAGGTCACCGAGCTGTTCGCCCGGGGCGTCGGCGAGTCGACCGACGTGGTGACCAAGGAGATGTACACCTTCGCCGACCGGGGCGGCCGTTCGATCACGCTGCGGCCCGAGTTCACCGCCGGGGTCATGCGCTCGACGCTGGAGCACGGCCTGCACAACGGCCAGCTGCCGGTCAAGCTGTGGACCACGGGCCCGGCGTTCCGCTACGAGCGCCCGCAGGCGGGCCGCTACCGCCAGCTCCAGCAGTTCAACGTGGAGGCCATCGGCACCGAGGACCCCGCGGTCGACGCCGAGACCATCGCGATCGCCTGGTCGGGCTACCAGGCACTCGGGCTGACGCGGGTGCGCCTGCTGCTGAACACGCTCGGCTGCAAGCAGTGCCGCCCCGCCTACCGCGCCGCCCTCCAGGACTACCTGCGTGGGCTCGACCTCGACGAGGCCACCCGGGCGCGCATCGAGATCAACCCCCTGCGGGTGCTCGACGACAAGCGCCCCGAGGTGCAGGCCCAGGTCGAGAGCGCCCCGCTGATCACCGACCACCTGTGCGCGTCCTGCAAGGCCCACCACGACCGGGTCCGCTCGCTGCTCGATGATCTCGGCGTGCCGTGGGAGGACTCCCCCCGGCTCGTGCGCGGCCTCGACTACTACACCCGCACCACCTACGAGTTCGACCACCCGCTGCTCGGGGCCCAGTCGGGCATCGGCGGAGGCGGCCGGTACGACGGGCTGTCGGAGGACATCGGCGGCCCGCCGCTGCCCGGCATCGGGTTCGCCGTGGGCGTCGACCGCATCATCCTGGCCGTCGAGGCCGAGGATCTGGCCAGGGAGGCCCCCGCCCGCGTCGCCGTGTACGGCGTGCCGCTCGGCGAGGAGGCCGCCAGGCGCGTGTTCGGGCTCGTCCATGAGCTGCGCATGGCGGGCGTCGCCGCCGACATGGCCTTCGACGGCAAGGGGCTCAAGGGCGCCATGAAGGGCGCCGACCGTTCCGGGGCCACGTACGCGGTGATCCTCGGCGAGCGGGACATCGCCGCCGGGGCCGCCCAGGTGAAGCACCTGGCGAGCGGCGACCAGACCGCCGTGCCGCTCGCCGAGATCGTCACGACGCTGAAAGAGAAGCTGACCAATTGACCTCCACCCGCTCGTGATCAACGAACCATGCGGCCTCGTGCCGCCCTTTCCCCCCTGCCTGAAGGCGGGGCTTGCCACGCTCAAGGAGTTTCGATGATCCGCACGCACACCGCCGGATCGCTGCGCAAGGAGCACGCCGGCCAGCAGGTGACGCTGGCCGGGTGGGTGGCACGCCGCCGTGACCACGGCGGCGTGGTCTTCATCGACCTGCGCGACGCGTCCGGTTCCGCGCAGGTGGTCTTCCGCGAGGAGGACCACGCGCACGACCTCCGCTCGGAGTACTGCGTCAGGATCGCCGGAGAGGTCCGCACCCGTCCCGAGGGCAACGAGAACTCCGATCTGCCGACGGGCGAGATCGAGGTCGTCGCCTCGGAGGTCGAGGTGCTGAGCGAGTCCGCCCCGCTGCCGTTCCCCATCGAGGGCGGCGGGGGCGTCTCCGAGGAGGCGCGGCTGAAGTACCGCTACCTCGACATGCGACGCCAGCAGGTCGCCCAGGCCCTGCGTGTCCGCTCCACCGCCACCTATCTCGCCCACGAGGTCATGCGCGAGCACGGCTTCGTGTACGTCGAGACGCCCGACCTCACCCGGTCGACCCCCGAGGGCGCCCGTGACTTCCTGGTGCCCGTGCGGCTCCAGCCGGGCAACTGGTACGCGCTGCCGCAGTCCCCCCAGCTGTTCAAGCAGCTCCTCATGGTGGGCGGCCTGGAGCGCTACTACCAGCTGGCGCGCTGCTTCCGCGACGAGGACCTCCGCGCCGACCGGCAGCCGGAGTTCACCCAGATCGACGTTGAGATGTCCTTCGTCGACGAGGACGACGTCATCGCCCTCGGCGAGGCGCTGATCGGCCGCATCTGGAAGGAGACGGTGGGGTACGAGGTGCCCACGCCGCTTCCCCGCCTGAGCTACCGGGAGGCGATGGCCCGCTTCGGGTCCGACAAGCCCGACCTGCGCTTCGGCTGCGAGCTGACCGAGCTGACCGAGTACTTCGCCGGCACCACGTTCCGCGTCTTCCAGGCGCCCTACGTCGGGGCGGTCGTCATGCCGGGCGGCGCCTCCCAGACGCGTAAGGAGCTGGACGCCTGGCAGGACTGGGCCAAGTCCCGCGGCGCCAGGGGCCTCGCGTACGTCCTGGTCCTTCCGGGCGGCGAGCTGGGGGGCCCGGTGGCCAAGAACCTCTCCGAGAAGGAGCGCGCCGGGCTCGCCGCCGCGACCGGCGCCTCCGAGGGCGACGCGATCTTCTTCGCCGCCGGCGCGCCGTCCGCCTCGCGCGACCTGCTCGGCGCCGCGCGCCTGGAGATCGGCCGCCGCTGCGGACTGATCGACGAGTCCCAGTGGAGCTTCCTCTGGGTGGTCGACGCGCCGATGTTCGAGCCGGTGCTCGACGAGGTGGGCCGCCAGACGGGCTGGACGGCCGTACACCACCCGTTCACGGGCCCGAAGCCCGAGTGGGCCGACAACTTCCAGGACCACCCTGGCGAGGCTCTGGCGTACGCCTACGACATGGTCTGCAACGGCATGGAGATCGGCGGCGGCTCGATCCGTATCCACCGGGCCGAGATGCAGCAGCGGGTCTTCGAGGTGCTCGGCATCTCCAAGGAGGAGGCCGAGAGCAAGTTCGGGTTCCTGCTGGAGGCGTTCAAGTACGGCCCGCCGCCGCACGGAGGCATCGCCTACGGCTGGGACCGCATCTGCATGCTGCTGGCGGGCGGCGAGTCGATCCGTGACGTGATCGCCTTCCCGAAGACCGCCTCCGGCTTCGACCCGTTGACGGCCGCCCCGACGCCGATCACGCCCGAGCAGCGTAAGGAGGCCGGCGTCGACGCGAGCCGCGCCCCCAAGGCCGCCGCCGCGCCGAGGGCCGCGGACGCCTGACGGTCCACGAGAAGAGCCCCGGCGCGTCGCGCCGGGGCTCTTCCGCGAAAGGACCTGATCCTCAGCGGGAGATCTTCATGTCCTTGATGATCACCGGCAGCTTGGGAGCGTTGGAGCCCTCGCCGCGGACGTCGGCCATCGGGTCGCCGTTGAACGGGATGATGCCGCCCTTGGCGATCTTGTCGATGACGTCCATGCCCTTGACCACCACGCCGAACGGGGTGAAGGCGGCGCCGGAGGCGGCCAACTGGGTGTTCTCGTCCGAGAAGGAGATCCAGAACTGGCTGCCGTTGGAGTTGGCGTCCTCCGATGCCTGCGACATGGCGACCGTGCCCCTTCCGAGGCCGATGCCGCCGAGGTTCTCGTCGTCGAAGAGGTACCCCGGACCACCTGAGCCGTCGTCCTTGGTCTTGCCGTCGCCCTTGGCCAGCGGGTCGCCGCACTGCAGCATCCCGAGGCCCGTGGTCTCCGGCGTCGCCAGGCGGTGACAGCGCGTGTTGTCGAAGAAGTTCTTCTTCGCGAGGAACTCGAAGGAGTTCACCGTGCACGGCGCCTGGGCGGTGGCGAGCTGGATCACGATCGTGCCCTGGTTGGTGACGATCGTCATCGTCTTGGCCTTCAGGTCCGGCTTCGACGGCGGCATGCCCACCTTCTTGGCCGGTGCCCCGGTGTCGTCCTTGCGGTAAGAGCAGGTCCCGGCGGCCGGGTCGGCCGTCGTGCTGGGCAGCGCCGCCGGAGCGGAGGCCCCGCCCGAGGCGGAGACGGAGGCCGAGGGGGTCGAGGTGGCGGCCGCGCCGGTCTTGGCATCGTCCTTGCCGCCCATGAGGGTCGTCGCGGCGACGATCCCGCCCACCACGACCACGACCCCCACCCCGGCGCCGATGATCGTGTTCCGCTTGGACGTGCCGCCGCGGCCGGTGTTCTTGTCCCGCTGTTGCTGCCGCTCGCGGTGCTCCCGTGCCAGCTGGGTCTGGCGATCCACGTCGGTCACGGTATGCCTTCCATTTGCCGATTGATGACTTTATGCGCTCGGGAATCGTACCGGCCTTTACGTTGAGCCCGTATAAAACGCCCAGGTTGCGGGGTAGTGAAGATCACCCTTTGCCTACCTGCAGGCATGCTTGCTGTGGGGAATGTTGTCCTGGGGAATTTCTTACGGTGACTTGACGCCGTCACGGACATCATCGAGTCACGCGGGCGAAAGGGGGTCGCCCGTGTGATCCGGAGCGGCCCGGGGGAACCCGGGGGCCGCGGGATCCGTATAGGGGACGACGAGCCACTTCACAGGAGCCAAGACATGTTCGATGAGATCCTCGGTCTGCCCGCCCACCCCCTGATCATCCACACCGCCGTGATCTTCATCCCACTGCTGGCTCTGGGCTCCGTGGTGTACGGGCTGGTCCCGCGTGTGCGCCCGTCCCTGTCCTGGGCGATGGTCCTGCTGGCCGTCGCGGCCCCGGTGTCCGCGTTCGCCGCCAAGGAGAGCGGCGAGGCGTTCAAGGCCGGAAGGTTCGCGGGCGGGCTGCCCGAGGGGGCGCTCGGCCGGCGGATCAACGACCACGAGAGCTACGCCGGCCCGCTGCTTCTGAGCGTCATAGGCCTCGGCGTCGCCGCGCTCCTGCTCGTCTACTCCTCCCTCAAGCTCGGGAAAGTGACCACCGGGGTCCTGTCAGCCGTCACCGTGGTGCTCGCCCTGGTCGCCGGCTACTACGTCCTCATGGCCGGTCACACGGGGGCGACCGCGGTCTGGGCCGGATAGCCGGGCCGCCCGCGGCCGGGAACCTCATCGGCCCGGGCGCGGTAGTACCGGCATGAGACGCGCGACGATCGTGATGGCGTGCCTGCTGGCGGGGGCCTGCGCCTCGCCCGCGGCCTCCGGAGAACCCAAGGCCCCCGGCGCCTCCGCGGCGCCCGCCCGGCCCGCGACCTCGGCGAGCGTGGCGCCGGGAGGAACCCCGCGGGCCCAGGGCGGGTGCGGGGACACCCCGGTCCAGTCGGGCGGCCCACCCGCCTGGGCGGCCGAGAACGCCCCGGGAACCCGCTTCGTCCTCGGCCGTGAGGGCGACGCGCTCGGCTACCTGTTCGCCGACCCGCTGCGCGCGGGCACGCCGACCAGCCCGTCCAACAAGATCCTCTGGTACGTACGGCTGCCGCGCGACTCCCAGGACCTGCGCGTCGTCGCCCATCCACGTGGCGCCGAGCGGCCCGTCGTACGCGCCGCCTTCCCCAGCGACTCGGGTCCCGGCGAGATCTATCCCAGCGTGACCGACGTGCCCGAACCCGGTTGCTGGACCTTCGAGCTCACCTGGGGCGCCCACCACGACACCGTCGACCTGCTCTATCGGCGGTAGTGTCAACGCGTGGAGAGTTTGTTCGATTCGGCGGCGGAGGAAGCCCACAGGAGCCAGGAGCCGCTCGCCGTCCGCATGCGGCCCCGCACTCTCGACGAGGTCGTCGGCCAGCGCCACCTGCTCGGCCAGGGCACGCCCCTGCGCCGGCTGGTCGAGAGCGAGGCCCCCATGTCGCTGTTCCTGTGGGGCCCTCCGGGCACCGGCAAGACCACGCTCGCCTACGTCGTCGCGGGCGTGACCAAACGGCGGTTCGTCGAGGTGTCGGCGGTCTCCGCGGGGGTCAAGGAGGTCCGCGCCGCCATCGACCAGGCCAAGCGCGAGCTCGGCATGACCGGGCGCCAGACCGTCCTGTTCGTCGACGAGGTCCACCGCTTCAACAAGGCCCAGCAGGACGCCCTGCTGCCCGCCGTGGAGAACCGCTGGGTGACCTTCATCGGTGCCACCACCGAGAATCCCTACTTCTCGGTGATCTCACCGCTGCTGTCGCGGTCGCTGCTGCTCACGCTGGAGTCGCTCTCGGAGGCCGACGTCCGCTCCGTCCTCGACCGCGCCGCAGGCGACCCGCGCGGCCTGGACGGCAGGGTGCGGCTCGCGCCCGAGGCGATGGACCACCTGGTCCGCCTGGCCGGGGGAGACGCCCGCCGCTCGCTGACCTACCTGGAGGCGGCGGCGCTGCTGGTCCCCGACGGCGAGGTCACCGTCGAGACCGTCGAGAAGGCGGTCGACAAGGCCGCGGTGCGCTACGACAGGCAGGGCGACCAGCACTACGACGTCATCAGCGCGTTCATCAAGAGCATGCGCGGCTCCGACGTGGACGCCGCGCTGCACTATCTCGCCCGCATGATCGAGGCGGGGGAGGACCCCCGGTTCCTCGCGCGCCGCGTCATGATCTTCGCCTCCGAGGACGTCGGCATGGCCGATCCGACCTGCCTGCAGGTCGCGGTGGCCGCCGCCCAGGCCGTGCAGATGATCGGCCTGCCCGAGGGCCGCCTCAACCTCGCCCAGGCGGTCATCCACTGCGCGCTGGCCCCGAAGTCCAACGCCGTGATCAAGGCGATCGGCGCCGCCTCGGACGACGTGCGGCGCGGCCTGATCGGGCAGGTGCCCGGCCACCTGCGCGACGCCCACTACCCCGGCGCGGCCAAGCTGGGCCACGGCAAGGGCTACCAGTACCCCCACGACTTCGAGCACGGCCTGGTGAAGCAGGACTACGCGCCCGAGGAGGTCCGCGGGCGCCGCTACTACGAGCCCACCCGTCACGGCGGCGAGGCGCATTTCGCCGACCGATGGGCGAAGATCCGGGAGTTCCTGCGCGGCCGGCCGTGACCGCCGCCCGTCCACAGGCGTGGCGTGCTGAGCGACGGCGCGGAGCACGGGCGCGATAGGGTCTCTGCATTCCAACGCCCCAGCCGGGCCGCACATCCGTAGGTCACCTACGAGGGGACGCATCGACATGCTTACCGCCGGAGAGGTCGCCGGCCTCGTCGTCGCAATGTTCTGGGCGATACTGGTCTGCTTTCTTGCAGTGGTGCTGGTGAGGCTCGCCCGGTTGCTCACCGAGACCACCAAGATGGTCGCCGACCTGAGCGAGCGGGTCGTCCCGCTGCTCGACGAGGTCAGCCTCACGGTCGCCGAGACCAACCGGCAGCTGGTCACGGTCGAGGCCATCGCGGGCAACATGAAGGAGGTCAGCGGCCACATGGTGAAGGTCACCGGCGTCGCCTCGACGCTGTTCGCCAAGCCGCTGATCAAGGCCTCGGCGCTGCTCCACGGCCTGCGCGGCGCCGCCGCCAGGCGCCGCGGGCTCACCTCGGGCCCCTCGGGCGAGAGGCGGCGCCAGTCGTGACCAGGCGGCTCTTCTACATGGCCCTGGGCGCGTATCTCGCGGTCTGGGTGATGCGTAAGCTGCAAGCGTTGAAGCCCGACCACGTCGCGCGCCGCGCCGCCGACCGGGCCATGGGTCTGGCCGCCGAGGCGCGCCTGTTCGCCGACGAGGTCAGGCGCCTGTCCGCCGGGCGGGAAACCGAGTTGCGAGAGCGATTCGGGCTCGACAGTGTAAGAGAAATCCACCACCACCACGTAAAGGACGGCCGCTGAGATGGAGTCGGCAGAGATCGCCCGCCGCTTCCTGCGCTTCTTCGAGGAGCGCGGGCACACTGTCGTCCCCTCGGCCAGCCTTGTCGCCGAGGACCCGACGCTGCTGCTGGTCAACGCGGGAATGGTGCCCTTCAAGCCCTACTTCCTCGGCCAGAAGAAGCCGCCGTACCCCCGCGCGGCCAGCGCCCAGAAGGTCATCCGCACCCTCGACATCGACGAGGTCGGCAAGACCACGCGGCACGCCAGCTTCTTCCAGATGCTCGGCAACTTCTCCTTCGGCGACTACTTCAAGGAGCAGGCCCTTCCGTACGCGTGGGAGCTGCTGACCAAGCCCGAGTCCGAGGGCGGGTTCGGCTTCCCCGAGGAGCGCCTCTGGGTCACCGTCTACCACGACGACGACGAGGCCCATGCCATCTGGCACGACAAGGTGGGCATCCCGGTCGAGCGCATCCAGCGCCGCGGGCTCGCCGACAACTACTGGCACATGGGCGTGCCGGGCCCGGGCGGCCCGTGCTCCGAGATCTACTACGACCGCGGCCCCGAGTACGGCAGGGAAGGCGGCCCCGTCGCCGACGAGAACCGCTACCTGGAGGTCTGGAACAACGTCTTCATGCAGTTCCAGCTCAGCGCGGTGCGCAGCAAGGTGGACTTCGACATCTCGGGTGAGCTGCCCGCCAAGAGCGTCGACACCGGCATGGGTCTGGAGCGCATGGCGGCGATCCTGCAAGGCGTCGACAACATCTACGAGATCGACACCACCTACAAGATCCTCGACAGGGCGGCCGAGCTCACCAAGTCCCGCTACGGCAGGAACGACCGGTCCGACGTCTCGCTGCGGGTCGTCGCCGACCACCTGCGCGCCGGCGTCATGCTGGTGGGCGACGGCGTGCTGCCATCCAACGAGGGCCGGGGTTACGTGCTGCGCCGCATGCTGCGCCGCGCGATCCGCAACCTGCGCCTGCTCGGCGCGGGCGAGGAGCGCTACATGCACGAGCTGGCCGCGACCACCATCGAGGCGATGGGCGACCAGTATCCCGACCTCAAGGCCGACGCCGCCCACATCCACACGGTGATCGACGCCGAGGAGGTCTCCTTCCTCGGCACCCTGCGCACCGGCACCGCGATCTTCGACGCGGCCGTGGAGGAGACCAAGCGCAAGGGCGTCCCGACCCTCGCGGGCAACCAGGCCTTCCAGCTCCACGACACCTACGGCTTCCCGATCGACCTGACGCTGGAGATGGCGGCCGAGCAGGGCCTCCAGGTCGACGAAGAGGGCTTCCGCCGCCTGATGAACGAGCAGCGCGACCGCGCCAAGGCCGACTCGGCGGCGAAGAAGACCGGCAACGCCGACATCTCGGTCCTCGGCGCCATGCTCGACAGGGCGGGCAAGGTCGACTTCCTCGGCTACGACAACACCACCGCCGAGGCGAACGTCGTCGGCGTGCTCGTCGACGGGGCCTCGGTCCAGGCGGCCGGAGCGGGCACCACCGTCGAGGTCGTCCTCGACCGCACCCCGTTCTACGCCGAGGGCGGCGGCCAGCTCTCCGACCAGGGCGTCATCCGCACGGGCGGCGCGCAGGTCGACATCGTGGACGTCCAGTCCCCGTTCGCGGGCCTGGTGGTTCACCGAGGCAAGGTCCGCGACGGCGAGCTTCGCGTGGGCGACCAGGCCCTGGCCGAGATCGACATCGAGCGCCGCCGCGCGATCTCGCGCAGCCACACCGCGACCCACCTGGTCCACCGGGGCTTCCGCAACGCGCTCGGCGAGGGCGCGGCCCAGGCCGGCTCCGAGAACTCCCCGGGTCGCTTCCGCTTCGACTTCACCGCGGCCGGAGCCGTCCCGCCGACCGTCCTGCGTGACGTCGAGGACGAGGTCAACGCCATCCTCATCAACGACCTCAAGGTCAACGCCTACCACACCTCCCTCAGCGAGGCCCGTTCGATGGGCGCCCTGGCGCTCTTCGGCGAGAAGTACGGCGACGAGGTCCGCATCGTCGAGGTCGGCGACTACTCCCGCGAGCTGTGCGGCGGCACCCACGTCGCCAGCTCGGGCCAGCTCGGCCTGGTGAAGGTGCTCGGCGAGGCGTCGATCGGCGCGGGAGTGCGCCGCGTCGAGGCCCTGGTCGGCATCGACGCCTTCCGCTTCCTCGCCCGTGAGAGCGTGCTGGTCGCCCAGCTCAGCGAGCAGCTCAAGGCGCGCCGCGAGGAGCTGCCCGAGCGGGTCGAGGGCATCGTCACCCGCCTGCGCACGGCCGAGCGCGAGCTTGAGAGGCTCCGCTCGGCCCAGGTGCTCGCCGCGGCCGGCGAGCTCGCCGCCTCCGCCCGTGACATCAACGGCGTTTCGGTCGTCACCCACCGCGCGCCTGACGGCACTTCCCCCGATGACCTGCGTAAACTCGCTCTCGACGTGCGCGGCCGGTTCCCCGGTGACCGCGCTGCGATGATCGTGATCGCCGGTGTGCCCGCAGACCGTCCGGTCGTGGTCGCCGCTGTGAACGATGCGGGGCGCACCCGGGGTCTCAAGGCCGGGCGACTGGTCGGCGTCGCCGCCAAGGCACTTGGGGGTGGCGGTGGCGGTAAGGATGATGTCGCGCAGGGTGGTGGAGCCCGTCCGGAGGCGATCGGCGACGCGCTCGGCGCCGTCGAGCACGCGATCCGGGAGACGCTGTCCTGATCGTGGAGATCTGGCGCGCGCGCTTCCGTGCCCGGAGCCCGCGGTGAGGCGCGGGGTCCGGCTCGGCGTCGACGTGGGATCGGTCCGCGTCGGCGTGGCCCGCAGTGACCCTTCGGGGCTGCTGGCCACGCCGGTCGAGACCGTGCGGCGCGGCCGGGGCGACCTCGACCGCATCGCCGAGATCGCCGCCGAGTGCGAGGCGATGGAGATCGTCGTCGGCCTCCCCACCTCGCTGTCGGGCCGCGAGAGTCACGCGGCGGTCGCCGCGCGGCAGTTCGCCGTCAGGCTGGCCGAGCGGCTCGCGCCTGCGCCCGTCCGCCTCTACGACGAGCGGCTGACCACCGTGACCGCGCAGCAGGGCCTGCGCGCCAGCGGTGTGAAGGCGAAGAACCAGCGGGCGGTGGTCGACCAGGCGGCGGCCGTGGTCCTGCTTCAGGCAGCCCTGGACGCCGAGCGGTCCGGCGGCGCCCCGCCGGGCAGACCCGTCGAGCCACCGGGGCGGCGTCCCGGTGGGGAATCGAGCGCCGGGCCCTCGGCGTGACGCGGCCCGCCGGCCCCGGCGACGACCCCGACGACCTGATCTCCTTCACCGACGAGCGCTTGCCCGAAGGGGCCGACGAGCGCCGGGCCCGCGCCGGGCGCAGCAAGCGCGCTCTGCTGCTGCTGGTCGGCGGGGGCAGCGCCGTGCTGATCGCCGCGGGCCTCGCCGGGGCGTTCGCGCTGTTCGGGCCGCTCATGAGGCCCGACGACTTCGACGGCACGGGCTCGGGTCCGGTCGTCGTCGAGATCGCCCCGGGCGCCAGCGCCGGGCAGGTGGCCGACGCCCTGGTCAAGGCCGAGGTGGTGGCGAGCGCCCGGTCCTTTGTCAACGTGGTGGAGGAACGCGGCAAGTCGGGCAGCCTCCGGCCCGGTCGCTACGCCCTGCGCAAGCGCATGTCCGCCGCGTCGGCGCTCGACCTTCTCATGGCGCCCCAGTCCAGGGTGCGGAAGCGGGTGACCATTCCCGAGGGGCTGCGCGCCGCCGAGGCGGTGGCCCGCCTGGCGAAGGGGTCGGGGCTGCCCGCGGCCGAGCTGGGCCAGATGGCCGCCAAGCCCGCCGAGCTGGCGCTGCCGCCGTACGCCAAGGGGACCGTCGAGGGCTTCCTGTTCCCCGCCACCTACGACATCGAGCCCGCGACGACACCACGCGACCTGCTGCGCTCGATGGTTCGCAGGTTCAAGCGCGCGGCGGCGCACGTGGACCTGGAGGCCGGGGCGGCGGGGCAGCGCCTGTCCCCGCGTGACGTGGTGGTCATCGCGAGCATCGTGCAGGCCGAAGGCGGCAGGGACAGCGACTATCCGATGATCGCCAGAGTGATCTACAATCGCCTCGCGTCCAGAGCCAAGCTGGAGATGGACAGCACGGTGATGTACGGCCTGGGCAAGCACGGCATCGTGGCCTCACACGCCGAGATCAAGCGCGACACCCCGTACAACACTTACATGCACCCCGGGCTGCCGCCCGGTCCGATCAGCAATCCCGGCGAGGCCGCGCTCCGTGCGGCGCTTCGTCCGGCTAAGGGTGATTGGTACTGGTTTGTCACGATCGACCCACAGCATAGAATCACGAAATTCACTAACAAAGAGAGTGAGTTCGTGAAACTCCGAGAAGAGCTGAACAAACGTCTCGGGCAGCACTGATGCCCAGCGGGACTGCCACCGCCCCCCGCACGCGCCGGGTCGCCCCGGCAGGCGCGGAGCAAGGGGCGGGGACGACGGCTTGCCTGGTATGTCGCACCAATTTGGGGCACTCGCTTGACGACGGGCCGGTCCTACCGGGAGATTGGCGAGCGCACCTATGAACGATCTGGACCTCGATAGTCTGCTGGGTGCCGAGGACGACGAAGGGCCCCGGCGCCGATCTCGTGCTTCCTCCAGAACGGCACGCACGCGCAGCAGGCGACGTCAGCGCCGCCAGCGCCGCAAGGGCTTCGTGGCCTTCTTCGTCGCGATGATCGTCATTGTCGGCGTCCTCGGCGTCGGTGGGTACTACGGCTACAACTGGATCCGCGGCGTCGCGATCCCCAAGGACTTCACCGGGCAGGGCACCGGCGAGGTGCTCGTGGAGATCAAGGAGGGGCAGAGCGCCACCGAGGTGGCCCAGACCCTCGTCGACCAGGGTGTCGTGGCCAGCGAGCGGGCTTTCATCAACGCCATCGGCGCGGCCGGCAAGAGCGCCTCGCTCCAGCCGGGGGAGTACAAACTTCGCAAGGGCATGGCCGCGAGCAACGCCGTCCCCCTGCTCGACCCGAAGCGCCGGCTGCAGACCACCCTGACCGTGAGAGAAGGGCTGCGGCTCTCGCAGATCCTGGAGCAGCTGTCGACCGCCACCGGCAAGCCGGTGTCCGAGTTCCGCAAGGCGGCCAAGGACGCGAAGGCGCTCGACCTCCCGTCCTACGCCAGGGGCAGGCTGGAGGGCTTCGCCTTCCCCGCGACCTACGAGGTCTCTCCCAAGTCCAGCCCCGACGAGGTCCTCGGCGCGATGGTGGCGCGTTACAAGCGCGCGGCCGACGACGCCGGCCTCGTGGCGGGCGCCAGGCGGGTGGGCCGTACGCCGCTGGAGATCATGACGATCGCCAGCATCGTGCAGGCGGAGTCCGGCAGCGTGCGCGACATGCCGAAGGTCGCGCGAGTGATCTACAACCGGCTCAACCGATCGCCGCAGATGAAGCTGCAGATGGACAGCACGGTCATGTACGGCCTGAACAAGTTCGGCATCGCCGCCACGCACGAGGAGATCAAGAGCACGTCGCCGTACAACACCTACGCGCGCCTTGGCCTGCCGCCCGGTCCGATCGGCAACCCCGGTGACCACGCCATCGAGGCCGCGTTGAAGCCCGCCGACGGCACCTGGCTGTTCTTCGTCACCACCGACCCCAAGCGGGGCATCACCAAGTTCACCGACTCCGAGGCGGAGTTCTTCAAGCTGGCCCAGGAGTTCAACCAGAACCGCGGGACGGGCTGATGGAGCGGCGTGCCGCCGTGCTCGGCTCGCCGATCGCGCACTCGCTCTCGCCGTGCCTGCACCGGGCCGCGTACGACGCCCTCGGGCTGCGCGGCTGGAGGTACGACGCGATCGAGTGCGACGAGGGGGGCCTGGCCGGGCTGCTGTCCGGCATGGGCCCCGAGTGGGCGGGCCTTTCGCTGACCATGCCGCTCAAGCGGGCCGTGCTGCCCCTGCTGGACACCGTCGCCGACCTCGCCGTCGAGGTCGGCGGGGTGAACACCGTGGTCTTCCGCGACGGCGCCCGGCACGGGGAGAACACCGACGTCCACGGCATCGTCCAGGCGCTCACCGAGTCGGGGGTCGTGGCACCCCGGGCGGCGACGATCCTCGGCGGCGGCGCCACGGCGGGCTCCTCGCTCGCCGCGCTCCGCGAGCTCGGCCTGTCGAAGGCGACGCTGGTGGTCCGCGACCCGTCGCGGGCCAGGGAGACGGCCGAGGTCGCCGAGCGGCTCGGCATGGCCCTGACCGTGCGGACGCTCGACAAGCTCGACACCGTACTCGACGTGGACCTTGTGATCTCGACGCTGCCCGCGGGGGCGGCGGACGGCTACGCGCAGGCGCTCACCGTCGTGCCGGCCGTGTTCGACGTGGTCTACGCCCCATGGCCGACGCCGCTGGCGCGTGCCGTGCGGGGCGCCGGCGGCACGGTCGTCGGCGGGTTCGCCATGCTGCTGCACCAGGCCGTGCGCCAGGTGGAGATGCACACGGGCCGAGGGGGAGTCCCGGTCGCGGTCGTACGGGCGGCCGGCGAGGCCGAGATCCTCAGACGAGCGGCTCGAACGGATTGAGCACCCGCACCCCGGTGCCCGCGACGTCTTTCACGTTGCGTGTCACCAGGGTCCATCCTCGAACAAGGGCGGTGGCCGCCAGGAGACCGTCGACCGCGGGAAGGGAAGAGGTCGCGCGCAATCCGACCACCAGCGTGCCTCCTCACCGTGGCGGGTCACCACCTGCGGGCCCTCGTCGTGAGCCTGGCGATCACCTCGCTGAGGCGCTGCTTCGCCTCCCGCAGCTGCCAGTGAGCCATGAGCACCTCCATCTGGTCTGTCTAGACTCACAGGGCGATCCTAGTAACCCATCGCCTTCCGTGTCCGATCAATCACAGATAGTAAGGCGCTGGGGGGACTATTCGGCGGGTGCTCGGTGTTGTGGTAATGTTGCTGCTTGATCGGTCCGGCATGGCTGCTGGACGCGCAAGCGGAGGTTTTCCTCCCACCTGTTCGGCCGCAGGGCCGACGGGTCAAGGATCACTACCGGACTCCTCCGGGGAGCTCATGGTCATCTGATCACCGAGCTCGGTGGCCCCGCATGCGCGACGTGTGGGGCTTTTCGCATTCCCGCGAAACCTCCCATCACGGTCAAGCACCGACGCGGATAAATGCCAGGTACCTAGGAGGTCCCATCAGCACTGAGCCCCGCATCAACGAGCGTATTCGCGTGCCCGAGGTGCGCCTCGTGGGCCCGAACGGCGAGCAGGTCGGCATCGTCTCCATCGGCGATGCGCTGAAGCTGGCCCAGGAGTCCGACCTCGACCTGGTCGAGGTCGCGGCAACGGCTCGTCCGCCCGTGTGCAAGCTCATGGACTACGGCAAGTTCAAGTACGAGTCCGCCATGAAGGCACGCGAGGCGCGCCGTAACCAGGCGCACACGATCATCAAGGAGATCAAGCTCCGGCCGAAGATCGACCCGCATGACTACGAGACCAAGAAGGGTCACGTCGTGCGGTTCCTCAAGGCGGGGGACAAGGTCAAGGTCACGATCATGTTCCGCGGACGTGAGCAGTCCCGTCCCGAGCTGGGCTTCCGGCTCCTGCAGAGGCTGGCGGAGGACGTCACGGAGCTCGGCTTCGTCGAGTCCCAGCCCAAGCAGGACGGCCGAAACATGATCATGGTGATCGGGCCGCACAAGAAGAAGGCCGAGGCCAAGGCCGAGCGCGCGGCGGCTCGCGCGAGAACCTCCGGCGATCCGGTGGAGGGCGAGGACATGAGCCTCGACCACGACATGGCGTCGGCATCGGAACCGCAGGAGTGACCCGCCCCGCCTGACAGCTCGGCGGGATGCGAGAAGACACCGAAGACCGGGTCAGGGAGAGCGGCCAGGCATGCTCCTGGCTGGGGTACCTTGACCCGGGATATCGGCACGGACCATTGAGGGAGAGACGGCTGACATGCCGAAGATGAAGACGCACAGCGGTGCGAAGAAGCGGTTCCGCCTCAGCGGGAGCGGCAAGATCATTCGCCGTCGTGCGAACCGTGCCCACTACAACGAGCACAAGGCGTCCACGCGGACGCGCCGTCTCGCGCCTGAGGTCGTCATGTCCGATGCCGACACCAAGAAGATCAAGAAGCTGCTCGGCAAGTAACCGAACCCCCGGGGAGATAGAACAATGGCACGCGTAAAGCGGGCGCTCAACGCCAAGAAGAAGCGCCGCGTCGTCCTCGAGCGGGCGAGTGGTTACCGGGGTCAGCGGTCGCGGTTGTACCGCAAGGCCAAGGAGCAGATGCTCCACTCACTGACCTACGCCTACCGTGATCGCAAGGACAAGAAGGGTGCCTTCCGGCGCCTTTGGATCCAGCGCATCAACGCGGCGGCGCGCGCGAACGGCATCACCTACAACCGGTTCATCCAGGGCCTGAAGGCCGCCGGTGTCGAGGTGGACCGCAAGATCCTCGCCGACCTCGCGGTCAACGACACCCAGACCTTCGCGGCGCTGGCCGAGACCGCAAGGAAGGCCCTGCCGTCCGACGTCAACGCGCCGGTCGCGAGCTGAGCCCACGCACGACCCAGTGAACGACTCGTTCTGTATCGGAGCGGGTCGTTCACTGTTTTCCGGCATTTCCACCGTGACGGGCCTCACGCGCGTCGTCACGGTTCAGGGGTTTCACCAGGGGGATATGTGGCCGGGTCCGAGCTGACCAATATCAGATCTCCGCGGGTCAAGGCCGCGAAGCGCCTGACCAAGCGGGCATTCAGGGACCGAGACCGCTCCTTCCTCGCCGAGGGCCCGCAGGCCGTGAGGGAGGCCCTGAACCTCCCCGGCGTCGCCGTCGAGCTGTTCACCACCGCGGACGCGGAGATCAGGCACGCCGACATCGTGGACACCGCCCGGCGCGCCGGGTTGCCGGTGCACGCCGCGAGCGGGGAGGTCATGGCGGAGCTCGCCCAGACCGTCACTCCCCAGGGGCTGCTCGCGGTCTGCCGTTTCATCCACGTGCCGCTGGCCGAGGGCGTCCCCGAGGGCGCCGGCCTCGTCGCCGTGCTGGCCCACGTGCGTGACCCCGGCAACGCGGGCACGGTCCTGCGCACGGCGGACGCGGCGGGGGCGGACGCGGTCGTGTTCACCGACGCCTCCGTGGATCCCTACAACGGCAAGTGCGTCAGGGCCAGCGCCGGGAGCCTGTTCCACCTCCCCGTCGTGACCGCCGCCCCCGTGGCCGAGGCCGTACGCCATCTCAAGGAGCGGGGGCTGCGCGTCCTCGCGGCCGACGGCGCCGGCGCCAAGACGCTCGACGACGTCGACCTGGCCGGCCCGACGGCGTGGATCTTCGGCAACGAGGCATGGGGCCTGCCCGAGGAGATCCTGGAACTGGCCGACGAGGTCGTCCGGGTCCCCATCTACGGGCGCGCCGAGAGCCTCAACCTGGCGACGGCGGCCGGAGTCTGCCTTTATGCCTCGGCGCGGGCCCAGCGCTCCGCGTAGGCCCTCTGACAGCCGTACAGGCCCCTTTGTCCTAAAGGGACCTGTTCCTGCTCCGGCGGGACGGTCCCCCACGGAGAGTAGGGCTGCCTTCCAGTACGGGAAACCCGCTATTGTCGGCCCTGTAGGGTCGAGGAGGCGATAGTGCGCGGCGGACAAACCCACCCACGGGACGCCGATGCCGCATGTTCGATCGAGGTCGACGATCTGCCCGACGGCGTCATCGTGGCCGACGAGCGCGGCAGGGTGGTCGCCCTCAACCGCGCCGCGTCCCGCCTCACGGGAGCGGGGCCGCACGCGGTCGTCGGAAAGCTCTTTCCCGATGTCCTGCCCTTCCGTGACAACGACGGCCGCGACTGGTGGAAGTGGCTCGACGCCTACGGCGGCCTGCGCACCCGCAGCCGCCAGCCCGAGTGCTCGCTCTACCTGCCCGGCGGCCAGGAGCTGCTGGTGGCCGCCCGCTTCGTGCGCAGGCCCGAGCGCGGCGGCGACGTCGTCCGCGTGGTGGTCACCCTGCGCGACGCGGCGGCGCGCGCCCGCCTGGAGCGCAGCCGCGCCGACCTGGTGTCCACCGTCGCCCACGAGCTCCGCTCCCCGCTGACCAGCGTCAAGGGGTTCACCGCCACCCTGCTGGCCAAGTGGGGCCGTTTCACCGACGACCAGAAGCGCGTGATGCTGGAGACCGTCAACGCCGACGCCGACAGGGTCACCCGGCTCATCACCGAGTTGCTCGACGTGTCCCGCATAGAGTCGGGGCGCCTGCAGATCCACCGCCAGGTTGTCGACGTTCCCGCGCGGGCGCGTAAGATCATCGCGGGTCGGGTGGCCGCGGGCGAGCCTGAGGACCGTTTCCTGCTGGAGACGCTCGGTGATCTACCCGAGATGTGGCTCGATCAGGACAAGATCGACCAGATCCTCGGAAACTTGCTGGAAAACGCGGTGCGTCACGGGCGAGGTACCGTGACAATAGTCGTGGAGCCTGTCGAGTGGGGAGTCGCCGTGTCCGTGCGTGACCAGGGCGAGGGTGTCGCACCCGAGCTGGCCTCGCGCGTCTTCCGGCAGTTCTGGCGCGGCAACGGGCGGCGCCGTGGCGGCACGGGGCTCGGCCTCTTCATCGTTAAGGGCCTCGTCGAGGCCCACGGCGGCACGATCACTGTGCAGCGGGCGCCCGGCGGCGGCGCCGAGTTCCGATTTACCATGCCCGCCGGCACTCCCGACTTCGCCTGACGCGTCGCCCGGGACGGCCGGTGGGCCTCACCACGCCGGCATCCGCCGGCCCGGCCGCGTCGCGTACGGACGCCCGACCGCGGGAGGTCACCACCGTTTCCCGCCGTCGTCCGGCAGGCGATCACGGAAGCGGCGACCGCTTCCCGGCGGCGTCCCGCATGTGATCGGAACAGCTTCGGCAACCTCCGGCGACAGCTCGCGGGAGGTTGTCCACAGCCCGTCGCCCGCGGCCGGTTCGCCACTCTGGACGGACTAGACTCGTGCCCGCTCAAGCCCTGGATACGGAGCTCTCTCTTGTCGAACACCTATGACCCGGTCGAGGTGACGCCGTTGCACGCCGACGAGGTGGCGCGCATGGAGGCGGAAGCCGTGGCCGCCATCAACGCGGCCGCCGACCTCGACGACCTCAAGCAAGTGCGGCTGGCGCACTCCGGCGACCGGTCCCCGATCGCGCTGGCCAACCGCGAGATCGGCGCGCTGCCGCCGCAAGCCCGTTCCGAGGCCGGCAAGCGCATCGGGGGGGCTCGCAAGGCCATCGGCGAGGCCCTCGCCGCCCGGCAGGCCGTGCTCACGGCCGAGCGCGACGAGCGCGTCCTGGTCGAGGAGGCCGTCGACGTCACCCTGCCATGGGACCGCGCGCCCCGGGGGGCCAGGCACCCGCTCACGACGCTGCAGGAGCGCATCGCCGACGCCTTCGTCGCGATGGGCTACGAAGTCGCCGAGGGGCCCGAGCTCGAGGGCGAGTGGTTCAACTTCGACGCCCTCAACATCGCGCCCGACCACCCGGCCCGCTCCGAGCACGACACGTTCTTCGTGGAGTCGGTCGACTCCGGCATGGTGCTGCGCACGCAGACCTCCCCGGTGCAGATCCGCGCGCTGCTCTCGCGAAAGCTTCCGGTGTACGTCATCTCGCCCGGCAAGACCTTCCGCACCGACGAGCTCGACGCCACCCACACCCCGGTGTTCCACCAGATCGAGGGCCTGGCGGTCGACGAGGGGCTGACGATGGCCCATCTGAAGGGCACACTCGACCGGTTCGCCGAGGTCATGTTCGGCGAGGGCATCAAGACCCGGTTCCGGCCCAACTACTTCCCGTTCACCGAGCCGTCGGCCGAGATGGATCTGCGCTGCTTCGTCTGCCGGGGCTCCTCGGCCGTCCCTGGCAACCCCGCGTGCCGCACCTGCAAGTCCGAGGGCTGGATCGAGTGGGGCGGCTGCGGCATGGTCAACCCCCGCGTGCTGGTGGCCTGCGGCGTCGACCCCGAGCGCTACAGCGGGTTCGCCTTCGGCATGGGCGTCGAGCGGACCCTGATGTTCCGCCACAACGCCGAGGACATGCGAGACATGGTCGAGGGAGACGTGCGCTTCACGCTCCCCTTCGGTATGGAGGTCTGATGAAGTTCCCGCTTTCCTGGCTGCGGGAGTACGTCGACCTGCCCGCCGTCACCGCCCACGAGGTAGCCGACAAGCTCACCGCGGCCGGCCTCAAGCTTGAGGCGATCGAGTCCGTCGGTGACGAGATCAAGAACGTCGTCGTCGGCGAGGTGCTCTCCATCGAGGAGCTCACCGGCTTCAAGAAGCCCATCCGCTACTGCTCGGTGGAGGTCGGCGAGGCCGCGCCCCGCTGGGTCATCTGCGGCGCCACAAACTTCGCGGTCGGCGACCGCGTCGCCGTGGCGCTCCCGGGCGCGGTGCTGCCCGGCGGCTTCGAGGTCGGGTCCCGCAAGACCTACGGCCACGTGTCCGACGGCATGATCTGCTCGGCGCGCGAGCTCGGCATCGGCGAGGACCACAGCGGCATCCTGATCCTTCCCGCCGACACCCACCTGGGCGCCGACGTGGTCGAGCTGCTGGGCCTGCGCGACGACGTCATCGAGCTGGAGATCACCCCCGACCGCGGGTACGCCCTGTCGATCCGGGGCGTCGCCCGCGAGGCCGCCACCGCTTTCGGCGTGTCCTGGCGTGACCCGGCCGACGTGGAGCCGCCCTCGTTCACCGAGGAGGCCCACCCCGCGTCGATCGCCGACCCCTCGGCCTGTGACCGGTTCGTGCTGCGCACGGTCTCCGGGTTCGACCCCTCCGCCGAGACGCCCATGTGGATGCAGGTGCGCCTGGCGCGCGCGGGCATGCGGCCGGTCTCCCTGGCCGTCGACGTCACCAACTACCTGATGATCGAGCTGGGCCAGCCGCTGCACGCCTTCGACCGGTCCAAGCTCAGCGGGCCCGTCGTGGTCCGCAGGGCCGAGCCGGGCGAGACGCTGGAGACGCTCGACCATGTCGTGCGCAAGCTCGACCCCGAGGACATTCTGATCACCGACTCCTCGGGCGCGATCTCGATGGCCGGCACGATGGGCGGGCTGGAGACCGAGATCTCCGGCACCTCGACCGACCTGGTGATCGAGGCGGCCCACTTCTCGGCCACCGGCACGGCCCGCATGTCGCGGCGACACAACCTGGTGAGCGAGGCGTCGCGCCGCTTCGAGCGCGGCGTCGACCGCGAGCTGCCCCTGTACGCCTCGTGGCGCGCGGTCCAGTTGCTGGTCGCGTTCGGCGGCGGCACGGCGGACGCCGGGGTCACCCACGCCCACGTCGACGCCGAGCCCGCGACGATCACCATCCCGGCCGACCATCCCGACCGGGTGGCGGGCGTCGCCTACGGGCGCGACACGGTCGTCCGCCGCCTGGAGCAGGTCGGATGCACGGTGGTCGCCCAGAGCGCGGTCCCCGGGCACGAGGGCGCCGAGGCGTCCCCGGCCGTTCCCGCCGATGTGCTGGAGAGTCCAGGCCGGCCCGATCCGGCCGAGCTGCTCACGGTGACGCCGCCCTCGTGGCGCCCCGACCTGACCGACCCGAACGACCTCGCCGAGGAGGTCATCCGGCTCGAAGGCTACGCGAAGCTGCCCTCGGTGCTGCCCGCCGCTCCCGCGGGGGCCGGGCTCACCGAGGCCCAGCGGCTGCGCCGCCGCGTCGGCCGCGCGCTGGCCGCCGCCGGCTACGTCGAGACGCTCGCCTACCCGTTCATGGGCGTGCGCGACCTCGACGGTCTCCAGTTGCCCGAGGGCGACGCGCGACGCCGGGCCGTACGCCTGGCCAACCCGATCAGCGAGGACGAGCCGCTGATGCGCACCACGCTGCTGCCGGGGCTGCTCAAGACCCTGGTGCGCAACGTCGGCCGCGGATTCGGCGACCTCGCCCTGTTCGAGTCCGGCCTGGTCTACCGGCCCGAGGCGGGCGCCCCGGCGAAGGCCCCGGTGCTCGGCGTCGACCGCAGGCCCACCGAGGAGGAGCTGGCCACCATCACGGCCGCCCTGCCCCGGCAGCCGCTGCGGGTCGCCGTCGTGGGGGGGGGGGGGGCCGCCCCCGCGGGGGGGGGGGGGGGGGGGGGCCCGGGGGGGGGGGGGGGGGCCGGGGGGGGGGGGCCGGGGGGGGGCCGGGGGGCG